>NZ_JAHOOJ010000015.1:0-104477 GCF_019132535.1 Erysipelatoclostridium sp. DFI.2.3 | reverse complement strand
ATAGATATAAAAAAGGATATATGAAAGACTAAATGCAATTGTAAGTGTAAATTCAACTAGATTGTTGTGTAAGAGTCTTTTCTACTTAGCTACTTTGAAAGTGGAATTTAACTTTTCACTTCAGCTTATGCTTAAATTATGATAAAAGATTTGCACTGTCTTTTGGATTTTGTTATAATGATAACGTTCATCAGGACGATGAAAAAGAGGAGTACATTCGGGTAACCATTCAAGAGAGGAAGCGGCAGGTGAGAGCTTTCATGGTGAAGAATGGAAGCTGCTTTGGAGTTCTGCGCGTATCTGGCGTTAAAAGAGTAAGTGAGTGTGCCTGTGGAATTCTGTACATGGGTGAACTGGGATGGTACCGCGTATACTATACGTTCCTGGATTCGGGAGCGTTTTTTTATGCTTATAAGGAGGATGCAAATATGAAACAGTTGACAGGAAGTCAGATTCGTCAGATGTTTCTGGACTACTTTAAAAGTCAGGGACATATGATTGAGCCAGGAGCAAGCCTGGTTCCTCACAACGATCCAACGCTGCTTTGGATCAATGCCGGAGTTGCAGCTTTGAAAAAGTATTTTGATGGAAGTGAAAAGCCGAAGAACAATCGGATTGCGAATGCACAGAAGTCCATTCGTACCAATGATATCGAGAATGTAGGAAAGACGGCACGTCACCATACCTTCTTTGAAATGCTTGGGAATTTCTCTATCGGAGATTATTTCAAGGAGGAGGCAATTCCTTTTGCATGGGAGTTTTTAACAAGTCCGAAATGGATTGGTTTTCCAAAGGAGAAGCTATATGTTTCCGTATATACGGATGATGCGGATGCTTACCGGATCTGGACCGAGGTGTGTAAGGTGGATCCTTCCCACATTTTGAAGACAGATGATAATTTCTGGGAGATTGGAGAAGGTCCGGGCGGACCGGACAGTGAAATCTTCTATGACCGCGGTGAGGCATATGATCCGGAGGGTCTTGGAGAACGTCTGTTCTTCGAAGAGCTGGAGAATGATCGCTACATCGAGGTATGGAATGTCGTGTTCTCACAGTTTGACTGTAAGCCGGAGCTTGACCGTAAGGATTACAAGGAGCTGCCGCAGAAAAACATTGATACCGGTATGGGATTGGAACGTCTTGTTGCGCTGGTACAGGGTGGAGAAACCAATTTTGATACAGACTTGTTTCTGCCAATCATTCATGCGACAGAAGCGTATACCGATGCGCGTTATGCAGATGCCCAACATAAAATGGCATTCCGCGTGATTGCCGATCACATCCGAACCGTAAGCTTTGCGCTGGCAGATGGGGCGCTGTTCTCCAATGAGGGCAGAGGCTATGTATTGCGTCGAGTTCTGCGCCGTGCGGTACGGTTCGCGAAGAAGCTGAACATTCAGGGAGCATTTATGTATAAGCTGGTTCCTGTCGTTTATGATATCATGAAGGATTTCTATCCGTACATGGAGGAAAAGCTGGATTATATTGCTCGTCTTGTAAAGGCCGAGGAGGAGCGCTTCCACGCAACACTGGCAGATGGGGAAAGACTGCTGTTACAGGTGATGGAAGAAAAGAAGGAAAGCCGTGTCATTGACGGCAAGACTGCCTTTAAGCTGTATGATACCTATGGGTTCCCGTTGGAGCTGACTGTGGAAATCGCGGAGGAAAGCGGATATACAGTGGATAAGGACGGCTTTGACGCTGAGATGCAGCAGCAAAGAGAGCGTGCCCGTGCTGCCCGCGGAGATGCGGAGTCCATGGGAAGCCAGTCCATTGATCTGATGGAGTTCACGCAGGAGAGCAGCTTCATAGGCTACGATGTGCGCCACACCTCTGCAAAGGTGATTGCACTGTTTCAGGACGGTGTGAAGGTGGATGCCATCAGTGATGAAGGGGATGTCGTGTTTGATACAACGGTCTTCTATGCGGAAAGCGGCGGTCAGGTTGGTGACAGCGGTACGATATGCGCAGAAGGTGTACAGGCTGTCGTGGATACGACAATCAAGGCTCCGCATAAGCAGCATTTGTCCCATGTCATCATTAAGGAAGGCGAGCTGCGTGTAGGGGATGCAGTAGAGCTACAGGTGGATGAGAAAAAGCGCGATATCATTACGAGCAATCACTCCTGTACGCATCTTTTACAGAGTGCTTTGAAGCAGATCGTGGGTAGTCATATCCAGCAGGCCGGCAGCTTTGTCAGTGAGGAATATCTGCGCTTTGACTTTACGCATTTTGAAAAGGTGAACGAGGAACAGCTGAAGGAAATCGAGCGTCTGGTAAACCGGTATATCAGTGGACATTATGCGGTCAGTAAAGTGGAAATGCCGATTGAGGAAGCAAAGAAAAGCGGAGCGACCGCACTGTTTGATGAAAAATACGGGGATGTTGTCCGCGTTGTCAGCATGGGAGATGTTTCCAAGGAATTCTGCGGCGGCTGTCATGTGAATAACACACAGGAAATCGGTGTCTGCAAGATCATCAGTGAGGAGAGCATCGGCTCCGGTATTCGCCGTATCACGGCCAAGACAGGGTATGATGCCTATGCGGAATTCGCGAAGGAGGATGACACGCTGCATGCGGTTGCGTCCGATCTGAAGCTGAAGGGGATTTCCAAGGTGGAAGAAAAGGTTGCATCTGTTTTGGAGGAAAATGTACAGCTGAAGAAGGAGCTTGCGGCGTTGCAGGCATCCATGTTTGCCTTGAAGGCGAGCGATCTTGTCAATCATATGCAGGAGCTGAATGGACGCCAGGTGCTGATTGAGCGCATGGATGGTGCGGATGCAAAAGCGATGAAGGATATTGTTTCCAATATTCGCTCCCAGAGAGAAAACTGCGTTGTTTTCCTTGCGAGCGTCCATGGCGATAAGGTCACCTTTGTTGCCGGTGCGGATAAGGCTGCTGTAAGTGGCGGTATCAAGTGCGGGGATCTTGTCCGGGAAGCGGCACTTGTCTGTGACGGAAAGGGCGGCGGACGTCCGGATATGGCGCAATCCGGCGGAAAAGATGCTTCTAAGGTGGAGGAAGCACTGCATTTAATCAAAAATATGCTGTCATAAGGCTTTCAATTTTGTATAAAGTAGGATAAAATAAAGGAAGAAAACAAAAGGAGGTAATACTATGAGAGATATCACGGAAACCATGTCTTTTAAATCGGATGATTTAAAAAGAGACAATATCAAGCATGTATTACGCTTAGTCAAAGAGGCATTGGACGAGAGAGGGTACAATTCAGTGAATCAGCTGGCAGGTTATCTGATCAGCAACGACCCGGCATATATTTCATCTCACAACAATGCACGTACGATCATTCAGAGTGTGGAACGCTATGAGATCATAGAAGAGCTGGTAAGAGCTTACCTGGAAGAAGACAAGTGATGCGCATACTGGGTCTGGATCTTGGCAGTAAAACACTGGGTGTCAGTGTGAGTGATGCACTGGGCATGATAGCACGCCCGGTGGAAACCATCCGTTTTGAAAGTGATGATTATGAAGCCGCATGCAAGCAGGTACAACCATACATAAAGGAATTTCAGGTGAAAACCGCGGTGCTCGGTCTGCCGAAGCACATGAACGGGGATGTAGGCATACGGGGAGAGATTTCCCTGATGTTTAAGGAAAAGCTGGAAGCTCTCGGACTTGAAGTGGTGCTGTGGGATGAGCGCCTGACAACGGTGGCAGCGGAGAAGATTTTAATCTCTGCGGATGTATCCCGCAAGAAACGCAAAAAAATCATTGATCAGATGGCGGCAGTACAAATTCTGCAAAGCTATCTTGACAGTAAACACTAGGGGCTTGCAAGAGCCCCTTTATAGGAGGAAAAAGCGATGTTAGATTCAAGCAGTCTGTATGTAACAGATGAAAACGGAAACGAAAAGCGAATGGAAATTCTGTTCACCTTTGAGGATGACAACCACGCTAAGAAATATGTGGTATTTATGGATCCTGAGGAAGAGGAGGGAGAAGTGTTTGCTTCCGCCTACGATGATGAAGGGAATCTGATTCCGGTAGAAAGCGATGCGGAATGGCAGATGATTGAAGAAGTGATAGGAGCCTTCCAGGAAGATGAAGAAGCAGTTGAAGAATAAGAAGGTGCTGATTGCCCTCATCAGTGTATGCATTGTACTTGCGGCAGCACTTTCCGTATTTATATACTATAAGACCGGATTGAAGGCGGTGTCCTCCAGGGAAACGCCAACCTCTTTCCAGGTACAGCCGGGAGAAACCAGTGAGGCGGTATTGGATAAGCTGCAGACGCAGGAGCTGATTCGGAATAAAACCGTTGCCAAGCTGTATATGAAATTCCATGGACTCAGCGATATCAAGGCCGGCAATTTCAAGCTGGATGCAAGGTGGGACACTCCGAAAATACTGGAAACGCTGAATGACAGCAAGCAGGCGAATGCGGATGATATTAAAATCACCTTTAAGGAAGGTATGTGGGCAAAGGATGTGGCAGCCCTGATTGAAAAGCAGACAGGTGTCAAGGCCGGGGAGCTGCTCGCATTGTGGAACGACGATGCCTATCTGAACACGCTGATAAAAAAATATTCATTTCTAAGCAGGGATATTCTGAATGCGCAGTACAAGGTGAAGCTCGAGGGATATCTGTATCCGGAAACCTACAGCTTCCATAAGGATGCGACAGCCAAGCAGATAACGGAAACCTTTCTGGATCAGTTTCAGAAAGCGATTGCCCCGTATGAGGCGGATATCAAAAAGAGCGGGATGAGCATGCAGGAGGCTATCACATTTGCTTCCATCGTACAATACGAGGCGAGCACGAAGGAAGATATGGAAATGATTGTCGGTGTTTTCCAGAATCGTCTGAAGCAGGGAATGACGCTGGACAGCAGCGTTACGGTTTGTTATGCACTGTATGATGATATGACATCCGGTGAGGACTGCGAGGTCAATACGCACATTGACTCTCCATACAATACATATAAAAATGCCGGGCTGCCGATTGGACCGATTCTGAATCCGGGGGCGATGGCAATCCAGGCTGTGCTTCATCCAAAAGCGAATGATTACCTGTATTTTGTAGCAGATATCTATGGGGACGGTAAGGTGTACTATGCAAGAACGCTGGATGAGCAGGAAGCGAATATTGATAAGTATAATCTGCGTAAGTAGGTGAAGACCATGAAGAAAACCATACTGATCGGTATTGCGGGAGGAAGTGCTTCCGGTAAGACCTCCATTTCCGCACAGCTGAAGGAGCATTATGAGGATACAAATTCTGTTGTGATTATCCGTCAGGACGATTATTACAAGGATCAAAGTGAGAAGACGATGGAGGAGCGTGTCAAGACGAATTACGACCATCCCTTCGCCTTTGATAATGAGCTGCTCGTGGCGCAGCTGCAACGACTTCTGCAGCGTCAGCCCATCTGTAAGCCTACGTATGATTTTGTACATCATACCAGAAGTGAGGTCATTGAGGAAATCGAACCGAGTGATGTTGTCGTTATTGAAGGACTGTTTGTACTGGAGAATGAAGATCTGCGTAATCTGTGCGATATCAAGATCTTTGTGGATACCGATGCGGATATCCGCTTTATCCGCAGACTGCTGCGGGATGTGAACGAGCGGGGAAGAACGCTGGAGTCAGTGGTGGAGCAGTATACCTCCACTGTCCGTGATATGCACAATCTGTTTATCGAGCCGAGTAAGCGCTATGCGGATGTAATCATCCCAGAGGGCGGCCACAACGTGGTTGCCATTGATTTGCTGATTACGAAAATCAGTAGTATTATTTCAGAAAACGTGGTATAATAGCGGACGAATAGGAGTTGAAACCATGGCTGATGAGAAATTTTTAGTAACCAAGGAAGGCTTGGACGAGCTGCTTAAGGAGCAGGATAATCTGATTCATGTCGTACGTGATGAAGTCATCCGTGAGCTGCAGGAAGCCCGTGCACAGGGTGACCTTAGCGAGAATGCGGATTATGATGCTGCCCGTGACCGTCAGGCGCGTGTAGAAGCAAGAATCCGCGATCTGGAGGCTATGATTGCGAATGCAGAAATCATTTCCGAGGATAAGAAGGCAGCGACCAAGAAAACCGTATCACTGGGTTCTACGGTTACCATTCTGGACATGTCTACCAATGAAGAGGAAACCTACAATATCGTTGGTTCCATTGAGGCAGACCCGCTGAATGGAAAGCTTTCCAATATCACACCGCTGGCAACATCATTGATGGATCACAAAATTGGTGATGTCGTTGAGATTGAAACAGCGGAGGAGCCTTACCAGGTAAAAGTCATCGATTTGAAATAGAGGAAGAGAACAGAAAAAATTCTGTTCTTTTTTTAGGAGTTTTCGTGCTGAATTTCGTATAGATAAGTGGAGGTGTTTGTCTATATGAAAAAAGTACTGATTGTATGTTGTTTGCTTCTGCTCTTTTACGGGCGTTATGAACCGGTGAATCTCACCACGACACAGCGTAAAACAAAACAGATTGAGGTGAAGGGTGAGGTGAAGCATCCCGGTGTGTATACGGTGGATATTCATGCGGATGCCGAGGAGGTTTTGAAAAAAGCAGGCGGATTGAAGAAGGGGGCGGATGTGTCCGGAATCAATCAGACACAGGATTTGAGTGATCACAGTGTTCTGGTTGTTGGAAAGCAGCAGGAGCAAAAGAAGATTTCCATCAACAGCGCTACGGAAAAGGAGCTGCAGACGCTTACGGGAATCGGACCAAGCATGGCACAGCGTATTATTGCATATCGTTCGCAGCAGCCCTTTCAAACCATCGAGGATATCATGAAGGTGAAGGGTATTAAGGAAAAGCTGTTTGCGAAAATAAAGGAACAGATCACGCTATGAAAAACAGTTGGCTGCTGTGCGGATGGTGCTGTCTGCTTCTGCTGTGGGCACACTGGATTTCCATCTGGTTTTCTCTGGCGCTGATGCTGGGGTTGCTATGGTATTATCGCAGCCATTACCGCATACATCCGCTGTTTGTTTTGCTTTTGCTCCTGCTGCAGGGGCGGATGCTGCTGCTTCTGCGGGAACCGGAAACGCCAATGGATACCGTATTGCAGATCAGGGAAATCAAGGCAGGCTATGCAATTGCTCATACACAGGGGCAGGATGTCATGGTCTATGGGCTAAAGCATGCAAATTTTAATGATATCGTACAGGTAAAGGGAACCTATGCTCCAGTTACATCTCTGCATAATTTTCATCGCTTTTATTTTCCTGACTGGCTGAAGAGGCGTGGAATACGCTATCAGATACAGGCACAATCCTATCAGCTTCTGCAGGAGGGAAGCGGCGTGCGCCATACCCTCTATGCACATGTACAGGGGATAGCGGACAGGAAGCAGCGCAGCTGGCTCAATATGCTGCTCTATGGTATTCATGAGGAGGATGTATCCTATTTTCTGACCTCCAGCGGATTACATATCGCAACACTTGCGGCATGCCTGCAAAAGCTTCTGCTTATGATCTGTTCGCAAGCCAATGCCTCTGTGATTGCATTGCTGCTTTTGGGGCTGTGCGGACATGTCACCGTGTTCTCTTCCTCTCTGATTCGCATTCTGCTGTTTCGCCTTGTTACGCTATGCTGTCACAGCAGGAATCCACAGGACCGGCTGGGTATCAGTATGGCAGCCGTTCTTTTGCTGTTTCCCTATATGGCATGGGAGCTGGCGTTTCTTCTGCCATTGGGCTTTCGCATGCTCGCACTTTTCAATGTCAGAAAGCGAAGCAGGCGTCTCACCGGCTTGCTGCTGCTTATTCCGATGCAATTTCTCTTTTTTCAGTCCTGCAATCCTCTGCAGCTGCTGCTGTTTCCCGTTTTCCGCTATGTCTATGCGTTTTTGTATGCGGGTTGTCTGCTGAGTGTGCCATGTTCCTTTGGTGCATTGTTTGCGTTTACAACACGGCTTGCCGACCTGCTGGATGCGCTTCAGCAGTGCGGGATAACGCTGTACTATACTCCACAGCTGCTCTGGCTCTTTCTATGGGGGAAGGGAGCTGTGTGCTATATCAGCTATGCACAGAAAAAGCCGCTGGCTGTTTTGTGTCTTCTATTTTTGTATGCGCCCTTTTCTTCGTGGTTTGATCCCTTTGGGGAGGTGCTGATGATCGATGTGGGACAGGGGGATTGTACCCTGATAACTCTGCCGTTTCATCAGGGGGCTGTTATGATTGATATCATGGGAAGCCGCTACCGCAATATTCCCAAAGAGGTGGTTGTCCCGATTGTAAAAGCAAAAGGCTATCAGAGACTGGATGCCCTGATACTCACGCATGATGACTTCGATCATAGTGGTGGTAAGGAGGAGCTGCTCAAGGAGCTGAATGTAACACGAATCATCGATCATAAGGATAAGGCAGAGCCGATCAAAGGACTGCCGCTGGTGTTTTTACTCAGAGACTATAAGGGAAAGGATAGCAATGATAACAGCATTGTCACCTATATGCAGACAGATCAGCTGAAGGCGCTGTTTATGGGGGATGCCGGCACAGAGGCGGAGGCGGCCCTTTTACAACGCTATGACCTTGCGGTTGATGTATTGAAGGTCGGTCATCATGGCAGTGATACCTCCAGCTCCCTTTCCTTTCTGCATGAACTGCAGCCGCAGCTGGCACTGGTGTCTGCCGGAAGAAACAACCGCTATCATCATCCCAGTACAGCGATCATGCAGCGTCTGAGGCAGGAGAATATCCCTGCGCTGGTGAGTGCCCGGGATGGTGCTGTTTCTATTCGCTTCAGCCGCTATTTCAGTTATTATGTAAGCGCAGAGGGGGCAATCGGTATTCTGCACGGATTGTGGGAATGAGCAAAGCATGAGACAGAATAGGAAAAAACTTACATAAGGTGGACAAGGGCTGTTATGAAGGAAAATATATAGGAAGTTATGTCGAAAAGTCATGGTAATCTATGTGTGTTTCGTTTATAATATTCTCTAGGTGATGAGAATGAATTATGTGTTATACGGAGAAGAACAATATCTGCTGCAGGAATCACTGACAAGGATCGTCAGGAGTCATGTTCCGGATGCCAATGATTTGAACAAACTTGTTTATGATGCGGATACGACGGATTTGGATGTGATTCTGGAGGACGCGATGACGATTCCGTTTTTCTCAGACTGCAAGATCATTCTTGTCTATCATGCGAATTTTCTAAGTGCGGCAAATGAGCATGCAGTGGATACTGCAGCGCTGGAGCGTTATCTGGACGATCCGCTGGAGTCGACAGTACTGGTGCTGATCGGTGATTTTGAAAAGCTGGACGCCAGAAAGAAAATCGTAAAAAAGGTGCAGAAAACATGCAAGGTGCTGCAATATCGAAAGCTGGATGAGCAGGGAAAGCAAAGCTATGTGCAGGAGCAGGTGAAAAAGCGTTCTCTTCAGATAGAGCCCTCTGCCATGCAGGCGCTGCTGCGTCGCTTACCGCTGGATATTCGCACCATACAGACCGAAATGGAAAAGCTGGAGCTGTATGGCGGCGTGATCAGCAGTGATGTTGTTGAAAGGCTGGTGACCCGGCCGCTGGAGGAGGATGTCTTTCAGCTGGTCAATGCAGTGGTGGACCGCGACCTTCGAAAATCCTTTCATATGTGGCAGGATCTGTGTGTGTTGAACAAGGATGCCATTTACCTGATTGCCCTGCTGGCTGCACAGTTTCGATTTCTGTATGAGGTGAAGGCGCTGATGCTGCATGGGAAAGGGAAGGATGCCATCAAGGATGAGCTGAAGGCGCATCCCTATCGTGTACAGCTGGCGATGAAGACGGCGCAGCGGCTGGGTATCGGTTATCTGATGCATATTCTGGAACAGCTGGCAACGCTGGATCAGAATATGAAGGCCGGGCGTCTGGATAAAAAGCTGGGCTTTGAAATGTTTTTGCTGGGAATACAAGGAGTGCGACAATGAAATCACTAAAGGAATTATACAGGATCGGTCCGGGGCCGTCCTCATCACATACGCTGGGGCCGCAGCGCGCCGCCAGCTTGTTTAAGGAGCGTTATCCAAACGCACATCATTATGAGGTGGAGCTGTTTGGATCACTGGCGCTGACAGGAAAAGGGCATTTAACCGATTATATCATCATCGAAACGATGAAGCCGAAGGAATGCGTGGTCCTTTTTAAGAATCGCAGGGAGTTGAAGCATCCCAATACGATGCAGCTGTCAGCCTATGATGAAGCGGACCGGCTGCTTGGAGAATGGACGGTCTATTCCATAGGTGGCGGTGCTATTCAGATTGAGGGTGAAAAAAGCAAGGAAGGCGCGGATGTCTATCCACACCATCTGATGAAGGATATCGAAGCTTATTGCGAGACGCACTCCATGACGCTTTGGGAGTATGTGAATCACTTCGATCCGCTGGATGATTATATGGATACCATCCTGCAGCAGATGATGGCGACGGTTGACGGCGGTCTAGCCAGGGAAGGAGTGCTTCCGGGGGATCTGAAGCTGAAGCGAATTGCAAAGGAATTGAAGCAGAAGGCGGATACGGCAAAAAGTGCCGCCGAGCGGGAAAAACTGCTGCTGTGTGCCTATGCCTACAGCGCAAGTGAGGAAAATGCATCAGGAAGTATGACAGTCACCGCTCCAACGCTGGGAAGCAGCGGCATTCTGCCGGCGCTGGTATGCTATTATCACCGCATTCTGGGAGTATCCAGAGAACAGCTCCGCAACGGTTTGAAGGTGGCAGGTCTGTTTGGAAATCTGATTAAGGAAAATGCCACGATTTCCGGTGCACAGGGCGGCTGTCAGGCAGAAATCGGTGCGGCGGTTGCGATGGGTGCCGCTATGGTTTCCTATCTTCGCGGACAGACGATGCGCCAGATTGAATATGCAGCAGAAATCGGAATCGAACACCATCTGGGTCTTACCTGTGATCCGGTAGGCGGTTATGTTATGATACCCTGCATTGAACGAAATGCTGTCGGCGTGCTGCGTGCTATGGATGCCGCAGTATTAGCGGAGGGCATCAGCGATTTAAGAGAGCATAAGGTCAGCTTTGACATGGTTGTCAACACCATGAATTATACCGGCAGAAAAATCCCAATCGAGCTCAGAGAAACATCACTGGGCGGACTGGCAAGGGTTGTGCCATTGAAATAAGAAAGAAGGATTGGTTTTTATGAAGGGTCTGATTGTATACTCCTCGCTCAGCGGGAATACAAAAAAAATTGCAGAAGCAATCGCAGAGGTTGCCGAGGACAGCGAGCTGATTTCCGTCAGGGAATTTCAGTCTTCGATGCTAGCGAATTTTGATCTGTTTTACATCGGATACTGGGTGGATAAGGGAGATTGTGATGCTGCAACTTTACGTCTGCTCGCTCAGCTGAAGGATAAACGAATTGTCCTGTTCGGAACGCTGGGAGCTGCAGAGCAAACAGAGTATTATGACAGGGTGAAGCAGCAGGTGGAGTCCCACGCCGCACACTGCCACATACTCGGGCATTTTCTGTGTCAGGGTGCTGTCGGTGAAGCGGTGATTGCACGCTATCAAAGCATGCTTGCTGAGCATCCTCAGGATGAGCATATAAAACAGCAGCTTGCCAATTATGAAAACGGAAAGTCCCATCCGGATGAACAGGATCTTGCCAATGCCAGAGCTTTTGCGAAATCCATTGGCTGAGATACCATACACAAAGGGCTTCTATGTCTACATCCTGCGCTGTCAGGATGATTCACTATACACCGGATGGACAACGCATCTTCGTCATCGCTTCCATCAGCATGCGATCGGAAAGGGGGCACGCTATACCCGTGCCCGCCGCCCCCTGGAGCTGTACTACTTTGAATGCCATGCCGACAAGCAGGCTGCCATGCGTAGAGAATATCAGATCAAGCAGCTCAGCAGATCGGAAAAACTAAAACTGAAATATCGCAGCGAGGATGTTTGACCGCATTGCTTGCTGCATTTTTCATTTGATGATCTCTTATCAGTCGGGGAAAGAGTAGTAAAGCAGGCATATTCGAAAAAGTGCTGCAGCAAGGAAAACTCCTCCATGGTTGGGCATTCTCAATGGTGTGTAAGAACAGCTTTCTTAATTGATCCTGCACAAGACATAGCTTCTTTTGACTGTCGGATATGAAAAAAAAGATGCAAATACATTCTTGGATGGAATGCCCTTGCATCTTTTAAGCTTTATAAGCCGGTAAGGAGTGCCCTTGGTGTGATTTTTTGTTTAAGACCTGTGCGCACTTGGCAGATCACATCACGAATACGATGGCAATGAAATGCAGAATACTTGCCAGATTGATACAGACATGCCAGATGGAATGAAAGTATTTTTTTTGTGGCTTTCCATAAAAGAAGGCGCCAATCGTATACATAACACCTCCGCCGACAATCAATACGAGAAACAGGGGACTTGCTTTTGACAGCAGCGTCGGCAGAAAGAAGATAGCCGTCCAGCCCATAATCATATAGATGGTCATGGAAAGCTTGGGATAGCTTTTTGAGCTGATGGCCTTTAACAGCACACCGCCAAGCACTGCACTCCATTCGATTGCCAGTATCAGATAACCCTGCCATCCGCCAATCAGCGTCAGTGCAATCGGTGTATAGCTTCCTGCTATTGCAAAGTATATACAGATGTGATCCAGCTTGCGAAAAACATATTTGTGTGTGGTACCAAACGGCATGCAATGATACAATGTGGATACCAGAAACATCAGAAACAGACATAGAATGAACACCGACACACCGGCCGCCAGTTCGCTCCCTGATTTGTTATAGGAATATACGACTGCTGCCGGAAGAGAGCATATACATAAAAACGCCATGATCCCGTGAGTCACACAGTTGGCGACCTCTTCTCCAAAGCCCAGTCGGAACATATCCCGCATGGATTTTTCCTCCATGAGTATCACCTCCGTAAATCTTATGCCTGTGGTCAGTATAATACAATCTCAAACGGAATGCAATGCTTTTTCCTGAATAAGGTTCATTTTGTGATGATAACTTAATAATATAGTAATCAATACTGTATAGTAGAATATCGATATTTCGAACTGCAATATGCATGTGGTATGAATAAAAGTTAAAAAAGACTGAATTCTTCACAAGTTTTAATGCGAACAGTATAAACTTATGCTATAATAACCATTGGTATTTGCTTTGTTTACAGCAAATGAATGGAGGCATCTATGTTTTTAAAACGTATTGAACTGCAGGGCTTCAAGTCCTTTGCGGATAAATCCATCATCACCTTTGATTCCGATGTGATTGGAATTGTCGGTCCGAATGGATGCGGGAAAAGCAATATCAATGACGCAATCCGCTGGGTGCTCGGTGAACAGAGTGTGAAGTCACTGCGTGGAAATAATATGAGTGATGTCATTTTCAGCGGCTCTACAGCACGCAAGGCAGTCAATATGGCGGAGGTTACGCTGGTGTTTGATAATTCCCGTCATATCATGAATGTCGAATTTGAGGAGGTAGAGGTGACCCGCCGTCTGCACAGGACGAGCGGGGAAGGGGAGTATTTCATAAACAAGGCTCCCTGCCGTTTAAAGGATATCGTCAATCTGGTAATGGATACCGGTCTGGGCAGAGATTCACTTTCCATCATATCACAGGGAAATATTTCTGCGTTTGCCGATGCGAAGCCGGAGGACCGGCGTGCTTTGTTTGAAGAGGCGGCAGGAGTTGCGAAATATAAAAAGCGCAAGAATGAATCGCTGTCAAAGCTGAACCGGACACAGGATAATCTGAGTCGTCTGGAGGATATCATCATGGAGCTGGAGCGACAGGTGAATCCGCTGAAGCGTCAGGCGAAAAAGGCAGAGGTCTATCTGGAAAAGAAAAAGCAGCTGGAGGTTATTGAGGTCAGCGTGCTGGTGGATGAAATCGAGAAGCTGAGCGAGCAGATCGACATGCTGAAGAAAAAGGCGTTTGATCTGGACAGCCAAAAGGCCATGCATGAAACCACCATCCAGGTCGAGGATGTAAAAAACAGCGAGCTGCGTAACGAAATGTATCAGCTGGACCGCGAGGTGAACAAGCTGCAGGAGCAGTATGCCAAGCTGAGCGAGGAATCCAGAATGCTGGAAACCCGGAAAATTGAAATGGATGAAAAACGAAAGTATGCGCTGGAGTTTGCGAGCAATGCCGAAAAAGCCAAAGAGCTGAAGGCAATGATGGAAGAGGCGCATTATGAATATGAAGACCGTTCGAAGCGATTAAAAAATCTGGAAACGGATATTGCTTTGCAAAAGGAGGCAGCGGCCAGGCTGGAGCATGATGTATCCTACTGCACGCAGGAGAATGCGCAGGCAACCTCGATTCTGAACCGTCTGGAAAACCGCAGGGCGGTACTGGAAAATCTGGCAAAGCAGCCGTTTAACCATCAGCAGGCAGTAAAATCCGTATTGGATGCCGGTCTGAATGGAATTCTGGGTGTGGTATCTCAGCTGTTTAAACCGCTGATGAATTATGAAACAGCAATTTCCAATGCGCTTGGCGGTGCGCTGTATCATATCGTGACTGTGGATGAGGAAGCAGCACGGCATGCCATCACCTTTTTGAAAAAGAATCAGTCCGGACGTGCAACCTTTCTTCCGCTGCCGGTTATGAAGCCGCGCTATATGCAGAAGGAGCACCGTATGCTGGCGGAAAACAGTGTCGGTTTTCTGGGCGTTGCCAGCGAATTTGTAGAAAATGACACGCAGTTTGATACCCTGCGGGATGCATTGTTCGGCAATGTTGTTATCACGGATAATCTGATCCATGCGAATGCGATCGCCAAGCTGCTGCGTTTTCAGTATAAAATCGTTACGCTGGAAGGCGATATCGTCAACCGCGGAGGAAGCATGACCGGTGGTAAGGGAAGAAACAATTCCACACCGTTGACAATACAAAAGGAATTAAACCAGGTGCTGCAGAGTCTGGAGGGACAGCAGATGAAGGTGGAGGGATTGAAAAATCAGCTCTATGCGCTGCAGGCTAAAAAGGAGCAAAACAGTGCAAATCTGGTACAGATGCAGATTTCCAGTGCACAGCTGGATCCGATTGTAAAAGCCAAATGGGCAAAATATGATCGTTTGAAAAGCGATTATGAGCAGATTGCACCAAAGGAGGATCTGGATAAAGCCGAGCTGCTGGAGGATGATATCGTCGTTAAGCTGAGCAATGTGCATTCCCGCATTGACGAGGTCAGCTCCTCAATGAAAAGCAAGCGGGAGCGCCGTATGAAGGCCGGCAGCGAAGTGGAACGCAAGGATGCCCAGATTCGCCAGCTGCGAAGGGATCTTAATATATTGCAAAATGAACAGCGTGAGGTGGAGGTGGCACAGGCGAAGGCGGAAACAAAGCTGGAAACCACGCTGGAACGTTTAAGCTCCACCTATGAGATGACCTTTGAATATGCGCAGAGTCAGAAGGCGGAGATCGATATCGTGGAGGCACGCAAGCAGGTTGTGATTCTTCGTCAGGAAATCTCCTCCTTGGGGAATGTAAATCTGGATGCACCGCAGGAATACAAGGAGGTCAGTGAGCGTTTTGAATTCTTAAGCAGACAGCGGGATGACCTGATGGCTGCCAAGGATAAGATTTTGGAGGCCATTGATGAAATGGATGATATCATGGTCAAGCAGTTTCAGGAGATGTTTGATAAGATCAACGCACAGCTCAACGATGTCTTCCGTGCGCTGTTTGGAGGCGGTAAGGCACGCTTGTTCATGGTGGATCCGGAGGATGTGCTGAATACCGGTATTGATATCGATGTGCAGCCGCCGGGAAAAACCGTACAGAATATCCGTCTGTTCAGCGGTGGAGAAAAGAGTCTGATCGCCATCTGTGTCCTGTTCTCCATTCTGAAGGCAAGAACGATGCCGCTTTGTATCTTTGATGAGGTTGAGGCAGCGCTGGATCAGGCAAATGTGGAGCGCTTTGCGAAATATATTGCACAGTTTCGCGGGGAGAGTCAGTTTATCGTCGTGACACACCGCCCGGGAACCATGGCGCAGTGTGATGCCCTGTATGGGGTAACTATGCAGCAAAATGGTGTTTCCCAGCTGCTGAAGGTGAAGCTGCAGGATGCAATCAACATGATTGATAAGGAAGAGGTGAAGGCATAATGGGTATTTTTTCAAAATTAAAGCAGACATTTTCATCCAAAAAGGATGGAGATCGCTATCTGAGCGGTCTGGATAAATCAAAAAAGTCGTTTTCAGAACGCATTCGGAAGCTGGCACTTGGCTTTACCGGCGTCAACGAGGAGTTTCTGGAGGATTTGATGGTCGTACTGCTGGAAGCGGATATCGGCATTAAAACAGCACAGAAAATCGTGGATGAGGTCGAAAGCCGTGCGATGGATCAGAAGCTGAAGAGCTTTGATGAAATCAGTGAGTGCCTGATTGAGGTTATGCATGAGCTGTATGCCAGTGTTGAGGACGAGGATTTCCATAAAAATGAAGATGGTCCGACGGTCATTTTGATGGTTGGCGTCAACGGCAGCGGGAAAACGACAACGACGGCAAAGCTGACAAAGCTGTTTCAATCAGAGGGCAGCAGCGTTGTACTTGCGGCAGCGGATACCTTCCGTGCCGGCGCGATCGACCAGCTGGCAAAATGGGCGGACCGTCTGGGTGTGACCTGCATTAAGGGAAGAGAAGGCGGCGATCCGAGTGCTGCACTAGTGGATGCCTGCCGCTATGCGAAGGAGCATGGCATGGATTATCTGATCGGGGATACCGCAGGACGTTTGCAGAACAAAGCAAATCTGATGCAGGAGCTGAGCAAGATGCGCAGAGTTATCGAACGGGAAATTCCGGGAGCACCGCATGAGGTGTGGCTGGTGCTGGATGCCACAACCGGACAAAACGGAATTTCACAGGCACAGATTTTTCTGGAAACAACGAAGGTAAGCGGTATTATACTGACCAAGATGGATGGTACGGCAAAGGGTGGCATCGTCATTGCGATACGCGATCTTTTGGGACTGCCGGTAAAATACATCGGACTCGGTGAGAAAGAGGACGATCTGCGCCCGTTTGATATTGATTCCTATCTGTACGGTCTGTGCGAGGATATTTTACAGCATGATTGATCAGATGGAACGGATGAATGCGCTTCTGGATGCCTATGAACAATTGCTGACAGAGAAGCAGCGGGAAATCCTGAATCTGTATTACAAGGAGGATTTGTCGTTTTCCGAGATTGCGGAGAATCTGCACATCAGCCGTGCGGCTGTCAACGATCATATCAAGCGCAGCACGCATATTCTTGCGGAATACGAAAAAAAGCTGCATCTTGTGCAAAATTATGAAACAAGAAGCAGGATTTATGATAAAATGAAAACAGTCGGAAACGATGCGATACGAAAACTGGTAGAACAGCTAGAAAATTTAGAATGACTTTAGGAGGATAACATGTCAAAAATTATTTCAGTGAACGCAGGGAGTTCATCATTAAAGTTTCAGTTATTTGAAATGCCGAGCGAGGAGGTTCTGACAAGCGGAATCGTTGAGAAAATCGGATTTGAGGATGCCATCTTTACCATCAAGGTGAACGGAGAAAAAATTAAGAAGGTACTGCCGATTCCGGATCACACAAAGGCAGTCAGCATGCTGCTGGAAGCGCTGGTGGAGTATAAGATTGTAAACAGTCTGGATGAAATCACCGGTGCGGGACACCGTGCTGTACACGGCGGGGAAATTTTTAAGGAAAGTGTACCGGTAACGGAAGACGTTGTAGAAAAATTTGCTTCCTTAAACGATTTGGCACCGCTGCATAACCCGGCAGGTCTTGTCGGATACAATGCATTTAAAAATAATCTGCCTAACTGCAAGCACGTCTTTGTGTTTGATACGGCATTCCATTCCACAATGCCGAAGGAATCCTATATCTATGCATTGCCGATGAAGTATTATGATGAATACAAGATTCGCCGCTACGGCTTTCATGGAACAAGCCATAAGTATGTGTCCCTGCGCTGCGCAGAGCTGATGAACAAAAAGGTGGAGGATACGAAAATCATTACGTGTCATCTGGGAAACGGAGCAAGCATTACAGCAGTTGACGGTGGTAAATCCATCAACACCTCCATGGGCTTCACACCGCTTGCGGGTGTTATGATGGGGACACGCTGCGGTGACATCGATCCTGCAATCGTAACATACATTATGAAAAAGACTGGTGCAACTCCGGATGAAATGGATGATATCATGAACATGCAGTCCGGTATGCTTGGTGTCAGCGGCATCAGCTCCGATGCACGTGACATTGAGGATGGCTGCAAGGAAGGGAATCCGGCAGCACTTCTGACAGCAGAGGTATATGTAAACCGTGTCATCAATGTTGTCGGCGGCTACTACGCACAGCTTGGTGGTGCGGATGCGATCGTCTTTACCGGAGGAATCGGTGAAAACGACACCAACATGCGTAAAATGATCTGTGACCGTCTGTCAGTGGCATTCGGTATCCAGCTGGATGAAGAATTGAATGGAAAGACAAGAGGCAAGGAAGTCCTGCTGTCCACTGCGGAAAGTAAGGTAGCGGTATGGCTGATTCCGACAAATGAGGAACTCATGATTGCCCGTGATACATACCGTCTGATTGCGTAATTATGAATACCGACATTTTATTTGAGCTTGTCGAACAGTATGATATCATTACGATTTACCGCCATGTGTCTCCCGATGCGGATGCCCTTGGTGCACAGTTTGGACTGAAGCAGTGGATACAGGAAACATATCCGCAAAAGCAGGTGTATGCGCTGGGCAGGGATGCCGGCAGCAAGCAGTCATTGTTTCCGCAGATGGACGTTGTCCCTGATGAAACCGTCGCTGCCTCTCTTGCCATCATTCTGGATACGGCAAACGGTGCCCGTGTGGATGATGATCGCTGGAGTAAGGCGGCACGTACCCTGAAAATCGATCACCACATCGTCGTTGAGAGCTTTGCGGATGTGGAGGTTGTCGAGGATTTGTTCGGGGCAACGTGTGAAATGCTGGCCTATATGTTTGAACAGAAGCAGCTGCGGCTGTCAGCAACCTGTGCACAATATCTGTACGGCGGCATTATTGCGGATACCCTTCGCTTTTCCATTGCGACCATAAAGCCGAGAACGCTGCGTACGGCAGCCTATCTGCTGGAAATGGGCGTGGATGTAAAAAAAGCCAACGAGGATCATTTCTCCACCTCCTATCGGCTCTATCGCTTTGAAAACTATATCCGCAGCAATGTTTCCCTGCTGGAGGGACATGTTGCCTATATGATCATTAACCGCGAGGACTATGAGCGTTTTCAGCTTACCTTTAACGAAGCAAAGGAAAAGGTGTTTGTGCTTGGCGGCGTGGATGAATTTGAAGCATGGGCGCTGTTCACGGAAAAAGAACGGGATGAAAACGGCAGACGTATTTACAATGGCAGTCTTCGTTCCAAGAACCGCACGATCAATGATATCGCAAACCGGTATCAGGGCGGCGGACATCGCTTTGCCTGCGGAGTAAAGGGTTTGTATGAGGAAACGATACAGGAGCTGCTGCAGGAGCTTTGTGAGCGTGTAAACGAATAGAAAACAGGCAGTGTACGAGGGTATGCTGCTTTTTCTTATTTGCTTTTGGAAAGTTGACTATAAGAGGTTGTGAGGATGGTGCAGGCTATGGTAAAATTTAAGACAAAGAAAGAGGGATTGGATGGATACGATATTTTCATATGAATTGCGAAGAGAGCAGCCGCTCAGTACAGAAGAAAAACAGAGGATTCGTGTGATTCTGAACGCATACCGCATCCCGGAGGAACAGCTCTCTTCATGGAACGGGGATTCCTGCTCTTTGCCGTTGTTTCGCTGCTTTGAAGTGCCACTGCTGTATAGCGAGCATATTCGAATAGCAGACAGTGAAACAGCATATACAGCGGCAGCCCACTGGTGCTGTATGCTGGATGCCCTGCAGGAGGCATTGTCCGGTGTTGTTATATCCGCAGTGATGCAGGAGGCGGTTGTGCACGATGCAGAGAATGGCTTTCTGATTCCCTCTATGGACAGGGAAGCGTTTCTGCGATGCAAAAGGCAGGAGCGTGTGGAAGCTGCTTTGGACAGTCCGCAGTCGGAAGAACCGGTTTTGTTCACAGAGCAGGCACCTCTATATGCAACCAGGCTGTATCTTAAGCCTCTTTTACAACAGAAAATTGAACAGCAGGTTGCTGCATTTGAAGCCAGACTGCAAATCCTTCTGCCTGCCTGCTATCGTGATTTTTTGATTCGCTACAACGGAGGTGCTGCAACGGATACATATTTCTATATGGAGAATGCAGGGGAAACCGTATATTGTCTGGATCGGTTTTACGGCTTTCATGAGGGGGATACAGGCTTTCCTGCTATGTCAAGGTGCCTATGGTTTACAGAACTGCTGGAACAGGGCTATCTTTGTATTGCAGGGGATGCCTTTGGCAACCATATCGTGCTGCGTATTCGTGAAAATGGCTATGGCGGGGTTTTCTTTTACGCGCACGACAATATTCCCCGTTTTCATGCATTGAGCAGTGATTTCTTTCATTTTATGATGCAGGTGCAATCGCATATTGATGTACTCCAGCCATCGTCTGCACTCACACAGGTATATATTTGCAGGCTGGAGGATGACAGTCAGGATGCACGTGTACAAAAGCGCCCGCTGGATGTATTTCTGGAGGGGGAGATGGCAGCGGATAAGGCAGAAAGGGTGCAACAACTCATGGAAGAGGCAGAGCCGCGTATAGAGGGCTTCCTGCATTTTGACACCTTTGCATTCCGCCTTGCTGTAATAGAGGAGCTGATGTTATGTGCAGAAGCTTCTTCCTTCCTTTGAGCTTTATGACAAACTGTATGAACTGCATGTGGATCCGGAAGGGGATTTCCGTTATCACGGTCCCTTGCTGTATGCGCTTCGTTATTTCAAGGAGCTAAGGATACCCGTGGCATTGGCAGAGCATGTGGAATCTCTGACACTGGATGGAGGAAATGAGATTTATGGACAGATCATGCTGGAGTGGGACGGCGAGTATTCCCTGTTTGATATCGCGGACGTGAAGGAGCGTGAGCTGAAGCAGTTTGGAAATCTGAAGCAGGTCGCTGTAAACGGGCTCGCGGAGCCTGCCTTTGTACGCAGTCTGCGTATGCAGGGAATCCGCGTAACCGATCGCTTTGACGAGCAGGATTATGCTTGTGAAAAGCTGCAGCACCTTCTGACAAACTGGGAAACCTGCTGTGTTTATGCTGAGCGAAGTGATGCGGCAGCACAGCTGCTTGCTGCCCTTCGCTATTGCATGGGAGGTTACTATAAAGAGCTGTTTCATCCATCCTTGCAGCACTGGGAACAGCTGCATGAGCCCGGTGTGGCGAAAGATACGCTTTCAGAGCTTGCGAAACAGCTGCAGACGCTCGGACTCACCCTTATGCGGTATGAGCCGGGTATAGAGGGCTGCTGTCTGCTGGTCACAAGAAATATTACGGCCTGCATTGCTCTTTTGAAAAAAGACGCTAGGTATACACTTGTTCAGCATTGCGGTGTATGGAGCATCAAGGAAACGAATCAGCCAACCCTGACACGGACGCAATCCGATACAGATCCGGGGGGTTCCCAAAGACAGGAGGAAGACGGACAGATATGCAGACCGCAGCCGGAAATGAGAAAGCAGATGAGTCGTATGCAAAAGCGGGTGCTGTTTGCCGTCTGTGCTGCTGTGCTGGGAGGTATTGCCCTTTTCATCATCAATTCCATTCTTGTATCCAATCAGGAAATGATATGGGATGAAAATCTGAATTACGATTATCAGGTGGTATGCAAGGGCAATGACGGGGATTGTCAGCTGCGCAGCAGTGATGGAGTCCTGTATTTCACGCAACCCTTTCAGGAAAGCGAGCCGACCTATTCTTCTCTGCTTGCCGTAAGAGAATATAATAACAGGAATTATGACCGCATCTATGATGTTACGCAGAGGAAATTTCTCCACGGAGATTTTCTGCATGTGCGTGTTGTAGAGCTGAAGGAGGATGGGGAGCCTATGGAATACAGGGGTTTGCTTGCGACAAAGGATAAGAAAAATTATATGCTCTACAGTGAAAAGCATAAAAACGGCATCAGGGTGAAGCCGGATACCTATGGTTCTGTGGGCTACGGCCCCTTTGATGTTGATACAGGAGTTGAATGGAATGACTGAGAAAGGAGGACGCGCTCATGTCCATACTTGGAATTGATCTGGGCACAACCAATTCACTGGCCTGTGTTTGGAAAGGGAAGGAAGCGATATTGATACCGAATGCATTTGGAAGCTATCTGACACCCTCTGTTGTCAGCTTTCTGGAAAACGGAGAGGTGCTGGTTGGGGAGGGGGCTAAGCAGCGGCTGCATACGCATCCTTCACTGACCTTTGCGGAGTTCAAACGCTGCATGGGAACGGATACGGTGTATACGGTCCATGGAAAAACGTATTATCCGCAGGATTTAAGCGCCATGGTGATTCGCAAGCTGGTGGAGGATGCCAGTGTATTCCTGAATGAGAGGATTGAGGAGGCAATCATCAGTGTTCCGGCCTATTTCAATGATGATCAGCGCTGGGCAACCAAAATTGCCGGACAGCTTGCCGGTATCCGTGTGGAGCGTATCATCAATGAACCAGTGCGGCAGCCTTATCCCAGCACATCCAGCAAACGGAAGAGGATATGCTTGCGCTCGTTGTGGATTTCGGTGGAGGAACACTGGACATTTCCATTGTCGAGGCTTTTGAAAATGTCGTGGAAATACGGGCCATCAGCGGGGATAACCATCTGGGCGGCAGTGATTTTGATGAAGCAATCATGGATTGCTTTCTTGAAGAAAACGGGTTGCAGAGAAAAGAGCTGCTCCCACAGGAGCTGGCACTTTTGAAAACCGGGGTGGAAAGGGCCAAGATGCTGCTGAGTGTCCGTAAGGAATACAGCCTGCAGCTTTTCCTGCATCAGAAAAACTGCTGTATGAAATTAAACCGCGGGAAAATGACAGCTATCTGTATGCCTCTTTTACAGCGCATGCAAAAACCGCTGGAGCGGGTGCTGAAGGATTCTGAGATATCCCTGCAGGAGCTGCAGAAGGTCATTCTGGTTGGCGGCAGCTGTCGTATGCCAGCTGTTATACAGTATCTGGAGTTTTTGCTGAAGCGGGATGTAGAGCTGGTGCATGAGCCGGATCAGGCTATTGCAATCGGCTGTGGGACAGCGGGAGGCATCAAGGAGCGCTGTTCGGATATACGGGATGTATTCTTGAGTGATATCTGTCCATTCACACTCGGTTTGGCTGTTTACGATGATGGAGCGAGGGATTATGTGATGGAACCGATTATTGAACGCAACACGGCCTTACCCTGCAGTGTAAACCGCATGTTTTCCTATCGCAGCACAAGCGGAGAGCTGCAAACATCGATCCTGCAGGAGGAGCACCGCAAAGCGGCAGCCAATCTGGTCGTGCGGACAGTGCGTATAAAAGTACCTAAGACAAGCGAAGAATATCAGCCGATTTCCGTCCGGTTTACCTATGATATCAACGGACTTCTGGAGGTGGAAACAAATACCTTCCATGAAGAGAGCGCAAGTCGTGTCGTGATACAGAACCGCATGAACCGGATGAGCGAGGAGGAGGTTCATCAGCGCCTGCGGGAGCTGCAGGCATATAAGCTGCCATCACAGGAAAAAGAGGTATACCGGCACTTGCTGGAACGCGGAGAGCGCATGTATTCTGAAAGCATCGGAGAGAAACGCATGCGGATTGCCGCCCTGCTGGAGGAATTCGAGACAGCGCTGCAGCAGGAACAGCCACAGCATATTCGTGAGGTCTTTCGAAGGGTGAAGTCTGCCCTTGATGAATGGGAAGCGGATGCTGTGAGCTTCTTCAGTTAGGAGAGCGTATGGAACTGGAACAGATAAAAGGGTTGTTGGACCTTGCGAATCTAGAGGATATCACCGCAATAAAAAAAGCCTATGCGAAGCAGGTGAAGCTGCATCATCCGGAGGAGGAACCCCAGGTATTTCAGCAGCTGCAGACAGCCTATCGTGAAGCTGTGCAGTATGCGCAGGCACAGCGCGCAGGACATGCCATCAAAGTGAACGTGCTGCAGGAGAAAGCAGAAGAATCAAATGACGAATCGTTTGAGGCTGTGTCTGCGGGATCCGTGTCTTCCTGTGAGGGGCTGGTACAGGCAGCACCAAAAACGACAGATGAGCGGATCGAAGAGCTGCTGCAGGCACTGCAAAGCGGCAACACGCTCGCACTAAAGAAACAGCTGCAAACGGCACAGCGGCTTGCGTTGTTGCAGGATACAGCATTTCTAACTGCGCTGAGTGAAGGACTGCAGAATCAGGTGAATCTGCTTTCCTATGCGATGCGGCAAACGCTTATCCAGGCGTTTCATCTGGATGCCGGACAGCTGCAGCCGGCACAGCAGGAGCTGTTAAGCAGTATCCGGCAGGGGATACCAGATTTTCAGTCGTATCGTTATTCCTGCAAAAGAGATACGGCATATTTGCTGGATACATGGCGAGCGCTTTGTCATAGCAAAGAGGAAGATAGCGAAGCTTGGCTGGAATTTCTGAACCACAAACACTGGACAAAGGATACCGTGGATGAGCTGACAGCGGAAAAAATTCTGGCACTGGAAATGAAAAAATGCTATGCGCACAGCAGTGCAGTGGCGGGGAAAATCTATTCCTTTCTGCATATCCGAGATCATCTCGCTCAGGACCCCGCACAAACCTATGCAAAGCTGAAGGAGCTGTTGGGTAAGGATGCCTCCTTTACACAGCAGAACTTCATCAGCTGGAGGAACCATGTACAGAAGCAGGCACTGCAATTCTTTGAGCTCTCCCATGAAGACAAGGGAGCTGAGGTATGGGAAGAATGGCTGCATAAGCAAAGCTTGGATAAAGCGGATCTGTATCTGCTGGAAAGGCTATCTTATTATGCGAAACATCACCATTATAAAAAAGAGGTAAGAAATCTCCTGTTTTCTTATTTTGAGCTGGAAACAGCGGATACACCGGCAAAGCAGAGTCTGCGTAAAGCAATTCTGGAGGAACCGCCGGTATATCGCAGAAAAAAACGGATGCTTCTGCTGCTTGTACTGCTTGCTGCTTTATCTGCTGTACTCATACCGGCCCTATTAGATCAGCGGAAAGCGGAGGATAGAAAACAGGAGGAGCTGCGAAATATACAGCAGGAAATGCTGGAGGAATCACAGCGGAAATCGCAGGAGCAGCTGGAAGCATTACAAAAGAAAATAGAAGCTGGCAATCAGTGAGCTGAAGCGGTCAAGGGCTGCTGCAAACACCATCCCGTCCATGCTGCGGATAATTATAAGGAATCATCACCGTGACTGAGGTCATGGTTTTCTTTACGCAAGCTTCCAAAAGAAATTGAGCCAACAAGATGTGCCTGTGGCTAGCATTGGACACGATCGCCGTAAAACTTCAGAAACCATGGTCACGCCCGTATTAAGAAGCATAAAAATATGATAAAATAAAGAAAGAGACGAGGTGTTGAGAATGAGTGTCCACTTACATGTGCGAAGCTGCTATACCCTGCTGCAGAGTACCCTGACAATTTCCAAAATCGTTGCGGCAGCCAAGCGCTGCGGTTATACAGCGGTCGCATTGACTGACAAGCATGTCATGCATGGTGCCATGGCGTTTTACCATGCATGTAAAAAAGAACATATCAAGCCGATTTTCGGGATGGAAGTGGACGTGCTGGAGCAGGAGGAGCTGTATGGCTTTGTCGTTCTTGCGAAAAATGATGCCGGCTATCAGAATCTGCTGAAGCTGTCCACCTGGCTGAATACCGGAGAGGAAAGACGCGTACCGGATTTGGATACGCTCGCCTATTATGCAAAGGACTGCATTGTTTTGACAAACGGCGATCAGAATCAGATGGAAACTCTTATCGTAAAGGAAGAGCTGGATCTTCTGTGCCACTGGCTGAAGCTGTGCAGGAAGCAGTTTGCCGATTTTTATGTATCCATAGCACGCAATGATTCCGGCCTGATGGAAAAGAAAAATCCGGTCTTAAAGCAGCTGTGCGAGGAGCTGGATATTCCCTGTACGGCATTGTCCCGCGTTTATTTCGAACGGGAAGAGGATGAGGAGAGCTATAAGACGCTGTGTGCCATCAATCAGGGCGTATCGCTCCATGATAAAATGCTGAATTACAGTCCGCGCCGTTATTTCCGCAGCCCGCAGGAAATGCAGGAGCTGTATGAGGAGGCGGAGCTGCAGATGAGTGATCGTATTGCAGCACAGTGTCAGGTGGAGATGCAGCTGCCAAAGGCTGTGCTTCCGAAATTTCAAAACAAATACGGCGTAAGCAGTGAGGAATTCTTACGCAGTCTTTGTCAGAAGGGGTTGCAGAAGCGTATGCAGTACCAGCCGATTTCATCCGTATACCAGCAGCGTCTGGACTATGAGCTGGATGTTATTATCCGCATGCAGTATGCCGATTATTTTTTGATCGTCTGGGACTTCATCCGGTTTGCGAAAACACAGCATATTTATATCGGTCCCGGACGAGGAAGTGCTGCCGGCTCCCTGGTAGCTTACTGTCTTGGTATCACGCATGTGGATCCGATTCGCTATCATCTGCTGTTTGAACGATTTCTGAATCCGGAACGTATTTCCATGCCGGATATCGATACGGACTTTCCGGATAACCGCCGGGATGAGGTGATTCATTATGTGGAGCAGCTGTATGGCAAACACAGGGTATCCCATATCATCACCTTTAATACACTGGCGGCGAAGCAGGTGCTGCGGGATGTGGGAAAGGCGATGGAAATCAATCCCCGTCAGATCGACCGCCTGTGTAAGCTGGTTCCCAATGTAATCAAGGTGACACTGGACTATGCATATCAAAATGATGCGCGCTTCAAGGAGCTGATCAACAGCGGAGAAACGATGCGCCGCCTGTATGCGACTGCCCGAAAGCTGGAGGGACTGCCGCGTCATGCCTCTCTGCATGCGGCAGGTATCGTGTTTTCCGATGAAGCCATTGAGCAGGTGTGTCCGCTGATTGATGTGGATGAGGGTGTTTGTGCCACACAGTTTACAATGGAATATCTGGAGGAGCTCGGTCTGATCAAAATGGATTTTCTGGGATTGAGGAACCTTACCATCATCGATGAAATCGTACAGCATATCAATGCGACAGCGGATAAACAACTGGATATCATGCGGATACCGCTGGATGATGCCAAGACCTATGCGCTGATACGCGCGGTGGATACGGTGGGAGTCTTCCAGCTGGAGAGTGAGGGGATGAAAAATCTGATACGGAAAATGCAGCCGGACTGCTTTGAGGACATTGTCGCAACGATTGCATTGTTTCGTCCCGGTCCCATGGAAAACATTCCGGAATATCTGGATCGCAGAGAGCATCCGGAAAAGGTCGATTATATCCATCCCAGCCTGCAGCCGATCTTACAGAATACCTATGGTATCATGATCTATCAGGAACAGATCATGCAGGTTGCACAGACAATGGCCGGCTTCACCCTTGGTAAGGCGGATAATCTGCGCAAGGCCATCAGCAAGAAAAAGGGAGAGGAGCTGCGCAGAATGCAGGAGGAATTCATACAGGGGGCACTGCATAAGGGCTATGATGAGGCTCTGGCACAGAAGGTGTATGCCCTGATTATGAAATTTGCGAATTACGGCTTCAACCGTTCCCATTCCGTGGCCTATGGCATGATTGCCTATCAGCTGGCGTATCTGAAAGCGAATGCACCGCTGTATTTCTTTAACAGCCTGTTGAACAGTGTGATCGGTTCGGAGACAAAGACAAGTGAATATGTATTTGAGGCACGTAAGCGGCATATCAAGATTCTGCTGCCGGATGTCAATCGTTCGTACAATCAATATGGAATCGAGGACAATGCGCTGCGCTTTCCGTTTGTCGGCATTAAGGGTATCGGCAGTGCGGTGTCATCACTGATTGTCGAGGAACGAAATAAAAAGGGCGAATTCCGTGATTTCTTCGACTTCACCGCACGTATGAATGGGAATAAAATCGGTAAAAAAACCATTGAAATCCTGATTAATGCAGGGGCGCTGGACTGCTTTAAGGTCGGGCGTGCGAGTCTGATGGCATCACTGGAGGATGCACTTCGCTATGCGGATCTTGTGAAAATCGAGGATGTGGATCAGGTGCTGTTTGACTTTGATCTGGTATCCAAGCCTGCTATGACAATGATGAGGGATAATGCAGCGATTCGCGCGGAAAAGGAAAAGGAGGCCATCGGCTTCTATCTGTCGCGGCATCCGATTGCGGATGTACGCAGCCGCATGGGAAAGGAGCTTCCGATTTTGATTTCACTGCCCAAGTACAAGGGACGCTATGTGAAATTTGTTTGTCTGGTGGATCGCTGCCGTCAGTACCGTACAAAAAACGGCGATATGATGATGTTCGTCATCGGCAGTGATGAAACAGGAAAATTTGACCTTGTCTGTATGCCGAATATATACCGCCAGCATGCGGATGATCTGGTCAAGGGGAATTATCTGTATGTGGAGGGAATCGTGGACAAGGAAACCAGCTGTCTGGTCAAGAAGCTGACAAGGATAGAAAAGGAATGAAGGAGCAGGAGTGTGCATATGGTAACCATTGATACAGTAGAGGAAGCGGATATTGCAGAACTGGCACAGCTGGAGGCGTGCTGCTTTCCAAAGGAGGAGGCGGCGGATGAAGCGGCGCTGCGCAGACGTGCCAAGACTTTTCCGGAAAGCTTTCTGGTCATGAAAAAGGATGGCGTCATCATCGGCATGATCAATGGCTGTGTAAGCAATCAGCAGGTGATCTGTGATGCGATGTATGAGGATGAAAGCCTGCATGATCCCTATGGCGCCTATCAAACGGTCTTCGGTCTGGATGTGCATCCCGCTCATCAGCATCAGGGGTATGCAGGGGAGCTGATGCAAGCTTTGATTGAGACAGCGAAGAAGGAGGGAAGAACAGGTATGGTTTTGACCTGCAAAAAGCATTTGGTAGGTTTTTACGAGCGGTTTGGCTTTCATAATATGGGAGTGAGTGCTTCTGTTCACGGCGGTGCAGAATGGTATGATATGCTGCTGTGCTTTGCGTGATACAGACCGAACAGACATCATGGAGTTGCTTACTGCTGCAGGATGTGCAGTTGTAATCACAACATAAAGGGGAAGGTGCGCTTTGCGTTTAAGAATTGCTGTATGCAGCCCTGTATGCTCGTACTCAAATTGCAGATATTGGCAGAGGAAAAGGGGAAAACAAAACTGCCGTATGACAGTGATCTCATACAGAACGGAGCGCTCTCTAGGGTATCCTTGATGAACCTGTTATTTTGAGGCGCATATAATGTATGCATGTTTGCATCATGTAAAAAAAATGAAAAAAGTGTTGCGTTAAAAAGCTGTTTATGGTAACATAATCATGTTGTATGTCCTCCCGGATTTACAACCGCTCAGAACAGGGTTTAAGTATGGAAATCATCACCTTGCATGGCGAGTCTTAAATTATTTAGAAGGAGGTGCGATTTATGTACGCAATCATTGAAACAGGCGGAAAACAGATCCGTGTAGAAGAGGGTTCCACAATCTTCGTAGAAAAGCTGGACGTTCAAGAAGGCGAAGCTGTTGTATTTGACAAGGTAGTCGCTTACTGCAACCGTTCTCTTCGTGTTGGTACTCCATATGTAAAGGGAGTTAAGGTCAACGCAAAGGTTGAAAAGCAGGGAAAAGCAAAGAAGATCATCGTCTACAAATACAAGGCTAAAAAAGGTAGCTCACACCGCAAGCAGGGACACCGTCAACCTTACACAAAACTGACAATCGAATCAATCGAGGCTTAATGTATGGTAAGAGTCCATGTAAAGCGGCATCAGGGTATTATACAGGAAGTGGAAATCAGAGATCATGCAGGCTATGCAGATGCCGGTCAGGATCTGGTATGTGCCGGAGTGAGTTCCATAGCTGTAGGAATGATGAATGCTTTAGATGAGATGGTGCCTGAAGCATGCGACTTCGTTTTGAAGGAAGCATACATCAAAATTGAAACGATCCTGCCAGATGCTACAGCAGGTATCCTGTTACAGGGAATGTATTATCAGCTGTCAACCATGCAGGAAAGCTATGCAGACTATATTACAATAAACGATCAGGAGGTGTGATTATGAAATTTGTATTAGATATTCAGCTGTTCGCATCCAAAAAGGGTGTTGGTTCTACAAAGAACGGCCGTGACTCCGAATCCAAACGTCTTGGAGCAAAACTGGCTGATGGACAGTTCTGCCATGCAGGAAGTATCATTTACCGCCAGCGTGGTACGAAAATTCACCCGGGAACAAACGTTGGAAAAGGTGGAGATGACACGTTATTCGCAAAAGTGAATGGTGTTGTAAAATACGAACGTTTAGGTAAAGACAAGAAAAAAGTGTCCGTTTACCCACAGGCGTAATGAAAAAATCCCCGGTATGGGGATTTTATTTTTGAGCAGGATAACAGAAGGAGACAAGGAGGTGCCTGAATGTTTATAGATCGTGTAAAAGTACATGTGAAGGCTGGAAAAGGCGGAGATGGAATCGTTGCTTTCCGGCGTGAAAAATATGTTGCCTACGGTGGTCCCAGCGGCGGAGACGGCGGGGCTGGCGGTGATGTCGTTTTTATGGTCGATGAAGGAAAGACAACACTGCTGGATCTGCGCTACAACCGCAAGATGGCTGCAGAGCCGGGCGGGAACGGAAAGACAAAGAAAATGCATGGTGCCGATGGGGCAGACTGCATTATCAAGGTGCCGCAGGGTACGCTTGTAAAGGATGAGAAAACCGGAAGAATTCTGGCGGATCTCACACGCAAGGGACAAAAGGAAATCATCGCCAAGGGCGGAAAGGGCGGCCGCGGCAATTTCCACTTTAAATCCAGTAAAAACACGGCACCTCAGTACAGTGAGCTGGGCGCACCGGGGGAAGAACGTGATATTATGGTCGAACTGAAGGTGCTGGCGGATGTCGGACTGGTTGGCTTCCCATCTGTTGGGAAATCCACATTGCTGTCCGTTGTATCCAAGGCGAAGCCGGAAATCGCGGAATACCACTTTACAACGCTGGCTCCGAATCTGGGGATGGTGCAGGTTCCGGATGGCAGAAGCTTTGTCATGGCGGATCTGCCTGGACTGATTGAAGGAGCGAGTGAAGGAAAGGGGCTTGGACACCAGTTTCTTCGTCATATCGAACGCTGCCGTGTTATCATCCACGTTGTGGATATGGGAGCGAATGACGGCCGCGATCCTGTTGCGGACTATAAAACCATCAATGATGAGCTAAAGCAGTATGAATACCGTCTGATGGAGCGTCCGCAGATCGTTCTTGCGAATAAGATGGATCTGGATGGAGCACAGGAAAACCTGAAGCGCTTCAGAAAGGCCTATCCCGAGGTTGAGGTATTTGAGACCACAACGATTATTGCAGAGGGTCTGGAGCCGGTTCTCTATCGCGCAGCCGATCTGCTGGAAACAACACCGCAGTTTCCGTTATATAACGATGATGCCAGTGATGAAGAGGCGGAAGGTGTGCTTTACAAATTTGAACCTGAGCAGCCTGCCTTTGAGGTACACAACATGGGAAATGGCAACTGGGAGCTGAGCGGGGAAGAGCTGGAACGCAGCTTTAAGATGAGCAAGATGGATAATGAAGAGGACTTCATGCGATTTGCCCGCAAAATGCGGAAAATGGGAATTGATGAAGCACTGCGCAAAGCCGGCTGTAAGGACGGCGATGTCGTAACCATCTGTGATATTCAGTTTGAATTTGTCGAGTAACGTCATACCGACATTCCCCTTCATGAAACATGGGTTGGCTTCATGGCAAAAAAGCAAAGGCGCAGAAACACACGATTAAAGCGAGGTTCCTGTGCCTTTTTCTTTGCTTTTGCTTATCCCACCAAAACATGCATCTTATCGTTTTGTACAGGCGGATGATAGCACGCCTGCGGGCGGTGATGCTCAATTCCGAAATAAAAGAAGACCTGACAAGTTATCAACGCTCTGCCGGGTCTTTTTCTATAGGATAAGCCTTTTCACGCTGTGTTAAATATTTCAAACCATGAAACATGCTATGTGAAGCTAGCTGAAATCACCGAGCAGCTCATGATGGAACTCATCCAGCAATTCGTTGATCTGTATCAGAGAATATTGCTTGCTGATGCCGAAAATCAATATCGCATCCCGCTGCTGCTTGGCATACAGATGGTTATGATGTGCCACGGTCAACAGACGGTTGGTTTCCTCTAGATTCAGTTTCATAGCTATAGCAAGCTGCAGAATCTTATCTCGACCGGCCTGCTTGCTGCCCTGAAATATCTGATAGGCATAGGTTCTTGGAATCTGGGCATCCCGAATGATATCGGACTTCTCCAAATCCTTTTCCAACAGGATTTCATTGATGTAATCCACAAAGGATACATCACGGATTTCTTTTAAAATACGATCTTTCTCCAGCGCACCGGCCTTCTTCAGGATATCTTCCAAATCCTTCGTTTTCTGTTTCTGCATACAATCACCAGATATTATGATATAATCAAATCACGATTATTGCAAGCTAAAGGAGAATTTATGCGTCTGGATTTATTAGAGGATATATGTACATTGTCCGAAACGGAAGAAAAAACAGTGCAGCTGGTGAAAAACTGCCTGGATCAGAAATTTTACATCAAGAAGATAATGCGGGACTGTGCGGAGCTACAGATTTACCGTCAGCTGATGCAGCATCCCCATCCCGGCATTCCGATGCTGTATGAAGCGACGCGCAGAGGGGAAACGTGCATCCTTGTGGAGGAATTCATCAATGGAACGACACTGGAGTACGTGCTGAGTGAGCGATCACTTGATGATGCGGCTATTCATCATATCATGCAGCAGCTGCTGTCTGCAGTTGAGCATCTTCACAGTCTGCAGCCGCCGGTTATTCATCGGGATATCAAGCCGGGAAATATCATGGTGCTGGAGCATTTGGAGATACGGCTGATTGATTTTGAAATTGCACGGGTTTTCAAGCAGGATAAAAATCGCGATACCCGTGTGATGGGGAGTGCCGGTTATGCTTCACCGGAGCAGTACGGGTTTCATCAAAGTGACTGCCGCAGTGATATATACGCCATCGGAGCGGTCTTAAAAACGATGGTACAAAAGGATGTGACGGCAAAGGATATCCACAGTCCGTTTCAGCACATCATTGAAACCTGTATGCAGCTGGATCCGGATAAACGCTATCAAAGCGTTGGCGAGCTGCAAAAGGCGCTTGGATATTGCGAGGAGAAATCTCTGCCGCACGCTTCCGTTTCTGTCTTACTGTCGCAGCTGCCGGGTATACGAAGGGATTCCGCTGCAAAGCGGCTGCTGTTTCTTGCATATTACGGGCTTTGTATAATTCTGGGAGCATCGATGACCGTGACCCCTCCGCCATCCCCGTATTCACTGATCTGTCAGAGAATCGCCTTTGGTTTATGCCTGGCGATCATCCCGGCAATTACGGTAAATGCAGGGAATGTTCGGGAGCTGCTTCCGCTTCAGGATCATGGACGGGCATCCATACGCTTCTTCAAAGGTTCGATTCTGTGGTTTCTCTGTGCGTTTATCATAATCAGTCTGCTGGTGATTCTGGCAGCCATACTGGAAAGTCTGCTGTAAGCATACCAAAGCTTTCCGGTTTTTTTATATAATTCTGTTCGTGATAAAGAGGGAAGCGTGCAAATGAGATTAGAAGTATATGATGATGTTGCTATGCTGTTTCACAGTGATGAAAAGGATATCCTGCTTGTTCAGCACATGATAGAAAACCTGTTCTTTGTGAAAAAGGTCGTTCGTGCAAAGCTGGATTTTTCTTTGTATCAGTTGCTGCAGAGCCATCCGTATGAACATCTTGCCAATGTGATTGATTTCAGCTACAGTCATGAAAAGACAATTCTGATAGAGGAGTTTGTAAATGGATGTACACTGGAATATAAGCTCAGTCAAAGAAGGCTGCCGGTTGAGGAGTGCATCGGGATCATGCTCCAGCTGTTTGCGGTTGTGGGGCATCTGCATGCACAGACACCACCGATCATTCATCGGGATATCAAGCCGGATAACATTCTGATCGATAAGGGACATGTGGTGCTGATCGATTTTGAGATTGCGAAGCTGATGACAACGCGCAAGGATGTTCAACGTAGCGGAAGTGTAGGCTATGCAGCGCCGGAGCAGTATTACGGCTTATCCGATCAACAAAGTGATATTTATTCCATGGGAATTCTGCTGAAGGAATTGTGTGCACATACGGCATGGAGGAATAACGAAGCGGATATCTTTCTCACCATCATACGGAAAAGCACAGCTAAAAGACAGGAGGAACGCTACCTGACGATATCGCAGATGCAGAATGATTTTATCATAACATGCCGAAGCTGCAGCTCTACAGCAAAGTATGCTGAAAGCATACCAATGCAAAAAGAACAGAAGGTATAATAAAATCATTCCAAAACACAGGATGAGAAAACTGGAGGGACCTATGAAAAAATTAAAGAAATGGCAGATTGTACTTATCGTAATTCTTGCGCTCGGTGTCATTGGAGCACTAGCAGGCAGAGGAGATGAGGAAAAGAAAAACGGCGAGCCGGCAGCAGAGAAAACCGACAACAAAAAGAAAGAAGACAAAAAGAAGGAGCCGAAAGAGAAAACCTACGGTATCAAGGACACGCTGAAGGTAGGCGATGTGGAATACACAGTGAACGGCATTGAAACTACGGATACGATTGGCGATGAGTATCTGAATCAGAAAGCACAGGAAACCTATCTGATTGTTTCGGTTACCGTGAAAAACAACGGAGATGATGCTTTGAGTGTACTGGACAGCTTCTTTAAGCTGAAAAAGGGAGACAAGACCTACAATACAGATTCTACAGCTATTATGTATCTGGGAGATGAAAGCATTTTTGCCAAGGAAATCAATCCGGATGCTTCTTTAAAGGGAAAAATCGTGTTCGATGTAACCAAGGCGACGATTGATGATAAAAATCTGCAGCTGCAGGTACAGACCGGAGCATGGGGCACGGAAAAGGGGCTGATCAATCTGCATTAGACAGATATCGGCTCAGGCAAAAAGAACTGTCGCATATGCGGCGGTTTTTCTTTTCCCCGCTGGTTGTTTGGCTGGCTTTTTTTTATGGGATACGGTATGATTAAGGTATATTCGGGAGGTAGATGTTATGCGATTGGTATCATGGAATGTAAATGGAATCCGCGCCTGTATGCAAAAGGGCTTTATGGATTTCTTTAAGGAGATAGATGCAGATGTATTCTGTATTCAGGAAACGAAGATGCAGCCCGGACAGCTGGAAATCGAAACACCGGGCTACTATCAGTATATGAACAGTGCAGAGAAAAAGGGGTATAGCGGAACCATGGTGTTTTCCAAGCAGAAGCCGCTTTCCGTGACGTATGGTCTTGGAATTGAGGAGCACGATCATGAAGGGCGGGTCATTACCTGTGAGTACGAGGATTTTTATCTGGTTTGTGTATATACCCCTAATTCCAAGGACGGCTTACTGCGTTTGGATTACCGCATGGTCTGGGAGGATGCGTTTCGTGCCTATCTGCACAAGCTGAACGAAACAAAAAGTGTGCTGGTGTGCGGTGATTTGAATGTCGCACATAAGGAAATCGATCTAAAGAATCCAAAGACGAATCGCAGAAATGCAGGCTTCACGGATGAGGAACGCGGTAAGATGAGTGTTTTGCTGGAAAGCGGCTTTATCGATTCCTTTCGATATCTGTATCCAGAGCAGGAGGGGATTTATTCCTGGTGGAGCTATCGGTTCAAAGCCCGCGAAAAGAATGCAGGGTGGCGGATTGACTATTTCCTGGTTTCCGAGGATGCGAAGGAGGCTATTCGGGAAGCAAGGATTCACACGGATATCTATGGCAGTGATCACTGCCCGGTATCTCTTGAATTTGATAAGAAGGCTGTCTAGGACAGCCTTTTACATTCCCTGTTGAAAAGGAGGCTGCAAACCACAGGATACACTCTGGCGGCTGCCTCTTTTTTTCATATATACAGGCTGTACTTTTATCTGGATCAGGGTGTGCATGGATTCGCTGAACGCTTTTGTAGTTGTAAAATACGGAAGATTATGTTATGATAATTGTAAGAAAAATAAGAATTATAAGAAAAGAGGGGAACTATGGATTTCTCAAATAAACTATATGTTTATGTGGATGCTGCAGCCTTGCAGGATCCGCAGGCGGAGCATTTCATGGAGGTACTGGCAAAGCAGTATCGTCAGATAATTTTGTTTGTGGAGAATGTTTGGGAGGAGGAAACACTGAAGCAGCTTCCTGCCTATGGATATATCTGCCGCACCGTTTATGGGCCGGATTTGCAAAGCGTTCTGGAAAAGGACCGTGCGAGGCGTTCTCCGGATAAGACTAAGCATATTCTTTTTATAACAAGGTCATCACAGACACTGCATGGAATCAGTGTGCTTTGTCTTGAGAAGATGGGGCTGGAGCAGATCCTTTTGGAAAAGCTGCAAAATGAGAAAAAGCGCAGAACGGTGGTTGCCGGTATCTGCATGGGCTGTGTTGTATATTTTGCTGTATACTTTATCATGCTGGATAAGCTGCCGCTATGGATGCGGGATGGAGGAATCGCGTTTCTGCTGTGTCTGCTTCCGGCGGAGCTGCTGATTTTGACGCTTCTATACGGTCTGTGCAAACGGGTGATTCCCTTTGATACCATCTTTGAATTTTTTGATATGTCCGGATGAAGGCGGTACATAGTGATTCTCTATTTTATAGGAATTACAGAACCGAAAATAAGAGGAAACAGATACTGTGAAGTAGAAAACGTGACATAAAAGATAACATAAATGATTGTATAAAAGATAAGATATAAGGAAGAGGAAGGCTCTGTACGACATGCTTTCTGACGGTTGTTTTCCGCTTCATAAGGGGAGCTTAACACAGCAGGAGCTGTGAACAGCCGGTTGAAAGGCAGACTGTATATTGCAGCCTTGCTGCCTTGTTTTGCTAATAGAAAACGGAAATACCGGATGGTTCTGTATCAGCAGGTTAGCGCCTCTGTTACATCTGAGCGTGCAGAATTCCCGTAGTCTATGAATACACTGCTTTAAAAGGTGAAATTACACCTCTTTTCCTCCCTTATTTCCAATGATTTTTCAATACAGGGTAAGCACACGGTGGATTTCCACTGTTTTTATTTGTCCAGTCATGATAAAATAAGTGCGGTGATGAAAATGATAGCATTTATTAAGGGAATCATTCACAGCTACAGCAATGATTCTTTGATTATTGAAAACAATGGCATCGGCTACCGGGTCTATGTTGCCAATCCGATGGCAGTCCGGCTTAATGCCGAAGTGATTTTATATACCTATCAGCACGTACGCGAGGATGCGATCACGCTGTTCGGGTTTACCACGATGGAGGAGCATGATCTGTTTCTGCAGCTGATCAGTGTCAAGGGTGTCGGTCCGAAGACGGCCCTGGGAATGCTGGGCGTTTGTCCTGCCAGGAACATGATTGCGGCAATCGAAAGCAATGATGTGAAAACATTGAAGGGACTTCCGGGCATCGGTGCGAAAACCGCCAGTCAGATTGTTCTGGATCTGAAGGGGAAGCTCGTGGAAGAGGTTACGGAGCTGGAAGTTAAGGAAAATGAACAGCTGCTGGATGCGCTGGAAGCATTGAAGGCGCTGGGCTATAAGAATGCAGAGCTGAACAGTATCAAGAAGGAGCTGGGTACTCTGGAAGCGATGACGAGCGATCAGTATATCCGAAAGGGGCTTGGCATTCTGGCGAAGAGAAAAGGAGTCTAGCAAATGGAGAGAATTTTATCAAATGAATCGCAGAGTATGGATGAGGAAGCATCCCTGCGCCCTCAGAGTCTGCGTGAATATATCGGACAGCGACAGCTGAAGGAAAACCTGTCGGTGTTTATTGAGGCCGCAAAGCAGCGAAATGAAGCACTTGATCATGTTTTGCTGTACGGCCCTCCCGGACTGGGAAAAACAACCCTGTCCTATATACTGGCGAATGAAATGGGAGGCAGTATTAAGACGACGAGCGGCCCCTCGATTGAAAAGGGCGGGGATCTGGCAGCCATACTGTCTACACTGGAGCCTGGGGATGTTTTGTTTATTGATGAAATCCATCGTCTGCCGAAGCAGGTTGAGGAAATTTTGTATCCTGCCATGGAGGATTATTGTATCGATATCGTTGTCGGCAAGGACAGCGCAACCACCAGAAGTATACGGCTGGAGCTGCCGCCCTTCACGCTTGTCGGGGCTACGACACGTGCGGGCGATCTGACAGCGCCGCTGCGTGATCGTTTCGGTATCGTTTCTCAGCTGGAATTTTATGAGCTTGCGGAGCTGCAGCAGATTATTTCCAGAACCTCCCGTGTCATGGATACGGAAATCGAGGAGGAGGCCGTGCTGGAGATTGCTTTGCGCTCCCGCGGCACACCGCGAATCGCGAACCGTTTGTTTCGCCGTGTGCGTGATTTTGCGACCGTTATGAATGACGGCATCATCAGTAAGCAGATTGCGGAAATGGCACTGGATAAATTAAAGGTCGACCATCTGGGATTAGATAATGTCGACCATAAGTATCTGAAGGGGATCATTGAGCGCTTCAAGGGAGGACCGGTTGGTCTGGAAGCGCTGGCCAGCAGCATCGGAGAAGAAACGATGACGCTGGAGGATGTGTATGAGCCGTATCTTCTGCAAATCGGCTTTATCAACCGCACACCGCGCGGACGTGTTGTAACAGAGAAGGCCTATCGCCATCTCGGCTATGATCTGCGGGAGGGGCTGTTTCTGCACACAGACTGATTTATCCCTTGTGCGTACGCGAGAATGCAATGACGGCAGCGGCGACATAAACCAGTGCCTTACTGAGATTTTCAAGCAGTGCAGGCAGTGAGAAGCCGCTCAGCAGCAGGGACAGCAGATAGAATACGGCAGCAACAGGAAGCGCATGAAACAGCGCTTTTTTATTTACGCCAATGCCCAGCAATGCTCCGCCGGCTCCATAGGCAATGATACCGCCGATCCAGTTCAAAATGTGAAAAGTCGAAGTCGATACTGCATGAAAATAGTATAAAGCAGCAAATACAAGAGAGAATAACAATGTGAGCGCAAGCAGTACGGCTACGGAGCGCACATAGGTCTGTAGTTTGAATTTCATAAGTGGTCACCTCAGTCTACTGTATGAAATTTACGTACAAACTATGCAGGAAAGGATGGTTTAATGCAGGAATATATAAATCTGATGGTGAAGTGCTTTATCGTATATTTTGTGATAATTTTTGCCCTTCGCATCATGGGGAAACGGGAAGTCGGTGAGCTTTCTGTCTTTGATATCGTGATTTACCTTGTTATGAGTGAGCTGCTGGCAATCTCCATTACGGATACGCATGAAAGCATTCTGAAGTCACTTGTTCCAATCTTCACGCTGGCTTTTTTACAAATTGTGATTTCCTGGGTGCTTTTGAAAAGCAAAAAGACCAGAGATATCTTTGACGGTAAGAATGCGATTCTGATTCATAACGGACATATCAATCAGAGCATCATGAAAAGGGAGCGCTACAACATTGACGATCTCATGTCTCAGATTCGCAGCAAGGATTTGTGCACACCGGATGAGGTTGCCTTTGCAGTGCTGGAGAACAACGGACAGCTCTCCATTCTGCCGAAAAACAAATGCAAGGTGAAGCACCCCGATCCTCTCATCAGCGATGGAACAATCAACAAAAAGGCGCTGCAGGATTTGTCACGGGATGAGGAATGGCTGAAAAACGCCCTGAAGAGTGAGGGCGTGGAGAGTGTGGATGATGTGTTTCTGTGCATTTATCAAAACAACGGCATGTTTGTCATCAAGAAGGAAATGAATTCCAAGGATACCTTCTTTTAATTGTTCTTGAAGGCGATGAACAGGCGGACAGCGTGCATGGTGGTTGTAATGAGCATCCCGGCTGTCAGTGCAATGGGCAAAGAGGCCTCCATGCAGGTTCTGGTCAGAAACAGCACACATAAGATCCGTACCAGAGAGCCGCTCAGGGTGTCTGCGACGGTCTGCTTGCTTAAGGATAAGGCATGGAGCATGCTGGACAGGGGAGGCTGCAGGGAATACAAAGCAAACGGGATGGCCAGCTGCTTGAGCAGCAGGGCACCGTGGGTGTTGTGATAAAACAGATAAAGCAGCTGCTCCGGAAACAGATAGCAGATCACACTGCAGCCCAGACCGACCAGAAAGCAGCAGCCGATGATCATCGAAAACAGACGGCGTGCATGATCGTAGTACCCTCTGGAATAGGAATAGGTAAAGGATGGCAGCAGAAAGTTGCTCAGTGTTACGGTGATAAAGCTTGGCATGGTAATGATGGGCAGTACATAGCCGTTGAGCTGTCCATAGGCGCCTACCATGGCGGCGGATGCTGCCGTGCCAAGCTCCAGTACCATGACAATCGGCTCCATGAAATAGGTAAGGGAGCCGATGAGACGGCTGCCTGTCATCGGTATGGATACCGTCAGCACCTCATCAAACTGTCGGCGGTTTAGATCGCTGAACAAACGCGGAATCCTGGAAAGGGTTCTTTTTTGTCTGCGCAGGGAGATGAGCATAAACAGTGCGCTGCACGCCTCACCAACGCTGACAGACAGCATTGCGATACGGGCCATGGTGATTGCGTCGGTAAAGGGATGCAGATAGAAAACCACAAACAGAAACAGGATGCGGCTGCCTTCTTCAAACAGCTGGGAGGAGGTTGCCTGCACGTGATGCTGCAGACCGAACAGATATCCCTTCAGGATACCGGACAGCGATACCAGTGGAATCAGCGGTATAATGGCATACAGGACGGGCAGAATTTCCTTCTGCTTGAGGATGCGGGTAGCCAGAAAGGGAAGCACGAGCAGAAAGGTCAAAATAATAACGGCATTATTCAACAGGGAAAGAATCACACTGACCTTCAGCGGCTGATGGGGATGGTCGCTTTGCGCAATCACCTTGGATAAGGCCCCAGGGATTCCCATCTGCGCCAGGGTGATGAAAAAGACCATGGTTGGTGCTGCCAGGGTATAATAGTTCATAGCCGAGGGGCTCAGGGTTCTGGCAAGCATGATGCGCACGATGAAAGAAAGGGCCTTGGCAATCACGGATACAATTACCAGAATCACAGTAGACTGCAGTACGGTTTTCTTCAAATAAATCACTCCAATCCAGCTTGCAGATCATGAAAATAATTGGCGATGTAATGATTTTAAAAGACAAAGTGCGGATTCGGGATAAAAAAATACATTGCTTTCATTCATAATTGAAGCTATAATAATGTTTATGATATTAAGGAGGAGCTTATGAGTGGTCAAAGTGAAATCGAAGATAAATACATAAAACTTGCTATTGCTTTGAAAACAAATCAGTTGAAACGAGAAGAGTTATCTTCCTTGACATATCAGCATGTAGAAAGCTCGTTGAAGGAGCATTGGCGCTTTCGCAAGCCTGGAAGCATCCATGAGGCGGTGGAGGATATCCAGCAGCTAAGTGCAAGCGATGTGGTGGCCTATCTGTCCACACAGGCAGTGATTATGGGCTCCCGTATGAACCTCAACGACTTTGATGATTTATTTGGAGGAGATAAACAATGAAGAAATCACGTCTCGTGGTCTTTGTGATAACCGTGTTGACCATACTGACACTGATTGTGACCTGTACCCCATCCGTTCGCAAGAATATGAAGCTGGGGCTGGATTTACAGGGTGGCTTTGAAATTCTGTATGAAGTGAGTCCACTGGAGGGTAAGAAGCTTCCTTCCATGACAGCTGTCGCAAAATCAGTAGAAAAACGTGTCGATGTTCTGGGTGTCAATGAACCGGAAATCACAGTGGAAGGCGACAATCGTATCCGTGTGCAGCTTGCCGGTGTAAAAAATGCCGATCAGGCAAGAAGAGTCATCTCTTCAACTGCCAATCTGACATTCCGTGATGTCAATGACAACCTGCTGATGGATTCCACCGTTTTGCAGGAAGGCGGAGCCAGTGTGATGTACGACAATTACGGCAAGCCGATCGTCAGCCTGAAGCTGTCTGATCAGAAGAAATTTTATGAAGTTACACAGAAGGTTTCCCAGATGGGAAGCGGCAATAATCTGATGGTTGCCTGGCTGGATTTTAATCCGGATACCGATTCCTATGCCAAGGAAAAGGATCAGAAAAATCCAAAATTCATTTCTGCTGCAACGGTGAGTGAGGGGATCAATTCCACCAGTGCGCAGATTAGCGGAAGCTTCACCAAGGAGGAGGCAACCGAGCTGAAGGATCTGATCAACTCCGGTTCGCTGCCTGTGAAAATGAGTGAGAAATACAGCAATGCGGTGACTGCCGATTACGGTATCAACGCCTTCAGTGAAACCATGCTGGCTGGCGGTATCGGTATCGCACTGATCATGCTGTTCATGATTCTGTACTACCGTCTACCGGGTCTGATTTCCGCAGTCACACTGGCAACCTATGTCTTTATCGTGTTCCTCATCTATAATGCCATGGGCGCAGTCTTTACCCTGTCGGGTATTGCGGCCCTCGTGCTTGGTGTCGGTATGGCGGCCGATTCCAACATTCTGACATTTGAGCGTATCAAGGACGCGCTGTATTCCGGACGTAGTGTAAAGACCGCCTTTTATGAGGGAAGCTCCAAGTCCTTTATTACGATTTTCGATGCGCAGGTCACAACCTTTATCTGTGCGCTGATTCTGTATATGATGGGTACGGGAAGTGTGAAGGGCTTTGCGACCATGCTGATCGTATCTACGATTTCCACCATCATCCTGATTGTCTTCGTCACAAAATTCCTGCTTTCTCTTCTGGTTGGCAGCGGTTGGCTGAATGACAAGCTGAGCTGGTTCGGCGTGAAGAAGGCTCATGTTCCGGATGTGAGCAAGGGGCAGGAGCGCTTCTATTTCGGCTTCTTTAAGAATTTTGATTTTGTTAAAAATGCGAAATACTTTATCATCGCTTCTGTGACGGTGCTTGTCATCGGTGTGGGATGTATGGCATTTCAGGGCATGAAGGGCAATGGTATTCTGAACTGGGGCATTGATTTCACCAGCGGAACCAAGCTGACGGTACAAAGCGATACGGCGATTTCCAGGGATAAGCTGAACGATCAGCTGAAGAGTCTTGGAATCAATGCAAGCAGTATTAAAATCAACGGTGAAAAGGATAATGTGGCAAATATCTTTGTGAAGGATGCCATTGATGAACATAAGATGGATACCGTAAAGGCGGGATTGAAGAAAACCTATCAGCACGATGTCAATGACAACGTGGTAACCCCGGTGATCGGGCAGGAGCTGGTGCGCAGTGCAATTCTGATCTCCATTCTGGCATGGATCGGCGTTCTAATTTATATTTCCATCCGCTTCAAGTGGGATTATGCAATCAGCGGTATTGTCGGACTGATTCATGATGTCTTCTTCGTGCTTGCGGCCTGTGCGATTTTCCGTCTGGAGGTTAATACGGAAATCATCGCCGTGCTGCTGACGGTGATCGGATATTCCATTAACAACTCGATTGTCGTCTTTGACCGTATCCGTGATGAGATGAAGGGGCGCAAGCTTGCGACAACGACGAAAGCGGAATATCGTGAAATCGTAAATGAAGCGCTGCAGAGAACGGCGACAAGATCCATTCTCTCCACGCTGACAACGATTCTGCCGGTTGTGTGCCTGCTGTTCTTCGGAAGCAGTGCCATCCGTATCTTCTGTCTGGCGCTGTTCATCGGTATCGCCTGCGGTGCGGGGAGCTCCCTGTTTGTCGCAGCGCAGCTGTGGTACCAGATCCGTATCCATCAGAATCCGAAAAAGCATGTAAAAAAGAAACACAAAAAGAAAAAGGATGAACTGGAGGAAATGATCATTCCGGGCATGAACGACTATTAAAACGATAGAGATATCTGTGACAGCAGATATCTCTTTTGCTTTCTTAAGGCAAAAGAGGAGAAAGTGTGGTATGATATTTCACGGTGATAAATATGCAGATACATAAATTACAGAGCGAACGCTCGCAACAGATACAGGAAATGCATCATGTGAGTGCCTTGTGCGCTAAGGTGCTGGCCTCCAGGGGGTTAAAGGATGAACAGATAGCTGAGCTTTTGCAGAAGCCGCAGCTGGCAGACCCGTTCACGGCAAACGGAATGCAGGAGGTTGCAAAGCGCATCTATCAGGCGAAGCAGAATAAGGAGCGGGTCATGGTATGCGGAGATTATGATGCGGACGGCATTTGCTCTACAGCGATTCTTGTGGATGCGTTGCGCCGCTATGGCATACAGGCCGGATTTTATATACCGAACCGCTTTGCAGAGGGCTACGGTCTGCAGAAGCATACGGTGGAGCTGGCACATGAAAAGGGGTACAGCCTGCTGATCACCGTTGATAACGGCGTGAAGGCACTGGATGCGCTCACGGAGGCAAGAAACAGAGGGGTGGATGTAATCGTTACGGATCATCATGCCATGGATGAGGAATTCCCCTGTCTGTATCTGCTGCATCCGTTTCTGATGGGGGAACGCTTTGAAACATTGTCCGGAGCCGGCGTTGCGCTGGAGATTTCCCGTGCACTGCTGGGGGAGGTAAAGGAGCATGTGGTGCTGGCCTGTGTTGCCGCCATTGCCGATGTGATGCCGCTGCGTCAGGAAACAAGGGCAATTGTGCAGCTCGGACTGCAATACCTCCGTCAGGGCATCTGTCAGCCGATTCAGCTGCTGGCCAATGACCGTTATCCGAAATGGGATGAAACGCTGATCGCCTTTCAGATCGTGCCAAAGCTGAATACGACGGGACGGCTTGCGGATATTGCAAATGCCAACAATACCGTGCGGTATCTGCTGAGTACGAATCTGGAGCAGCTGCAGCATATGGCAAAGCAGATACGGGAGCTGAATGATCGCCGGAAAACGATGAGCGATGACATGGTCAAGGTGGCACGCACGCTGGTACGCCCGGAATATCGGTTTCAGCTGCTGTTTCATGACTCCTTTCATGAAGGTATGGCCGGGCTTGTGGCAGGTAAGCTCAGTGAGGAGCTGCAGCTTCCCGTCATGGTCGCCGCTCAGCGAGAGCAGATGTTTAAGGGCAGTATCCGCTCACTGGATCTGCTGGATCTGACGACCTTTTTTGATGCCTGCCGGCCTTCGCTTTCCGCTTATGGCGGTCACAAGGCGGCTGCCGGTATCGGTTTTCCTTATGAGAATAAACAAATCGTGCAGGACTATGTCAATACCCGCATGGAGGGGATTCACTTCCAACAGGAAAAAAGCTATGACGTGATTCCCATCCGTGTTCAGGAGGCTACACTGGCAGAGGTGGAGAGCCTGTCTGTGCTGGGACCTTTTGGCTGCGGCTTTGAAGAACCGCTGTTTTATCTGGAGGAAGCAAGCGTGCAGGGCTGCCGGTTGCTGGGCAACCGGGAGCATGCGAAATGGATACTGAGTGACAGCCTTGAAGCGATGTATTTTCGCTGCGGCAACGCATATGAACGCCTGCATGAGAAAAACAATGTAAATTTTATTGGAAATCTTCGAATAAATTCCTTTATGGGAAGAAAAAAAGTGAATATTTTTGTAACAGAGGCGTATTAGCTAATGCTTTTTCAGAAAGAATTTGATATAATACATGCATAAGTGCTAGGAGGCTACACACATGAATTTTAAAGATTATATTGCCAGTATTCCTGATTTTCCTCAGGAAGGGGTTTTGTTTCGTGATATAACGCCGCTGATGGCGGATGGGAAGGCGTTTAAGGAGGCCTGTGATAAGGTGATTGATTTTGCCAGATCCGTGAAAGCCGACGTCATTGTCGGTCCGGAATCCCGCGGCTTTATCTTCGGCTGTCCGGTCGCCTATGAGCTGGGAATCGGATTTGTACCGGTACGCAAGCCGGGAAAGCTGCCAAGAGAAACTGTAAGCGTATCCTATGATCTGGAATACGGAAGCAATGAGCTGCACGTTCACAGGGACGGCATCAAAAAAGGACAGCGGGTGCTGATCGTGGATGATCTTCTGGCTACCGGCGGTACCGTGGATGCGACCATTCAAATCGTACAGGAGCTGGGCGGAGAGGTTGCCGGCTGTGCATTCCTGATTGAGCTTGCGGGCTTGAAGGGCCGGGAGCATTTAAAGGATTTTAATGTATTTTCCTTAATGTCTTACGAATAATAAAAACAAAGGGGAGCTTCCCCTTTTCTTGAATGCGGGTGATACTATGGTAAGTAAGAATGTCGTGACCTTTGATGAAATGATGGTTGAGGTCAGAAAATATATCAAAAAAGAAGAAAATATCGATCTGATCACGAGAGCATATCTGTGTGCTGAGAAAAATCATACGGGGCAGTACCGCAAAAGCGGGGAGCCGTATATTATTCATGCGATACAGGTCGGCTACATACTGACGATGCTTCGTACAGGACCAAAGACGATTGCGGCAGGCTTTCTGCATGATGTGGTGGAGGACTGTGACGTTACCATTCAGGAAATGAGTGATATGTTCGGAGAGGAAGTCGCCTCTCTGGTAGAGTCGGTCACAAAAATCGGTGCCCTGAAATTCAAGGATGAAAAAGAATATCTCGCCAGCAATCATCGTAAGATATTTATTGCTATGGCAAAGGATGTTAGAGTTATACTGATCAAGCTGGCAGACCGCCTTCACAATATGCGCACACTGCAGTATATGCGTCCGGAAAAGCAGAAGAAAATAGCTTCTGAAACACTGGAGGTCTATGCGCCGATTGCACACCGTCTCGGTATTAGTGATATCAAAAACGAGCTGGAGGATCTGTGCTTTCAGTATTTGAACAAGGAAAAATATTATGAGATTGCAAAGCTGGTAGAAAAGCGCAAGACAGAGCGTGATGAGCAGGTGCAGCGCATGATTGCCGATATCAGCTCTCTGCTGGATGCCCATCATATCGGCTATCGCATTTTTGGAAGAAGCAAGCACTTGTACAGCATCTATAAGAAAATGATGACGAAAAACAAGCGGTTTGAGGAAATTCTCGACCTGCTGGCGATCCGTATTATCACGGATACCGATACTGCCTGCTATGAAACACTGGGCTATATCCATGCAAAGTACCGACCGATTCCGGGACGCTTCAAGGACTATATCGCCATGCCGAAGGTGAATATGTACCAGTCCTTGCATACGACGATCGTTGCGGAGGATGGCAATATCTTCGAGGTGCAGATTCGTACCGAAGCGATGGATGCCGTGGCAGAGCAGGGTATTGCGGCGCACTGGCGCTATAAGGAAAACATCAATGGCGGACGCGAGGTGCATCAGAAGGAAATCGAGGAACAGCTGCACTGGTTTAAGGATTTCAGTGTCATGAGCGATGAGGTCAATGATGATGCCATGGAATACATGAATCTCTTGCAGAAGGATATTTTTGAAGCAAATGTGTATGTCATGACACCGAAGGGCAAGGTGATTGCGCTGCCCAATGGCTCCACTCCGATCGATTTTGCCTATCGCGTGCATACTGAGGTCGGACATCATACCGTAGGAGCGACCATCAACGGTGTTCTCATGCCGTTGAATACGAAGCTGAAAACAGGGGATGTTGTCAACATCCGTACCTCCAAGCAGTCGCCGGGTCCAAGTGAAGACTGGATCAAGGTCGTGAAATCGGCACACGCCAGAAACAAAATCCGTTCCTTTTTCCAGAAGCAGGAAAGCGAACGCCGCAGCATGGATATCAAAAAGGGTGAGGAGCTGCTTGTCGAGGAGCTGAAACGGCGGAATCTGGATGCGGATACGTATACCGAGCAGAAAAAGCTGGAAAGCATTGCCGGCTCCCTAAGCTTTAATTCCTATCAGGATTTGATGTACGCAATCGGTGTGAAGCAGGTGTCGCTGCCATCGGTTATCGACCGTCTGGTGAAGCATAAGACCAGTGTTCCGCTGGATAATGAAGAGCTGGCAAAGATGTTTAACCGTCAGGAACGCAAGAAGAAGCCGTCCGCTACCGGCATCCGCATTGCCGGTATCGAGTCGATGAAAATCAGTCTTGCGGCATGCTGTGCACCGGTTCCGGGGGATGAAATTATCGGTTATATTACCAAGGGGGCAGGTGTTAAGGTACACCGTGCCGACTGCCCGAATATTATAAACGAAAAGCAGCGGCTGATTCCGGTGGAATGGGATGAGAATATCGAGCAGAAGACCTATGAGGTCAAGCTGATCGTCAAATCCACGGATCGCAATTTCCTGCTGAGTGATATTGTGACGGTCGTGTCTCAGTGCAAGGCCGGTCTGCAGCATGTGGATTCCACAGTGGAGGAGGACCGGATATCCGCGACGACGAAAATGACGGTGGTCGTAGAAAATTCCGAGCATCTGCGCAGTCTGATGGCGAATCTGCAAAAGGTGAACAGTGTGAAGTCCGTCGAACGAGTGATACAGTAAGACCTTCCTAGAAGGTCTTTTTGAAAGGGAGGATGAGGCTATGCTGCACATACGACAGGCAAGAGAAGCGGACAAGCCGGCAATCGAGGCGATGTATGGAAGAAGGGTGCGTTATAATGATGCGCACGGCATCCATCAGTGGAATCCGGATGAGGTGAGCTGGGAGGCGTTTTCCAAGCTGTATTCAATTGCGGATTATTATGTAGGAACCGTAAATGAGAAGGCGGTATGCGGTTTGTTCATCGTGGATGAGGATGCCCTGTACTGGCCGGACATGGAAAAGGGGACATCACTGTATCTGCATAAAATCTGTGTGGACCCCGCGTACAGCGGAAACGGCTATGCGGATGCCATGATTCAATATTTTATTGAAAAGGGACGCAGGGAAGGCTATCCCGACGTGCGTCTGGATGTGCGCGAGCATAAGGATAAGCTTCGAAGGATGTATGAGCGAAACGGATTTCAGCTGTACAAAATAGGGCGATTTCATCCCGACTTTACAACAGCTTTATATATCTATCCGTTTGAAAAGGCCGTATAGCTTTCTATGCCGGTATCATAGCAGCTGGTGTGATTGCTGAATTTGAATTTGAAGAGGAGACTATGATGATAGCTATAATAGGTGCAAGTACGTTTTCTGTGGTAATTATCTTATCTGTTCTTTTGATATGTGGACTGCCATTGGGCGAATTAACAATGGGAGGACGATATAAGGTTTTTCCGAAAAAGCTCAGAATCGTGTTAGTGCTTCAGTTAGTACTGCAAATGTTTTTTGTAATCATAATTTTGCAAATGGGAGGGATCGTTCCTTTATGGTTTTCCCGGAATATAACAAAAATAATTTGTGTTATTATGGCGGCATATCTTTCGTTAAATACCGTTATGAATTGTATTTCAAAAAGTAAGAAAGAAAAAGTTGTTATGACACCGCTTTCGCTGATTTCAGCAATTTGCTTTTGGGCTACTGCGCTGTAAAAAACAGTGTTATTAGAATTTGCGGAGGGAAACTCATGAAGAAAGTGATAGAGATGGTAGTTTGCTGTATGCTGATCGTAACATTAGTCGGATGCAAAAACGCTGTGACAACAAATGTAAAGATTGATTATGGAACATCTGCAATCTACACAAAAGAAGATATGGATTCTGCAATAGATACTATAAAAGAAACCTTCAAATCGTTTGAGGGATGTGAGCTGTATACTCTTTCATATTCATCCGATGATGTTTGTAGGGATGAAGAAAATATTGCATGGATGAACGATTTAGAGAGAGCTAATGATAATAAGCAGATTTTTACACAATGTATTATGTTTGATAGCAGCTTTCGCTCTCCGAAAAAAGGTGGCGGGGCTTGGGAACCTAACGAGGAATATACATGGTCTTGGTGGTTAGCTCGGAGTGAAGGTGGGGAATGGAAACTAATGACTTACGGATATTAAAGAGTGACTAGTTCAGCTTATCTAGCAGAATTATAAGTTGCAGAGATGAAAAACACGAAAATTATCAAAGCATCAGATAGGGATTCAACATTGACAGAGCAGCATTTCTTCATAACAGAGGAAGAAAAGTGTGTATGAAAAAATATGTGCAACAGGCATAAAAGAGATACCTTGTCCGTTATTGAAGAAAACGAAAATCAGGTCCCGGATAAGGGAAAGGCTTGGGCAGAGAATTGCTTACATACGCAATAGATAAATATTTCAGTGAATGATCTGGAGTAAATGAACAAAACCCTCTTGCAAAAGGGTTTATGAATATATGGGATGTAAAATATGGAAAAGGACTGGTGTGATGAACAAGGCAATGTATACCCACTTCTAAATATGAAATTGATTGATGAATTCAGTGAAGAAGTGAGAAAAACAGGAATTCATAAAGAGGTTAAGAAATGAAGTATACGATTAGAGAATTAAACTCAAATGAGTATAAGATACTGGAAGATTTTTTATATGAAGCAATATTCATTCCAGAGGGTGTGGATTCGCCATCGAGAGATATTATAAAGCAACCTGAATTGCAGCTGTACATCAGTGAGTTTGGCAAAGAAGATGATAATGCTTTCGTTGCAGAAATTGATGGAAAAGTTGTTGGTGCAGTCTGGACTCGCATAATGAATGATTACGGACATATTGATGATCGGACTCCTTCTTTTGCAATTTCCCTATACAAGGAATATCGAGGTCTTGGAATCGGAACAGAGATGATGAGACAAATGCTTGTAGTTTTACAGGAGAAAGGGTATAGAAAGGCTTCTCTTGCTGTTCAGCAAGCAAACTATGCAGTCAGAATGTATCAACGGGTTGGTTTTGAAATTGTGGATAAGAATGAAGAAGAATATATTATGGTTTGCAATTTGAAGTAATCAAATTTTTCAAAATTCATCAAATTGCATTTTGTATGATGAGTAAGGCTTTGAAGTCATCATACGGTAAATCCTTTTGATATTGTATATTCCGGAAACACATGATGCTTCTATTATGACACAAACAGAAGAAAAACCCCCTCTTGTCATCTGAGGGGTCTTTTCACTATGAATGAAAAGCGGGCATTGCCAGGAAGATAACACCTGTCTGTAATCCTGATAACCGAAAAAATTCAGCGCTTCCTTTTTCTATACAGCATCAACTCACAGCGAAGACTGTTCCACATGCGGAAGTATTCAGTTATATAATGCCTGCATTTTTCCTTTTCTGCGGTTTTCTGCATCACATAGTCATCAAAGAATTTCCGTACCATATAGCTGGCTCTGCGCACATGAAAGCAGCTGGTCACAACAATGACGTGCTTCCATGCATGTGCATCACATAGTGTTTTTGCATACAGCAGATTCTCATAGGTGTTTTTCGCCTGACGTTCCAGAAGAAGCGCTGCGCTTGGAATGCTGCATCTGATTGCATATGCCGCCATGATATCCGCTTCCGTGTAAGTGTTTCGCACACTGCCGCCACTGATCAGAATACAGCGGACCCGCTTTTCTTTATACAATGTAATTGCCGCATCCATCCGTGTTTTCTGCACACGGGACAGACTGCCGTTCTCCTCTGTCGGACTGCCAAGGACAATCGCCACGTCGTATACTCGATCACTCTGTGGCTTTGGCGGGGCAGGGAAATAATGATACAGAATAAGATTTGCTGCAACCACAAGCAGCACAAGTGTAAGCAGACCTGTCATGATGTGATGTACATGGGACTGCGCAGCTCGCTGTCCATGACTTCCTTTCGTTTGGATAACGGGAAGGCACAGGCGTATGCGGCAGTTGTCCGCAGAAAAATTTCCCGATGCTCCTTTGGAATCTGATGAAAGGCGGAAGCGATCGCGATTTCCTTTTGCTTCAGCTCACGCAAATACGCCCTTCCGGTATCATTGAATGCCAGAATCCGCAGAAAGGTACAGGGGGGAAGGCTGTCGATTTCCTGCTTATCCGTATGGGTCAGAATATGGGTAAGACTTCGCTGGATACTGCTGCGTGGATAACGCTGTGTGATGCATGCCTGTAGAAAGGAACCGTAGTCCATGTGTTTGCGGGCATTGCCTTGCAGCATATGCTCCATACCCTCATCCACCAGTAAGCGCTTCTTCAATTCCTCTGCCGGTGTGCACAGCAGCAGCGTCTGCAAATAAGGATAATAGTCCTCCATAAAAACCCCTTCCTGCAAATCCTCTGCCATGGGTGTTGTATGGCTGATCGGCTTTTTCTCCTTAACGGCTCTGCGTATGGCAGTCGCAGAGCTGATGGCATGCTGAATGTCCTCATCATGGTAACCGTTGGTGCGCTGTATGGCGATAGGCTGAATTGCGCTGTCCTTCAGTGCACGAAGATACGCCATTCCTAGAATATCATTACTGGCAACACGTCCATGCACCATTTCCAGCGTCTTAGCCATAGAAATACCGTTTTTTCTCTGCTTCTGATAGTGCTCGTAAGAGGTATCCGCCAACCGGTGAAGCTGCTGCATGTCAGTTGTTTCACTGCCGAAGACCAGCGTATCGATGCCGGCCAGCTGTAGCAGCGCCACTGCCTGCCTTGCGAAGATGTCCGAACGCTGCACAACATAGGGGTAGGGAAGCTCAATCACCAGATCGCATCCCGCCTGGATCGCCGCCTTTGCACGTGTCCATTTATCAACGATGGCGCATTCACCCCGCTGTACGAAATTTCCGGACATGACCGCAAGCAGGGCATCACAGCCGGAAACTCTGCGTGCCTGCTCGATATGATAGCGATGTCCGTTATGAAACGGATTGTATTCTGTTACAATTCCACAGCTTCGCATGGTATCACCTCCTGCTGTCTTTCAGTATACCATAGCGATTGTTGTATGACTACTGCCAGCTTCTGCTTTTGACACATTTACGGCTTTGTCAAAATGCTGCGGGCAATGCTGTTGAAATTGACACAAGTATGATACAATGCAGGTATAAGGAAGTGAGCACAATGACGACAACATTACAGGAATACAGCTTTATCAGCGATGCGGATGCTTTAGAGATATCCGTGCTGCGCTGCACGCCTGCAGGCAGGCCCCGGGCAATCATCCAGCTGGTACACGGCATGGCGGAGCACAAGGAGCGGTATATGGACTTTATGCAGTATCTTGGAGAGCTGGGATATCTGTGTGTGCTGCATGATCATCGCGGTCATGGCAAAAGTATTCGCAGGGAAGATGATCTGGGCTATATGGGCACAACGAAAGCTGCGGCACTGATAGAAGATATCCGGCAGCTGAATGCGCAGCTGCACAGGGAGTATCCGTCCTTGAAGATTTATATGTTTGGACACAGCATGGGCTCACTGGCGGTACGAGCCTATCTGAAACGCTACGATGATACCATTGATGCACTGATTGTCTGCGGCAGTCCCAGCAAAAATCCGGCTGCCGGTGCCGGAAAGCTGCTGTGCAAGCTTATGAAGTGCATGAAGGGTGCACACTATCGCAGCCCGCTTATACAGAAGATGGCATTCGGTAATCATTGTGATGGCTTTGCAGAGGAGGGCAGCGACAATGTATGGCTGTGCTCGGACATGGAGGTTGTGCGTGCCTATGACCACGATCCGCTTTGCGGGTATACCTTTACCCTCAACGGATTTGAAAACCTCTTTTCCCTGATGCAGGATGTCTATGAACGCAAAAACTGGACGCTGCGCAACAGGACACTGCCGATTCGCTTTATCGCAGGCAGTGAGGATCCCTGTATCATCCGTCGCGGGAAGTTTCAGGAGGCAGCCGGACTTCTGCGTGAAGTCGGCTACAGCGATGTCAGTGCCAGACTGTTTGACGGCATGCGTCATGAAATACTGAATGAACCGGATCATCTGCTTGTATATGAGGATGTTTCTGCATTTCTTTTAAAGGTGGAAGAAAAAAATACGTAAAATCCCGGAAATGAAAAGAAAAATGAAAAAAATACTTTTCATTCCTCCTGTTTTGTGGTTTAATATATAAGCTAGCCTATGGAAGAGAAGATGGTGTTGACTTTGTCGCAGATTTTCCTTATAATAGGATAGGTCAGACAACGAGGTGATTCTTTTGAAATGGTCCAGAATGGAACTGCTGCAGGCGAAGGATGCAACGATCGAATTTGACGAAATGATCCGATTTGAGCCCGAGGTATTTTCTAAGATGCATCAGATCAGAGGATTGCAGGATGTTACGGTATCAGGGAATGTTCATTACGAGGCTTCCAGTGAACGCGTATTTGCGGATCTGGATATTGAAGGCGTGATGATAGTACCGTGTTCTATAACCCTTGAGGATGTAGAATATGATTTCCATACAAAATCTTTAGAAGTGTTCTCCTTCGAAAAGACAGATGACGAAGATGTACACGAAGTTAAAGGTGATGTCGTAGAGTTATTGCCGGTGATCTTTCAATTGATAGTGATGGAGGTTCCCCTGAAAATTGTGAAGGAAGGACTGACACAGTATCCTAAAGGTGACGGTTGGGAAGTTGTCAAAGAGGAAGATTACATAAAAGAAAAAAGCAAAGAAATCGATCCTCGTTTAGCAAAGTTGAAAGAATTCAAATTGGAAGATTAAGTAGGAGGTGCTAACATGGCTGTTCAACAGAGACGTAATTCAAAAACAAGAAAAGCAAAACGTAGAACTCATTATAAATTAGCTGCACCGACATTAGTAAAATGTCCGGCTTGCGGTGAGTACAAGGTGCCGCACAAAATGTGTTCTTGTGGTGAATACAACGGAAAAACCATCGTAGAAAAATAGAGTAAAGGCCGTACATGCGGCTTTTTTTCTGCCTTTTGGAAAAAAGGTTGATGTTTGACCTGTTTCGTGGTATATTATGTACAGATACTTCAACCGGAGTGGGTCAAGCCCACTCCTTCATTATGTTTGTAAAGGAGAATGTTATGGATCAAATACAAAAACTGAAAGAACTGATCACTCTGCTTGTGGCAGAAGACGGTATAGAGCTGTATGATGTTGCCTGGCATACCGAAGGCAGTATGCGCATTCTGCAGGTGTCGATTATGCATAAGGACGGCAGTATGGATATTGATACCTGTGCTGCACAGTCTGAAAAAATCAGCGCGATGCTGGATGAATTGGATATGATTGCCAGTGAATATTTTCTGGAGGTCTGTTCTCCCGGCGCAGAGCGGGAATTGAAAAATGAAGAACAGATCAAGGATGCCATCGGCGAATTTGTATATGTGAAGCTAAAGAATCCAAAGGCTGGCATGGATGATGTAAAAGGAACCCTGACAGCGTTTGAAAACAATACGGTATATCTGGATTACATGGCAAAGGCCGTGAAGAAGAAGGCGGAAATCGAGATGGATAACATCGCACTGATCCGTCTGTCTGTGAAAATTTAGAAAGGATGCGAATAAAAAATGAAATTAAAAGATTTTATGGCTGCGATGCAGGCAATCGAAACCGATAGAAAGCTTTCCAAGGAAGTCGTTGTGGATGCCCTGCAGGAAGCTCTGGCAAAGGCATTCCGTAAGCATATCGAAATACCGGATGCGCTGGTACGCGTGGATGTCAACGAAAAATCCGGTGATATCAAGGTCTATCAGCAGCGTCTGATCGTTGAAAACGTAGAGGATGACGAGCTGGAAATCTCCTTGGAGGACGCAAAGCGCGTCAATCAGGAGCTGGAGCTCGGCGGTGTTGTGGAAGAGGAAGTCAGTATAGCCGATCTGGGACGCGCAGCTGTTATTCTGGCAAAGAATGTCATGAAGCAGAAAATCCGCGAGGCAGAAAAGCTTGTGGTGTATGAGGAATACTGCGATAAGGTGGAGGAAATGGTCATGGGGACGATTGAATCTGTCGAGGAGAAATTCTGTGTTGTCAATATCGGTAAGACTCTTGCTTTGATGCCGAAAAATCAGCAGATACCCAATGAGCGCTACCGTGAGGGTGAAATGATCCGTGTGGTAATCACAGAGGTAAACAAGGAAACCAAGGGTGCACAGGTACTGGTATCCCGCGGGGATGCGACACTGGTAAAGCGTCTGTTTGAAAAAGAGGTTCCGGAAATCTTCCAGGGTATTATTGAAATCAAGGCGATTGCGCGGGAAGCGGGAGAGCGTACGAAAATGGCAGTCTATTCGCACAATGAAAATATCGATCCGATCGGTGCCTGCATCGGTCCAAGAGGACAGCGCGTACAGGTTATCATCGATGAGCTGGGCGGAGAGAAAATCGATATCTTTGAATGGAGCGAGGATGTGACGGAGCTGATTAAAAATGCACTGTCTCCGGCTGAGGTTCTGGCGGTTATCCCGAGTGAGGAGCGCAAGGGCGGACTGCTCGTTGTCGTACCGGATAATCAGTTATCCCTGGCTATCGGTAAGCGTGGAAAGAACGCACGGCTGGCTGTAAAGCTGACCGGAAACAAAATCGATATCAAGGCGGAAACCGATGTGGACGCAGCAGGTATCAACTGGAAGGAAATCGCAATGAAGCAGCGCGAGGAATTCCTGGCACGTCAGCAGGAGGCCAAGCTTGCTGCACAGATGGAGCGCTTTGAAGAAAACGCACAGCCGCAGGATGCACTCAGTCTGGATGATGCAGGCGTAAGCTTCCAGGAGGCTGTAACAGAAGAGGCTGTCAGTGAACCGGTTGTGGATGAAAGCAGTGAACCTGTGGAAGCCACAGCGTCACCGGCTGTTGAGGAAGCAAGTGTGTCTGCCCCTGTTGAAGAGGTGGTTGAGGAAGCACAGCCGCAGGAAGAAACCGACCTGGAAAAGGCTGCCCGCATTGCCAGAGAAAAGCAGAAGCAGGAGGGTCTGAACCTGAAGGAAAAACAGGAATACCGTTCCAAATTCGAGACACTGGCAGATGCATCAGCGAAGCAGGATGATAAGTCCGCTGCAAAACCACGCTATAAGAAATACGACAAATACGAGGAAAAAGAGGAGCGCCGTAAGCCAACCTTTGACCTGAACAAGAAGGATTATGAAATGAAGCCGATCTATTCTGAGGAGGAGCTTGCGGAAATCGAACGTGAAGAGCGTGAGATTGAAGAGAGCGACTGGATACATGATGAAATCGACTTCGATGAATATGATAAATATTACGAAGAATAAGATGTAAGGAGGTAGATGCGACATGAAGAAAATACCGATGCGTAAATGTGTGGCTACCGATGAAAGTCTTCCGAAAAAAGAGCTGATCCGTATTGTCCGTACACCGGAGGGAACAATTGAAATTGATGAAACCGGAAAACGCAACGGCCGCGGAGCTTATCTGAAACGCAGTGTAGAGGCGCTGGAGGCTGCGATGAAGAGAAAATCACTGGTACGTTCTCTGGAATGTGAAATACCTGAGGAAATCTACGATAAGCTGAAGGAGATGTTTAGCAAATGAAGGATGTGACGGGCATACTGGGACTGGCGGCACGTGCAAGAAAAACGGCTACCGGAGAAATCGTCTACACGCAGCTTCGTGCCCGTCATGTCCATCTGCTGATTCTGGCAGAGGATATCGGTGACAATGCGAAAAAGAAGCTGAACGATAAATGCAGCTTTTACAAGGTTCCCTGTGTTTACATGGATGGAGCATTGATGAATATGGCGATCGGCGATCGCAACAGAAAAGCAATCGCAATTCTTGACAAGGGATTTGCAGAGAAGATTGCAGCTTGCTTGAAAGGCTAGGTGATTATATGGCAAGACAACAGCATAGAAGAGGAAATAACAATCGGAAGGGGAATAACAACAACCGATCAAGAAACACAAACACGAATTTTACACCGAAGAAGGAACGTGTAGAAGTAAAGGAAATCACATACAACGGACCGCTGAGTGTAGGAGAGCTGGCAGAAAAGCTGAACCGCAATGCGAGTGAGGTTATCAAGCTGCTGTTCATGATGGGAACAATGGTTACTATCAACTCCACGCTGGACGATGAGACAATTGAGCTTGTCTGCATGGAATGGAATGTAGATGTGCACAAGGAAATTATTATAGAAGAAAGTGATTTTGAAGAACAGATGGAAGAGGCAGAGGATGAAGCCCTTCTGGAAAATCGTCCTCCGGTCGTTACCATCATGGGACATGTTGATCATGGTAAAACAACGCTACTGGATACCATCCGTAAGACACATGTTACGGAAGGCGAGTTTGGTGGTATTACCCAGCACATCGGTGCCTATCAGGTAAATGTAAAGGGAAAGCGGGTTACCTTCCTGGATACACCGGGACATGAGGCCTTTACCGCTATGCGTGCCCGGGGTGCCAAGGTTACCGATCTGGTTATTATCGTTGTCGCTGCCGATGACGGTGTCATGCCGCAGACCAAGGAGGCCGTTGACCATGCCAAGGCTGCAGGTGTACCGGTTATCGTTGCAGTCAACAAAATTGACAAGGCCGGTGCGAACCGTGAACGCATTGTTTCCGAAATGAGTGAGCTTGGTCTGATGCCGGAAGAATGGGGCGGAGATACGATTTACGCGGATATCTCTGCAAAATTCGGAACCGGTGTCAGTGATCTGCTGGAAACCATTCTGGTCGTATCCGAGGTATACAATTTCCGTGCCAATCCAAACAAGCTGGCAACCGGAACGGTTATCGAGGCGAAGCTGGATAAGGGGCGCGGTCCTGTTACCACGCTGCTCGTACAGGGTGGTACCCTGCATACCGGGGATGCAGTCGTTGTTGGTACGGCCTTTGGTAAGGTGCGAAAGATGACGGATGATCACGGTCGTGAAATCAAGAAGGCTCTGCCTTCCACACCGGTGGAAATTATCGGTTTGAATGATGTGCCGATTGCCGGAGATATCTTCAAGGCATTCGATCATGAAAAGAAAGCCCGTCAGATTGCGGAAACGCGTCTGAACAACAAAATCGCTTCCGAACGGAATGCGACAGGCGCTGCGATGTCTTTGGATGATCTGGCTCGTCAGATTGAAGAAGGAGAAGTACAGGAGGTCAACCTGATTATCAAGGCCGATGTACAGGGTAGTGCGGAAGCAGTTCGTGCAAGCATGGAAAAAATCGACGTACAGGGCGTACGTGTCAATGTCATTCGTTCTCAGGCGGGGGCAATAACAGAATCCGATATTCTGCTGGCAAGTGCATCCCATGCCGTAATTTACGGCTTCAACGTACGTCCTAACGCGCTGGTACGTAAAAAAGCAGAAGAGGAAGGAATTGAAATCCGTCTGCACAATATTATTTATAAGGCATTGGAAGAAATGGAAAATGCCATGAAAGGTATGCTGGCTCCTGTTTATGAAGAGGTTGTCATCGGACAGGCTGAGGTGCGTCAGATTTACAAGGTCTCCAAAGTGGGAACGATTGCCGGGTGTATGGTCACCGATGGCTGTCTGCGCAAGGAATGCGGTGTTCGTCTGATTCGTGAGGGCGTGGTTATCTACACCGGCAAGCTGGGATCACTGAAACGTTTCCAGAATGATGCCAAGGAAGTAACCAGCGGCTACGAATGCGGTCTGACAATCGAGAACTTCAACGATATCAAGGTGGATGATGTTATTGAGGCGTATGAAGATCAGCAGGTTGAGCCAGAATAAACATAAGGTGATAACATGACATTAAAGGCTGAAAAAATAGCGGGAATTATTCAGAAGGAAATTTCGGAGATTATCCAGTTTTCTCTCAAGGATCCCAAAATCGGATTTATTACGATTACCGATGTTACGGTGACCAATGATTTATCCATTGCGAAGATTTATGTTTCTTTCCTGGGGCAGAAGCCAAGAGAGGAAGCCGGTATGAAGGCACTGGATCGCAGCAGGGGCTACCTGCGCAGCGAGCTTGCCAAGCGGATGACGATCCGTAAGGTACCGGAGCTGATTTTCAAGCTGGATGACTCTTTGGAACGCGGAAATAAAATCGAGCGCATCATCAGTGAAATCAATAAGTAAATGAAAACGAAGCCGCAAGGATCAAAACTCCTGCGGCTTCGTTTTTTTGTGCAGCTGCCACTGACTGTATACAGGAAGCTGCCTGTAGGGTGCTTTGCCCATTTTTTATGCCGCATCACACTCCTGCATAGAGGGATGAACAGATACTTTAGGAGCGTACAATACGGTGATGAATGGATACAGCTACGAAATGTAACAATCGTGACAAGACATTGTGCTTAGGATCATTTCCAGTGAAACGTAATGAGGTGGGTGATTCCAGAAGATGCCACATCATCAGGACAAAAAATCAATTACATGCGTATAAGCCAATGCAATTGATTCTTTCTAATTTCCTGTTTTTTCTGATGACAGCCTGTTATGAACAGGTTATTCAAGACAGCAGTTAACGGCATGTTATGTTTCTTTTGACTGCAGGTTCTGGTAATAGAAAATCGCAAGCTGGGTACGGTCACGCAGCTGCAGCTTTTCCAGCAGGCTGCTGAGATAGTTGCGGACTGTCCCTTCGCTGAGGAACAGCGTCTGTGCCAGCTCTTTGTTGTTGAGCCCCTTGGCAACCAGCTGAATGAAATGCAGCTCCCGCTCATTCAAATCATAGCTGCACAGCGTTTCCTTTGTATGCTGCTTCAGCAAATCGGGAAGCTTGGCGATAATTTCCGTATTGAAAACATTCTGTCCCATATACACTGCCTCCAAAGCCGGAATGATGGAATCGAAGTTCTGCTTAAGGATATAGCCCTTGACTCCCAGCTTTAAGGCGCGAATGATATAGTCATCATCGGAGAATGTTGTTAGAAACAGAATGCGGGCATCCGGAAAGCTGTGTAGAATTGCTTCACTGGCATCCACGCCGTTCATCCCCTCCATACGGATATCCATCAACAGGACATCAGGGTTGGTTTCCCTGTACAGCTGCAATGCTTCCCGGCCGCTGCAGCCGATACCCGCAATGGTTTGTCCCTGTGCCTCCAATATGGTTTTTAAAGAGCTGCATACAAGTTTGTCATCATCAACAATCAGTATTCTCATGGTTTATCCTCCTTCGGCAGTGTGATATAAATTTGAAAGCCGGATGTGTGTGTGATGTTCAAATAGCCGTGCATGTCCGCTACACGCTCCTGCATGTTGCTTAAGCCGATGCCTCTGGTCTGCCAGGGGACACTGCTGTGCCTGGTGCCGTTATCACGTAGAATCAATTGATAAAAGGCCGGCTGCTCGCGTACGGTAATGCTGTATTTTGTCGCATTGGAATGCTTCATTGTATTGTTCATGCTCTCCTTTACAATGGCAAGGATATGATAGATTGTCTGCTGAGACAGGGGATGCAGCACATCGTATTCCAGCGTACCATCACAAAAGCTGTAGTCCTTGAGCAGACGCTGCAGTGTCACCTGCAAATCCAGTGCATCATCATGCAGGTCATGTACACTGCTTCGTACGTTATCCATTCCCTGAGAAAGGGTATCTCGTAAATTCTGAAGCGGCTCCTTCAGCTTATCTTCCTTTTGAATTGCCTGTATAGCGCCGATCTGCAACAAAGCGCTGCTAAGCAGATGTCCCACATGATCATGAATTTCTCTGGCGATACGGTTTCTTTCATCCAGAATGGCGATTCGGATTTCCTGTTCCTGCTGGACAAGAAGATGCCTGTTTTTATTGGACAGAATATCTGCCAGCTCCTTTGTCGCATCGCGCTGCCGCATGAAGGAAAGCTTAATTTCCTCATTTTCCTCCCACTGCTGCCGAAGGGATATGGCGAATATAGAAAAAATGGCAATGGCAGTGCATAAATACAGATTTTCCATACGCAGATGAAAGAGAATCGGAAGCAGATACAGGAGGATGGTATAAGAAAAATGCTGTCGTCTGATACAGTATAGCAGCAGCGGCAGATAGTACAGAAAGCTTTGCTGCAGGGTGGCGAGCAATGCAAACAGAATCATTGCATACGGCGTCCATGTTCGCCTTGTGTACAGATAGGATATAGAGGCCAGAATCACTGCTGAAAGCAGAGCCAGCAGGAGGTACAGCTGATGGTCATAAAAAAAGCTGAAGCAGCAGCCGATACATAAAAATAACAGATAATTTATAAGCTGTTTCATGGCTTCTCCTCCTGTTCTGTCTCTATTTTACCATTGTTTTGGGACAGATACAATTTGTCATGCGTGAATATGACATCTGTCATATCCGAATGTGAAGATATACACTACCGAAAATTTACCGGATTCCCTATAATATAGACAAGGACAAGGAGGGAGCATCATGATTATTGAAGTAAACAATTTGGTGAAACGATACAAGGAGCTGATTGCGCTGGATCATTTCCGGCTGGAGGTTGAGGAAGGTGAAATTCTGGGACTTCTGGGACCGAACGGAAGCGGGAAAACAACGGCAATCAACTGTATGCTGGCTCTGTTAACATATGACAAGGGAGACATCCGCATTTTCGGAAAGCAGATGAAAGCGGACAGCTACGATTTGAAACAGCAAATCGGTGTGGTTCCGCAAAACGTAGCAGTTTTTCATGAGCTGAGCGTCGAGGACAACATCAATTACTTTTGCGGTCTGTATGTCAGTGATAAGGCAAAGCGTAAAACACTTGTGGATGAGGCAATACGTTTTGTTTCATTGGAGGAGTTTCGTAAATTCCGACCGGGTAAGCTGAGCGGCGGTTTACTGAGAAGGTTGAATATCGCCTGTGGAATTGCACATCAGCCAAAGCTCATTTTCATGGATGAGCCGACGGTCGCAGTCGATCCACAGAGCCGTAATGCGATACTGGAGGGCATACGGCGCCTGAATGCGCAGGGGGCAACCATTGTGTATACCTCTCATTATATGGAAGAGGTTGAGGAAATTTGCAGTCGCATCATCATCATCGACAAGGGAAAAACCATTGCGGCTGGCTCCAAGGAGGAGCTGAAGGCCGGCATTATGATGAAGGAAAAGATCGAAGTGGAGCAGGTGAAGCTGCAGGAGCAGCAGGTACAGGATATTCAGGATATCGCAAATGTGTTCTCCGTACAGTACAATGCCAATGTTCTGCAGGTTAAGTTTACTGAAGGAAAACGCAATCTGGCCAATCTGCTGGATTACTTCACACAGGAGAATATCACCTATGGCAAGGTGTATTCCCAGCAGCCGACCTTAAATGATGTCTTCCTGGAAATCACAGGAAAACAGCTGCGGGATTAAGGAGGGGTGAATATGCTGCATTTACTGAAATACAGGTTTCGCCTGATGATTCGAAACAGAGTACTGCTGTTTTGGACATTGATATTTCCCATGCTGCTGACAACCTTCTTTGGAATGGTATTGAAGGATGCCTATACGGTGGATACCTTTCAAACGGTTCCAATCGCTGTCGTCGAGCAAAAGGATTTGTCACAGCTTAAAGCCGTTCTCAAGGATGTCAGGCAGGGGGATACTGCTTTGTTCAAGGTAAGCTATGTTGGTGAGGAACAGGCAAAGCAGCTGTTAAAGGAGGATAAGGTCAGCGCGGTTGTAAAGCTGCAGGACCCGATTGCAATCACTGTGAATCAAAACGGTCTGGATCAGACAATCACAAAAACCTTCTTTGATGAATACAGCCAGAAAATCCATCTGGTGGAGGAGGCGATGCAGCAATATCCCGATGGCTCTGCTGTATCTGCACTGTTCACACAGACAGCCTCTCATGTGAAGGAAGCGAACACGGATCATACAGATCTGTCCTCCGTCTTCTTCTATACAGTCCTGGCAATGAACGCCATGTTTGGCGGATACTGGGCGATCAATTCCATGTATGAGCTGCAGGCGAATCAAAGCGAACGTGCAGCACGCCTGGCAGTATCACCATTGCACAAGGGAAAGGCACTGCTTGCGGATTTTATAATTGATATAGCGATTCAAATTGTCTTTCTGCTCATCCAGTTTGCCTATATGTATTTCATTCTGGACGTATCCTTTGGATCACAGCTTGGCTATGTCTTCCTCATGATGGTGCTGGGAGCCTTTGCCGGAAATGCTTTTGGCATTCTGATTGGCAGTATCACTAGCAAGATACCTCCGGATGGCAAGACGGGGATCATGACCTCTATCACACTGATCTGCAGTGCGCTCGCCGGTATGATGGCGGTACAGCTGAAATATTATGTACAGGAATATGCTCCGTTTTTAACCTATATCAATCCGGTGAATATGATTACGGATGGCTTGTATTCCCTGTACTACTATGGTGTAGGCGAGCGCTATTTCTTTAATCTGGCATTGCTTGCAGGATTTACGATGGTATGCTATCTGATCAGCTTCCGTGCACTCAGCAGGAAGAGCTATCACAGTCTGGGGGTGCGTTAAATGAGTGTCTTAAAGGTTTATTATAAAATTATGAAATCACATTGGCTGACGCTGATGATCTATATGTCCATCTTCTTCACCGTCTTCTTTGTGTTTGGCATGTCTGCATCTGAGCGCAGTGATATTAAGATGTATGAGGGATCAAAGCCGAATATCGCCGTTCTTGACCGGGATGGCAGCAGTCTGAGTGAAGGCCTGTTAACCTATCTCGGCACACAGGCGAATATCAAGCATAAAAATGTATCGAACAGCGATGCACAGGATGCACTGTTCTATGCAGATGTGTCCGCTATCATAACGATTCCTGAGGGCTTTGAAGAGGAGTTCGCATCCGGGAAAGAAGCGGTTTCCATGAATCAGCGCCCGGATGATGTGAACGGTGTACTGCTTCAGCAGACAATCAATAAATATCTGGATACCATGCATGCGTATGAAAAGCTTTATCCAAAGCAGGGGATTTCTGAGCTGCATACACGCGTACAGAAAAATCTGAATACTACAGCTGAGGTGAAAATGTCAGATTCTGAAGAGGTTGCCACCTCCTCCATGCTGCGTGGTGCATATTTCAATTATGCTTCCTATATTATGCTTGTCATCACCATACTGCTGATCGGTTTAACGATGCATTCCTTTTTCAACGCGGAGATCACCAAGCGGAATCTGATTGCTCCGGTATCACAAAATCGTATGAACCTGCAGCTGGTGTTCTGTAATCTGTCTGTAGGTATCGCGTTGTGGGGACTTATGATGCTGATGATTCTCGGGATGGTATGGGACTCCATGATGACGCTGGGTGGCTTGCTGGAAATTGTCAATGCGTTTGTATTCATGCTGATGTGTGTTTCCATGTCCTTTATGTTCTGTGTGATATCCGCAAAAAGCAAGCATCCGGACGATATGCTGAACGGCATCAGCAATATTGTCGGTTTAGGCTCCAGCTTTCTGTGCGGTGCCTTTGTACCACTGAGTATGATCGGAGAGAATATCCTCGTGATATCCCGTTTTCTGCCGAGCTACTGGTATGTGAAGCTGAATGATTCGCTGACCTCGGCAGTTCATGTAGGAGATGCGCTGCTGCAGGAAGCCTTTATGACCTATGGAATTCTGCTGCTGTTTGCTGCTGCCTTCCTATGTATCGCACTGGTGATTATGAAAAACCGCCGTACGCAGGATGCACTAGAGGATACCAGTATGCAGCCATAATAAAAAGAGGAGGAGCCTTAGCAAGCTCTTCCTCTCTTATTTCCAAAAGAGGGAATCCAAAAGATTGTGACTTATCAATCCATACATGAGTTCCTTTTTTTATATCCGCCAAAAGATCTATGAGGAAGGTTCATTTGATCCGCTCTGTTCTGACGTTTGCTATTTCCCAACCTTAAGCAGCCGTTCCTTTAGCTTGAAGCGGTTTCCAAAACGGAAAAAGAAATCCATGACAAACGGTATAGCTGCCATACCGGCACCGGTCAATACAAACTGCATATAGCTCAGTCGTACCAGAGAGAAAATGCCTGGTAAAAAGACGATGCATGCAACAAAGAGTGCGGTCATGCTGGAGAAGATCAGCAGACGCTTTCTGGTAAACGGCGTACACACCCGATACAGAACGATCAGGGAGCTGGTACCTGTCAGTAATACACACATGGTGGACATAGCCGCCGGCGTCATTTGAAAAAACAAAGAGGATATATTGACATAAAGGATACTGAGTACGACACACAGCGCTCCGGGAAGGGCACGCCCCAGCACATTGATCAGAAAATTTCCCTCCACGCGGGCATGATTGGCTTCCAGTGCCAGGAAGAAGGAAGGAATACCGATTGTACAGGAGGATATCAGTGTAAGCTGAATCGGCTCAAACGGATAGCGGCTCATGAAGAAAAGGGTTAAAATACTGAGGATGGTTGAAAATGTCGTTTTCACAAGAAACAGGGAAGCGGCACGCTGAATATTGTTGATGACTCTTCGGCCCTCATCCACGATATGCGGCATACTCGCAAAATTGTTGTCCAGTAAAACCAGATTGGCGATATTCTTTGCTGCCTCGCTTCCCTGTGCAACAGAGATGCTGCAATCCGCTTCCTTTAAGGCCATGACATCATTGACACCGTCTCCTATCATTGCCGTGATATGCCCCTGTTCCTTTAGAGCGCGAATCATCAGCTTTTTCTGCATCGGTGAAACACGACCGAAAACGGTATAGGCTTTCACTGCTTCCGGAATATCCTCATCCTTTAAGGTGCTGGCATCCACATAGCGCTCATAATTTTTCAGATTAGCCTTATGTGCGATTTCATGAACCGTGCGTGGATCATCCCCGCTGATAACCTTGACATCAACCCCCTGCGACAGAAAGTAATCCAGGGTTTGCGGTGCCTCCAACCGGATGGGATCACTCAGCAGAATCAAAGCGATCACTGTATTGTTCTTGGCAGGCTCCTGTTCCATAGCTTCCTTGCTGTGTGCCAGTACCAGCACCCTGTTTCCAAGACTGGCCTGTTTATCAATTTCAGCCTGCAGCTCTGCATTTTCACTGCCGTTGACAAATTCATAGGCACCCATGATATAGGTTCCGCGATTTTCAAAGCTTACGGCACTCAGCTTTCTTGCACTGGAGAAGGGAAGGGTATGTAATACGCGAAATGCTTCATATTCCTGCGGTGTATGCCTGCGAATCGCCTGAGCAGTTGCATTGTCATCCTGCAGAGCATCCATCATATTTGCAAGAATCAAAAGGATTTCCTTCTCGTCTGCGTTCAGTGCCTGGATACGCTCCACCTGCATATTGCCTTCCGTTATGGTTCCTGTCTTATCCAGACACAGGGTATCCACGCGTGCCAGTGTTTCAATGCAGTACAGCTCCTGCACCAGCGTTTTGCGCTTCGCCAGATTGATGGAGCCAACCGCCAGTGCAACGCTTGTCAGTAAAACAAGGCCTTCCGGTATCATTCCCAGCAATGCCGCAACCGTCGATACGATCGCCTGCGGCAGAGTGCTCTCAGTCAGAAAAAACTGCTTTGAAAACAGCAGAATGCCAACGGGAATAATGATAATACCGATGGTTTTAATTATGAAGTTAATGGAATCCCGCAGCTGTGATTTATGCTTTTTAAATGTTTTTGCATCCTTCATAATCGTAGCGGCATAATTATCCTTGCCGACATGCTGTACCTGTACCTTGGCCTGTCCGCTGACGACAAAGCTGCCGGAATACAGGGTATCGTGCATATGCTTGACGATGATATCCGATTCTCCTGTAACCAGGGATTCGTTAACCTCCAGACGTCCCTCAACAACCATAGCGTCGGCGCATACCTGAGAGCCGGTGGAAAGGCATAGAATATCATCCAGAACGATATCATCCATATGCAGTTCCATTTCTTTTCCGTTGCGCAATACCTTCAAATAGGGCTGCGTAATCAAAGACAGCTTGTCCAATACACGCTTGGCTCGAATCTCCTGAAGGATACCGATGACCAGGTTGGAAATTACAACCCCCAGAAAAAGCAGATTTTTAAAGGAGCCGATAAAAATAATCAATCCTGCCAGAATAGCATTGATCAGATTAAACAGGGTTAAAACATTGTCCCGGAATATTTCCTCATAGCTTTTGGTAATGCGCTCATCCTGTGTATTGACACAGCCTGCATCAATACGCTCCTGAACCTGAGAATCGCTGAGACCCTGTGCTGGATCAATCCATTCTCGTTTGTCGTCATTGCTGTGCATGAAATCACCTCGTATATGTATATTATAGCAAATCCTAATGACTTTGGGCCTTACGCTTTTGTAATTTTGTCGTATTTCTTTCTTAAATATTTCTAAATTCAGCATATGCTTTCGTTAGTATATGTCGAAGCAACACGGATATGAAAGAAATAAGGCAGTGAAAGCCGTTTCTGGAAGTAGCATAGCAATATGAAGCTTGTTGATTAAGCCATTTGGAACCGATTGATATAAAACGGTGAGGCGTATTCGCTTTCTCATAAAAGCATTGTGTTCGGCAGGATTATATTCGAAAACGGCCTGTATTTATTTGTATAAACGTATCACTGGTATTGACGATTTCATCCGAGAAGCAAAGCCTTCTACAAACGGAAAGCAGGATTGCATACGAATGGAGCACATGGTATACTTGTCAGGGTAAGAATTGTGGAGGTAGGTATGAGTATTGTTACGGTAGAAAATGTTTCGCACAGCTTTGGCGGAAGACAGATTCTGGAGAATGTATCCTTTCGTTTGCTGAGCGGTGAGCATGTTGGTCTTGTCGGAGCCAACGGAGAAGGGAAATCAACCTTTCTGAATATACTGACGGGAAAGCTGGTTCCGGAGGAAGGGCGTGTTGCCTGGTGCCGCAGAATCACACGAGGCTATCTGGATCAGCATACGGTTCTGGAGAAGGGAAAGTCGATTCGTCAGGTATTGCAGGATGCATTTTCCCATCTGTTTGAGCTGGAAGCGGAAATGCTGCAGAAATATGAAGAGATGGGAGATTGCAGTGAGGAGCGTATGAATGAGCTTTTGCAGGATGTTGGGGAAATTCAGGACATACTGGAGCACAGCGGTTTCTATATGATTGATGCCAGAATACAGGAGGTCGCACAGGGACTTGGATTACTGGATATCGGTCTGGAAAAGGATGTTACCATGTTGAGTGGAGGGCAGCGCTCCAAGGTGCTGTTATGCAAGCTGCTGCTGGAAAATCCGATGATTCTGATTCTGGATGAGCCGACCAACTATCTGGATGAGGGACATATTGCATGGCTGAAGAACTTTCTGATTTCCTATGAGCATGCATTTATTCTGGTGTCGCATGATATTCCGTTTTTAAACAGCGTTGTCAACATTATTTATCATGTTGAAAACTGTGAGCTGACACGGTATGTCGGAGATTACGATTATTTTCTAGAACAGCATGCGTTAAAGAAACGCCAGCTGGAGGCGGCATATGTAAAACAGCAGAAGGAAATCGCCGATCTGGAGGATTTCATCGCCCGCAACAAGGCGCGTGTTGCAACGCGTAACATGGCTCATTCCCGCCAGAAGAAGCTGGATAAGATGGATCGTATCGAAAAGGTAAAGGAAAAAGTGAAGCCCAGCTTTTCCTTTTTATCGGACCGCGCACCGGGGCGTGTGATTTTCGATGCAAGGGAACTGGTGATCGGCTATGAGGAACCGCTGACAAAAGCAATGCATCTGGTGCTGGAGCGCAATATGCGGGTGGCGATAAAAGGTGTTAACGGTCTTGGTAAGACAACACTGCTGAAAACGCTGATGGGCAGAATTCCAGGCGTCAGCGGAAGCGTTGAGGTTGACCCGTATGCATCCATCGGCTTCTTCGAGCAGGAGGAAGCCGGAGAATCCATGAGTGCACTGGATTATTTCTGGAAAGAGTATCCGGCGATGACAAACGGTGAGGTACGTGCGGCTCTGGCAAAGTGCGGACTGACGACAGATCATATCGAATCCGGAATGTGTGTGCTTTCCGGAGGAGAACAGGCAAAGATTCGTCTTTGCGTGCTGATGAATCGTGAACATAACGTTTTAGTGCTGGATGAGCCTACCAACCATCTGGATGTGGATGCCAAGGAGGAGCTGAAGCGGGCATTGAAGGCCTACAAGGGAACGATTCTTCTGGTTTCCCATGACCCGGATTTCTATGGCGATATTGTGGATGAGGTTTGGAATCTGGAGGAATGGACGACAAAAATTCTGTAAAGCATTCGATGATGTGTATTCTCTGGTGCTATAATGTAAGGAAAAGAACCCGTCAGGCGGCAGGTTCTTTTTTGAATAAACGTTTAAAGACAGGAGAACTTGATCTATTCCGCAGCGGTATGCTTCAGCTTTTCCTTTAAGTCGGGATAGGCTTCACATTCCAGAATAAATATGACGGCAGCATCAATCTGCGCGTTGGACAAGGTATCCACCCATCCATCATCGATTCCATACTTATGGATAATCTGTGCTCTTAATAAGGCTTTCTTGCCTTGGTCAAGACCCTCATCCTTTCCCTGTCTTTTGGCTTCCGCAGTTTGCTCTCTCAGATTTGCCTGTACTGCACGATTTGCAAACTCCACCGATTCCGCCCAGCTGAATAACGGGCCATCCTCACGCATTGCATTATATTTTTCCATAGCCACATTCACCATCCTTCTCTTCATGTTTAGTATAGCATCATCCGGATTATATGCAAGCACATAACAGAAGGTTTCAAATTCTGTCAGGTTTTCCATACCCCCGACCTCCTTCACACGCTGCCTGATCATCGGTAAAAACACAATTGCGCGATGCAGAGTATTGTTTGGTTCTTCCTGATTGTCTTCATCCTTTACCGTATAGTGACGAATCATGCGGCCTCCTGCTTTCGGCATCGAATTCATAAAGATAATCTGATAAAACGGCTTCAGCTTTGTGTAATCATCTCCCTGCTTCAGCTGTCTTTCGACCAGTCGATAGCCATACTGCTGAAAACGCAGCTGTTCCTCCTTCGTATACCCGGATACCTGCATCTCCAAATCATAAAGGTGACCGGTTTCATCCTCCAATACAACATCCAAAACCGCTCGTTTTCCGAAAAAGACTTCCGGCAGCAGCTCCGGATTCAGCACCTGGGTTCTTTGAACCTTCAATCCATAAATTTCTTCAATAATTCTGCTTCTCAGCAATTTAGAGCCTGCATCCTCTCCAATCAGCATATACTTGAAAAAAACATCATTGTGAAAGGGAATCGGATACTCCCTTTTCATCTCTTTTTGCATATGTACAATCCTCCTTTTTTTTATATACAGTCTTATATACGTATCGAACATGCAAAACTCCTAAAATTTTTACAAATATTTTTATTTTTTTTATAATCGATTTTGTAAACATGAGCAAAAAAGTGCTTGTTGGCTGTTGAGGGTTTACGGAATTTGGAATGTGTCAAGGTGGTTAACCGATATCCGAATCAGGTATACAAACACATAAGCGTAACAGGAGTGCAGATAATGATGGCTTTTCCATATTGCAATGATGAATTGTTATGCTGGAATTTGATGCAATCATAAAATCTATGATATGTTGAGAAATAGGTATAAAGGTTACGTGCTATTGTATTATAATGAAAAATATGCTATATATAAGATGTAGAGTGGCAGTTAAATCAGACGGGACATATAGTAATAGATATTAACTGTGAAAAGTATCCATATGTTGGTTCAGTGAAGCATGTATACAATCCAATACAAAGATTCATACTTGATTCCATTCTTCGCATTTTGAGTAGGATGCAAACAGTACATGAAAGTTGATTTAACGTTCTTGTTTTATCATAAAATTAAATGATCTTTCATCTGTCGTATATCCCCCTGCTGCAGCAGGCCGGCTTTGTTTATCTAATCAGGCATGAATAGCAACTGGAAGGAAGGTGAATGTATGTCTCAGATTTCAAAGGAAACAAAGGAATTGAACAAAGCATGGGTTTCCAAACAACAGGATTTACACAAAACATACAGCAGCTATATCATCGGTGGTGGTGTACTCGTTGTTATTGTTCTTCTGATACTGCTTGCAATTATGTACCTTTGAATCTCTGCTGTATCGGCTAATAATGCGGACACAGGATATGAAAACGCATTTGCATGCTTATTCTGTTCGTTTCACATTTTGTCATTGTGACCTGCTGCAGACATATGAAAAGAAATCTTTCTCTGTATTCCCTGTAGAAAACAAAGATAAGATTTCTTTTTAACGATAGATTTGTGATATACTTTTCAGGATAGCTGCAGGAGGAATAGATCATGAGAATTAAGAAAAGAGTCTTATCTGGCGGTGTTGTCGTGCTGACGGTTTTTCTGGTGTTAGGTGTATGCAAACCTGATATCGATAAATTCTGCCGTCAGAATCGAAGCATCACGGCTTTTTTTGCCAGTAAGGGTGTCGATTCGTTTGGAGAGTATCTTGGAGGCTTCATGTTTGATGCTGCAGCATTGGGTGTATGTGCTGTATTGGTTTTTTTTATTGCTCGTCATATCGGCACTCGTTTTCATAACCTTCAGGATCGAAGGAAGAAGTAGCAAACCGATACGATTGTGAAGCCTCAGGCTGCCGGCTTACCCTGCGCATAGGTGTGAATCAGCAGACCGATAACAACGATACTGCAGCCGATCAGCTTGCGCATGGAAAACAGATCCAGCAGAAAATAATCCAGTAGCATACCGCTGGCAAGCTGTGCAACAAATACAATCAGTGTCAGCTGCAGGGGAGGAATGCGGGTTACGATACGATTTAGAAGAATAATATTGATGACACCGATGACACCGCCCATAAGCAGGATAGCGTTCCCGTTTTTCATCAGCTGCGGGAGTGCGGGGGAAATATGCGGGGCAAACAGCAACAGAAAAGCCAGACTCGCCAGCAACCCGCTCGCATAATTGAAAAAGCTGCTGGATAATGCTCCGATTTTTTCCGCCAACAAGGCATTTACACTGCGACTCAATACGATACTGACCCCTGCCAGCAATGCAAAGAAAATGGAACAGATATAGCTCATTCCAGCATCACCCCGATTCCTATTAAAATAATGAGCAGAGATACCAGCTTTATCGGCTGCAGTTTCTGTTTTTGTGTGCCAAGCGCACCGCTTTGTTCCAGAATGATCGAAGTCAGCATCTGTCCACATAATCCCAATGCACTAATCATTGAGGCTCCCAAAATCGTAATGGTCAGATTGTTGAAGAAGACAGTGAATACCCCGATTACACCACCCAGATATAAAAAACGGGAAGCATGGGGAAGGTCTCGAAGCGAAATGTGTTTTACTTTTAAAACGATATACATCGTCAATAACCCGCAGGCATGGATTAGAACCGTTGCGGTATACAGATCGATCAGATCAGAAAGCTGTCCGTTAAATACCATCATGACACTGACCACAATACCACTGAGTATTGCCATACTGATTGCCATATTATCACCTCGTATAGTAGAATACAGGTTTTTCTTGAACACGCATAGGACATATGTCATAATGAGAGAAGAAAGCAGATGATTAAGGAAAGGCGATACACATTGCATACCTTTTCAAAAACGGACGGAGGAAGTGTATGGAAAAAACGGCAGCCGCTTATATTCGGAAATATCGACTCGATCAGATTCTGGAGGAACGGCATGTATCCATGCTGGAATTAAAAACATGGAAGCGGCGGGATATCCTTCTGCATGCAGATACCGAGCTGCATCATCTTTTGTTTCTGGTGGAGGGAAAGGCAAAGACCAGCTATATCAGTGCAAACGGACAAACGGTCCTGCACTCCTTCCTGTATCCGCTCAGTATTCTTGGTGAGGTGGAGCTTTGGAAGCAGATGCCTGTGCTGAATGAAGTGACGGCATTGAGTGAAGTAATAACACTGCAGTTGCCATTAGTTCGCTGTGAACAGTCACTCAGACAGGATGTCCGCTTTCTGCAGTATCTGGTATCCGAGCTGTCGGAAAAGCTGAAAAACAGCAATCGCAACGCATCCATCTCGCTTTCCTATCCGGTTGAAAACCGTTTGGCATCATATCTCATGGCAGTATGTGAGCGGGATGTTTTTCAGGAGGATCATGGTGAGGTTAGCAGTTTGATTGGCTGCAGCTACCGGCAGCTGCAGCGCTGTCTGTCACAGTTTTGTGAACAGGGGCTCCTATATAAATGTGAAAAAGGCGTTTATCGAATCAATAACCGTAAACAGCTGCAAACGCTGGGGCAGGACATCTATGGAGGAATTACATCATGAGTGTGGATATTAAAATTGTAAACAGGGGAATTTTCAAAAAGAAACTCAGTATGCATGATTTTCTGGAAACCGGTCTGCAGGCAGGCGTCATGGACAGCACCTGGCGGATGCAGCCGCTGGAGGCGGAATCGGCAGATGACTTTATCCTGTATGACCCTTCGTGTATCGCAAGAGGTATACAGGTGGTCTGGAAGCAGCCGTATGAGGTGGAGCTGTATCTGCTGCTGCCGACCTGCCATCAGGAAATCGAAGCCTTTTATGCCCTGATTCAGCACCTCTGCAAACGCTGGAAGACGAGTGCCTTTGAACAGGATGGGGAAACACAGGAGCTGCGAAGCATTGCAGGTATTAAGCAGCATCTCACCACATTCAGTGACGAGTGTCTGGGTTCCTTTCTGAAAGAGCATGCGGATGGCTGTTTCTTTTCCGCTATGCACCCACTTTGGTTTGAACAGCAGGATCACGAGGAGATGCACGACGACTTCGGAGCATGGCTGCATAACCATCAGAAGCAGGATGTTTATTATGCAGTACCACGCGTCTACCAGAAGGAGGATGGATTTTTCGGTGTATATACAATAACCTCCACCGTTGACAGTCTGTTGCCAATCAAGCCGGAGGCACCCTTTGGGATGAAGGATCCGGTAAGTGGAGAGGACATACAAATTGATACTTGGTATGCGGCCTTTTATGATCTGGAAGAGGAGACCTTTCTGGGACAGCTTCCATATGAAGCATTTGTAAAGGAAATTCATTTATCGGAATGTGAACGCTATGATGCTAAAATGCGGAAGCTGCCGGGTATGCGTGCCGCACATCAAAGAGAACTGATTCAGCAATATGGTGTGGACATCTGATGGCGCTAGAGGCAAAAAAGAACGCTGTAGTATTCTATAATCAATGGACGATGCTTCCTGCAAAGAAGATTCATGAAGGCGTTCAACATATACATGGCTAAGTATAAAAAAATGCAGCCCATGCGGATGCCAGGTTCTTTCTCGATTGCGGGTAAATATAAAACAGGGAGACTTCAACTTCTATTGATAAATACAATAGTGTTGAAGTCTCCCTTTTGCAAAAACCCTAAAATAAGAAAGAACCGTATGCCGGTCTGCATTTTTCTTATTGGATCACAGCCAGGATATTTTGTTTTCCGTACCGTTTTTAATTTTTACGATATTTGCCCTGTGCCGGTAGATCACCAGTATTGTCAACAGCCAGCTGGCCGCGACAATCTCCACGCTGATATGCAGCTGCATAACCGTGATATAGATACTGCTGGTAAGTGCAGCGCACATGCTGGACAGCGATACCATCTTACCTGCGTACAGCACAACCAGAAATACTGCGAACGGCACGATCAGATACCACGCACTCTGGAAGGTAAAAATGGATGTTGATAACAGAAATCCAAACATTGTCGCAACGGCTTTCCCACCGCGGAACCCTGCAAATACCGGATAACAGTGACCAAATGCCGCCGCAAAGCCTGCCCATATGCTCGCCTCCAGATCAAAGCAGGAAACGACACCGACAGCAACAACAACCTTTACTACATCACAGACAATGACTGAAATTCCGGCTTTTTTTCCTAACACACGTCCTGCATTGGTGCCGCCCAGATTGCCGCTTCCGAAATTGCGGACGTCTGTCTTATAGAAAAGTTTTCCGATGACGAGGGCAAACGGGATGGACCCCAGCAGATACCCCAGCCCCAGATACCAGATCCAGTTGATATTCATAGCTTCACCTCATTCATATTCGTCTATATTTTACCACCTTACCCACATAAGGAAAAGAAAAAAGAAACAATTCTTCTTATTTTCATGTTTTTAGTATATAATAATTAGGCCGTATTGCGGATTTTAAAAGAAATTTAATTGCAGGAAGGTTTTAAATTTGATACACTGAACAAAGCGGGCTGATGATGAGGTCAACGACAGCGAAATAGAAAGAGGTGATGGTATGGCAGAAAATGCATATGATGGAAGCAGTATACAGATTCTTGACGGCCTTGATGCTGTACGGAAACGACCGGGTATGTATATCGGCTCCACAGATTCCAGAGGCTTGCACCATCTGGTTTGGGAGATCGTAGACAACTCGATTGACGAGGCATTGAACGGTCATGGGGATACAATCCGCATAACGATAGAAAAAGACAACGTGATCTGCGTGGAGGATGAAGGACGGGGTATGCCGGTGGATATGCATGCCAGCGGTGTTCCCACTGTGCAGGTCATTTATACGGTACTGCATGCCGGTGGTAAATTCAGCACGGAGGGCGGCTATAAGACCAGCGGCGGTCTGCACGGTGTTGGTGCCAGCGTGGTAAATGCGCTGAGTGAATGGGTGGAGGTTACGGTTCATCGTGACGGTAAAATCTATCGCATGAGCTTTTCCGACGGGGGACGTGAGGTATCCAAGCTGGAGGTTATCGGTAAAACGAACAAAACCGGAAGCAAGGTACGCTTTAAGGCGGATAAAACAATGTTTTCAACGACGAAGTACTCCTTTCACCAGATCGCAGAGCGCGCCCAGGAGGATGCCTTCTTACTGGAGGGCTTAAAGCTAGTCGTACGCGATGAGCGCGAAGGGAAGGAACGCGAGGAGGTTTATCATTATGAGCAGGGGCTGGTTGCCTTCATGGAATATCTTCATGAGGATAAGCAGGTCTTCCATAAACCGGTTGCCTTCAGCGGAATGAGCAATGATATCAAGGTGGACTGTGCCTTCCAGTATACGGATGAGTATCAGGAGAATATTTTTTCCTTTGTCAACATCGTTCGTACCAAGGATGGCGGAACGCATGAAACCGGAGCGAAGAATGCCTTTACCAAGGTGTTTAACGAATACGCAAGGAAAAACGGCTTACTGAAGGAAAAGGATAAAAACTTTGAGGGAAGCGATGTCCGGGAAGGGCTGACGATCATCCTGTCACTGGGGGTGCCGGAAAATCTCTTGCAGTTTGAAGGACAGACCAAGGGCAAGCTGGGAACGGCAGAGGCGAAGGCAGCGGTGGACAGTATCGTAAGTGAAAAGCTGAGCTTTTTCCTGGAGGAAAACAAGGAGCTTGCCATCACACTGATCAAGAAGATGCAGCGTGCTTCGACGGCACGCGAGGCTGCCCGCAAGGCGCGTGAGGATGCCCGTAAGGGGAAAACCAGAGGAAAAACCGAGAAGATCCTATCCGGAAAGCTGGCGAGCGCACAGAGCAAGGATGCCAGAAAAAAAGAGCTGTATCTGGTCGAGGGGGATTCTGCCGGAGGCAGTGCCAAGCAGGGAAGAGACAGCAAATACCAGGCGATTCTTCCACTGCGCGGTAAGGTGCTGAATACTGAAAAGGCAAGCATCACCAATATCGAAAAAAATGAAGAGCTGAATACCATCATTCATGCGCTGGGAGCCGGTGTGGGTGCGAATTTTCACGCAGAGGATTCCAATTACCATAAGGTCATCATCATGACCGATGCCGATACGGATGGTGCGCATATTCAGATTCTGCTGCTGACGTTCTTCTACCGTTACATGCGGGAGCTGATTGAACAGGGCATGGTGTATATCGCACTGCCGCCGCTGTACAAGCTGCAAAAGGGCAAGGAAATCCAGTATGCATGGACCGATGAGGAGCTGGATGAGCTGCGCAAAACCTTCCCGAAGGGCTTCAGTCTGCAGCGCTACAAGGGACTTGGTGAAATGAATGCAGATCAGCTGTGGGATACGACCATGTGTCCGGAAACCCGTACACTGATTCAGGTAACGATTGACGATGCGGTTGTGGCTGAGAAGCGCGTATCTGTTTTAATGGGGGATAAGGCCAATCTGCGCCGTGACTGGATCGAGGAAAACGTATCCTTTACACTGGAAGATGATTATGAAGTGGAGGCAAGACGATGAAGAAAAAAGAACTGCCTGCTGTTGAGCATCACAGCAGCGTCATTTCCTCTCCGCTGGAAGATATCATGGGGGATCGCTTCGGGCGATACTCAAAATATATTATTCAGGATCGTGCGCTGCCGGATGCCAGAGATGGTCTGAAGCCGGTGCAGCGAAGAATTTTGTATGCGATGTATGAGGATGGCAACACCTGGGACAAGGGGTATCGGAAATCTGCGAAGACGGTCGGTCTTGTCATCGGTAACTATCACCCCCACGGGGATTCCTCTGTCTATGATGCAATGGTGCGTATGTCACAGGAATGGAAGATTCGCACACCGCAGATCGACATGCAGGGAAATAACGGATCGATTGATGATGATCCCGCAGCAGCCATGCGTTACACAGAGGCAAGACTAGGGAGGATCAGTGAGCATCTGTTAAAGGATATTGAAAAGGAAACCGTGCTGTGGGCACCGAACTTCGATGATACGGCAATGGAGCCGACCGTGCTTCCTGCCCGTTATCCCAACCTGCTGGTTAACGGCATTACGGGTATTGCTGCCGGGTATGCGACCAATATTCCACCGCATAATCTGAGCGAGGCAATCGATGCGGCTGTGTATCGTATCCAGCATGCGGACTGCAGTCTGGATGAGCTGATGGAATACATACAGGGACCGGATTTTCCAACCGGAGGAATTGTACAGGGAATTGAAGGAATCCGGGAAGCCTTTGAAACCGGAAAGGGCCGCATCATCATCCGCGGTAAGGCAAACATCGAACAGAAGAAAACTGTACAGCAGATCGTCATTACAGAAATTCCGTATGAAGTGATCAAGAGCAACATGGTCAAAAAAATTGATGATATCCGTCTGAACAAAAAAATCGAGGGGATTCTCGATGTGAGGGATGAGAGTGACCGCAACGGGTTGCGTGTCGTTGTGGATATGAAAAAGGATGCCAATGCCCAGGTGATTCTGAATTATCTGTATAAAAATACCGATCTGCAGGTTTCCTATAATTATAATGTTGTGGCGATTGTTGACAAGCGTCCGGTTCAAATGGGTCTGGCTCCGATGCTGGATGCCTTTATTGAGCATCGCCGTGAGGTGATCGAGCGCAGAAGCCGCTTCGATTTGAAAAAGAAGGAAGACCGCTGCCATATTCTGGAGGGTCTGATCAAGGCGGTATCCGTTCTGGATGAAATCATTGCATTGATTCGTGCCAGCAAGGACAAGGCGGATTCCAAGCGCCGCATCATAGATGCCTTTGCCTTCAGCGATGCACAGGCAGAGGCAATCGTTACCATGCGGCTGTATCGTCTGTCCTCCACGGATATTACGCAGCTGCGTGAGGAATATGCCGCACTGCTGAATGAAATAGAGGAGCTGCACGATATTCTGGAGAATCCAAAAATGCTGAAAAAGGTCATGATCCGTGAGCTGAATGAGGTGAAAAAGGCCTTTAAGACACCGCGTTTGACAAGTATTGAGCATGAAATTGAAGAAATCGTTATCGACAAGCTTGCGATGATCAACAGTGAACAGGTGATGTTCACCATTTCCCGTGACGGCTATTTCAAGCGGGTATCCATGCGCAGCTACGGTGCCAGCAGAGACGATATGACCGGCTTAAAGGAAGGCGATCATCTGGTCGGCTATGGGGAAGTGAATACGCTGGATCATGTATTGTTTTTTACAACACAGGGTACCTATGGCTATACGCCGGTATATGATGTCGAGGAATCCCGCTGGAAGGAAATCGGAAGTCATATCAACTCCACGATTCGCATCAGCGGAGAAGAAAAAATCACGGATGCCTTTGTCCTGCGCAGCTTTGCGACGAATGCCTACATGATTTCCGTAACGAAAAACGGTCTTGTGAAAAAGACGGCAGTACGGGAATATGAGGTATCACGGAACAATAAAACCATGAGCAATATGAAGCTGCTGGATGGGGACGCGGTCGTGAAAACGATGGTCGCCTATGCTTATGATGAAATTCTGATTGCATCGAAAAACGGCTTTGTGAGCCGGTATCCGGTATCCCTCATTCCGGAAACCTCTCCACGCTCCAAGGGTGTGAAGGCAATGAATCTGGTCCTGGATGAAATTGTCAGTGCCTGCATTTCTCATGGGGATGCTTCCCAGCTGATCGTCTTTACGGATCAGTGTCAAATGAAGCGCATCAAGCTGAGCGATGTTGATGTGACCGGACGTCCGACCAAGGGCAGCATGATCTGTAAAAAGGTGAAATCCAAGCCTTATCAGATTGCGCATATTGCACTTCATGACCTGAATGATGAGCTTGTCATCATCAATGAGGAAACGCAGAAGATTCTTGCGAAGGATATCAGTCTGATGAGCAAAGACGCCACCTTCTCCTCGCCGTTGCATACCACACAGGATTACTATTTCCTGCGGACACTTGCAGCTGTCGAGCAGCGTGAGCTGCCTGCAATACAGGAGGAAAAACAGGAGTTTGAAGAAATCGAACTGTTTGAAGACTAATTCATAGAAAAAGCCGGGGCGCTATGCTTCGGCTTTTGTCTGTTTTTAGAAGCTTCAACACGCTTCCTTTCAAAGGGCTTGTCTGTTTGAAGTCATTATGTGGTTTATGTTTGTATCAATAAAGAACCATAGCATCATTGGTATGCGAAAAAGCAGATAAAAAAGCAACCATTTTCATACAGATGATTGCTTTTTCACACTGTTTCTTTATGTAATCAGAACTGTTTGCGCTTTGATGCTGCAGGAATTTTCAGCTGATCCCGGTATTTGGCAATGGTTCTCCGGGATATTTCCAGGCCATCCTCCTTCAACAGATCACACAGCTTCTGGTCACTGTACGGCTTCTTTTTATCCTCCTGATCAATCAGCGAGCGCAGGCGCAGATGAACCTCGTTTGCACTCGTGTCCTCATTCACTCTGGCAGGAAAGAAAAACTTCAGGGGAATGATCTGCTGTTCAAATAAGATGGATTTGCCGGATACAGCACGGGATATGGTGGATTCGTGCAGGCTCAGCTTAGCCGCGATATCCTTCATGTTCAAGGGCTTCAGCTGTCCATGCTGCAAAAAGAAATCCTGCTGGACAACGGCAATGACCTCCATGATGCGCTCGATGGTGGAATTGCGCTTTTCAATACTGCTCAGCAGAGCCTCCGCCTGCTTTTGCTGCTGGCTCAGATATTTTGCTGTGTCCGCATCTGCATCCTTTACAGGAGCTTGCAAGCGCAGTCCATAGGTTTTGCGAAACATCTGTATGTGGATTTCATTCTCCTCCACAACGATCTGCATGTCCGGATTTACATAGGCGCTGCTCGTTGCATAGCGTGCCCCCGGCTTTGGGTCAAGTGAGCGGATCAGGGAAATCGCCTGCAGCACATCCTCCAGAGGTATCTGCAGCGCCTCTGCTATCGCAGGAAGCTTGTTCTCGCTAACCTCCTTCAAATAGAAGTTTACAATCATGATGGCAATCTGGGAGTAGGGAATGTCCTCAAAGCACAGCTGAATCAGCAGGCATTCCTGAAGGCTTCTGGCACAGACTCCGGCCGGCTCAAAGGTCTGTATCTCATTGATCGTATCCTCGATGTCATCCAGGCTGTACTGTGGAAGCATTCGCTGGATATCTTCATCCTTCAGCTGCAGATAGCCGTTTCCATCCAGTGAATTGACGATAAACTCTGCAAGCTCCTTATGAAGCGGATGCAGGCATGTGGCAATCTGCTCCTGCAGTACATCCGCAAGGGTCTGCTCATTTGTCACAAAATTCAAAAGCAGGTCAAAATCCTGCTGGGAATGGGATGCGGCCCCGGTTTCATAGGCATCATCAAATTCCAGCAGCGGATTTTTCTCCAGCTCCTCTTCAATCCAGGATTCCAGCTCCTGATTGTTCATTTCCAGTATTTTCAGATCCTGCTGCTGCCGAATGGATAGCTTCTGCTGCTGTGTAAGATTTTGCAGGACACGTGTTTCCAGTTTCATTTTACATCACCATTTTTATTATACATGAAATTGAAAGAGTTTTCATCTGGGAAATTTAGGTTTCTCACACAGGAATCACGAAAAGGTATGGTATAATGAACAGCATGTAAGGAGGGAAGATATGCAGATTGATACTTTACAAAGGAAAATCGATGAAACACAGGCTGTATGCAGAAGCTTAAAGCAGCGCTCCTCTTCCTATGCGATGCAGCGAGGTGTTCTGATTCTGATTGCTCTGTTAGCCCTGTTTCGCGGATATTATTATGAGCAGCTGTTTTATGCGCTCTGTGTGCTTTCACTGGGACTGTTTCTATATATCGCCGCAAAGCACAGGGCGTTGAAACAGAGGATAGAAGATCATGAGGTTATGATGGAGGTACTGCAGGATGTACTGCGGCGCAAGAACAATGGGTGGAAAGCATTTCAGGATACCGGTTCTGAATTTCTGCAGGAGGAGAATACGCAGGCATATGATCTGGATCTGTTTGGGGACGCGAGCCTGTATCAGTATCTCTGTGTGGCAAAAACCGTATACGGAAGAGAACGACTGGCAGAGCTTCTCAGTGCACAGCAGCAGTCCCGCAAAGCGATGCAAAGCCGCAGTGCTGCCGTACAGGAATGCGCCCGAAAGACGACATTCACCTTTACCCTGATACAGCTTTTAAAGCTGTATGAGCGTCATGGACAGCGAAAAAAACGTTCAACCATGGAACATATCCTAAGCTATATGGAAGAAGAACAGGTACAATATCCACGCATTGTGCGTATGCTGTGTGCTCTTGTATCCGCACTCACACTTATGACACTGCTTCTTTTTCTGTCAGGTATCATCCACTATGGCCCCGTTCTCATACTGGCTACCGTTTCTCTGTGTCTTTCGCTTTTGTTTTTTATGAAGCATGCCCAACAGCTGTCCGGCGTAGCACCACTGGCATATCTGATTGAAGATTATGAGCGAATCTTTCATCTGATTGAGGAGACTGCCTTTCAAAGTGATGCTCTTTGCAGGATTCGTTCGGATGTGGAGGAAGCTTGTGCCGCCATAAAAAAACTGCGCCGCATACTGATGCTGGTACAGCTGCGCTCCAACAGTATCCTGTTTTTCCTCGTCAACGCCTTTGGTTTGCTTGATTTCCAATGTGTGATTGCTCTGCAGGACTGGAGACAGCGCTATGGCAGAACCCTGCGCATCTGGCTGCAGGATATCGGAGAGCTGGAAAGCTATCTATCTCTTGCACAGCTGAATCTGGCGAAGGAAGCAGTCTGTATTGCGGACAGTACACCCAAACCTCCTTATCTGCATGCGGTAAATATTGTGCATCCGCTGCTGGAGGAAGGAAGTGCTGTTGCAAATTCTATAACAATCGATAACGGCACCTATATCATAACCGGCTCCAATATGTCAGGAAAAACCACCTTTTTACGAACGCTGGGCATCAATCTTGTGCTGATGCATGCAGGCGCCGGAGTCTGTGCCGATTCCTTTTGTGCAGGCAGCATGAACCTGTTTACCTCGATGCGTGTGCATGATAATGTAAGCGAGGGAATATCGACCTTTTATGCGGAAATTCTGCGCATTCAGCAAATGAATGAGGCAAGCAGAAAGCAGGAGCCGATGCTGGTTTTGATCGATGAGATTTTTAAGGGTACAAACAGCGCGGATCGCATTTACTGTGCAACAAGTGCCATCCGTCATCTGCATCAGCCGTGGATCATCACCCTGATCTCCACACATGATTTTGAATTGTGCGAGCTGAGCGGCGACCCGGCCATACGGGCAGTGAATTATCATTTCTCGGAATATTATGAGAAGGATCGCATCTGCTTTGATTATCGGCTGAAAGAAGGAAAATGCATAACAACGAATGCCAGAGAGCTGATGCGTCTGGCCGGATTCAAGGAGGAAGTATGAGCAAAACATTTGTACTGGCTGAAAAGCCGAGTGTAGGAAGAGAGCTGGGAAGAGTTCTCGGCTGTCCGATAAAAAAGGACGGTTATATGGAGGGAAACAAGTATGTGGTTTCCTGGGCACTGGGACATCTGGTAGAGCTGGCAGACCCGCAGGATTATGATAAACGTCTGGAAACCTGGGATATGCAGGACCTTCCGATGCTGCCGGACAAAATGCAGCTGAAGGTGATCTCACAGACCGCAAAACAATACAAGCTGGTAAAGAGCCTGCTGCACCGCGGAGATATCCGTGATATTGTAATCGCTACGGATGCCGGAAGAGAAGGGGAGCTGGTGGCCCGCTGGATTCTTGAAAAGGCAGGGGTACGCAAGCCGATGAAGCGTCTGTGGATTTCGTCACAGACAGATAAGGCGATCAAGGAGGGCTTTGCGCATCTGAAGGATGCCAGAGAATATGAACCCCTTTACCGCAGTGCGGTATGTCGGGCTGAGGCAGACTGGCTCGTCGGGTTGAACACCACCCGCGCGCTGACCTGTAAATTCAATGCACAGCTTTCTGCCGGTCGTGTGCAGACACCGACACTGGCTATGATTGTCGACAGGGAAGCGGAAATCCGCAAATTCGTACCAAAGGAATATTTCACACTGCGTGTGGATGCCGGTGCCTTTGTGCTGGATTATCGCAAGAACAACAATGCGTCCATAATGGACCGTAAGCAGGCAGAGACGCTTATGAAGCAGCTGAAGCACAAGCAGATTACGATTCAGGACGTGGAGCGCAAGCGTCACAAGGAACAACCGCCGCAGCTCTATGATCTTACCGAGCTGCAAAGGGATGCCAATCAGCGCTTCGGCTTCAGTGCCAAGGAGACGCTGAATTATATGCAGAGCTTATATGAAACACATAAGCTGCTGACCTATCCCCGTACCGATTCCCGCTATCTGAGTCAGGATATCGTTGGGACACTGAAGGAACGGCTGCAGGCGATTTGTATTGATGTGTATGAGCCATTTGCACGTGACTTGCTGAAAAACGGCTATAAGGTAAGCCGCCGCTTTGTCGATGATGCAAAGGTATCCGATCACCACGCTATTATCCCAACCGAGGAATATGTGGAGCTGAACAGACTTTCACCAAATGAAAAGAAAATCTATGATCTGGTGGTTCGCAGGTTTCTGGCCGTACTGGGCAAACCGAGTGAATATGAGAAGACCAGAATTCATGCGGTGTGTGAGCATATGGACTTTTATGCCAGCGGAAGGATTATGATCAGTGACGGCTGGCGCGCACTCTATCAGAAAAACGAACGCTTTGATGAGGATGAAGAGCAGGATGATGATCAGAATCTGCCTTCTCTTGCGAAGGGACAGCAATATCCAATCAGGGATGTGCGCATCACCTCGCATTTTACCAAGGCACCGGCACGCTATACGGAGGCAACCCTGTTATCGGCTATGGAGCATCCATCGAAATTTATCAGCAACAGCCGTATGAAGGCTGTGTTAGAGGATGCGAATGGAATCGGTACCGTGGCAACACGTGCGGATATCATTGAAAAGCTGTTCAAAACCAACTATATTGAAAAACGCGGAAACTCCATCTATCCGCTAAGCAAGGGAATCCAGCTGGTATCGCTGGTACCGGAGGAGCTACGCTCTCCGCTGTTGACGGCGACCTGGGAGGAAAAGCTTACCGCAATCAGCAAGGGGAAGCTGAAGGATAAAAGCTTTATGAAGGAAATGCGCAGCTATGCCAGTGACCTGGTTGAAAAGGTGAAAAACAGTGAGGCAAGCTACCGCCATGACAATATGACGCAGAAGAAATGTCCTGAATGCGGCAGCAACCTGCTGGAAATCAACGGAAAGCGCGGAAAGCTTTTAGCCTGCAGCAGTCCTTCCTGCAAATACAAGCAGAATCTGTCGTTCACCAGCAATGCCCGTTGTCCGAAATGCCATAAGAAGCTGAATGTAGTCGGAGAAAAGGAAAAGCGTCTGTATACCTGTGTGTGCGGCTTTCGTGAGAAATTCGACCGCTTCAACGAGCAGCTGAAGGAAAAGCGCAATGTTGCCGGACGTGCAGAGCTGCAGGATTTCAATAAAAAGCAGGAGGCTGAAAAAAAGCAGGAAAAGAGTGCCTTTCAGCTCGCCTGGGAAGCTGCACAAAAAGCAAAGGAGTGAGACTGTGAAACAGGCAATCGTTCACATTGCGCTTGTCGTACGTGATTATGATGAAGCCATCGAATTTTATACGAACAAGCTGCATTTCACCCTTGTGGAGGATACCTATCAGCCGCAGCAGGATAAGCGCTGGGTTGTTGTATCACCGCCGGGAAGCAATGCCACAACGATTCTGCTCGCAAAGGCTTCCAAACCACGGCAGGAGGCATTTATCGGTGATCAGGCAGGTGGCCGTGTCTTCCTGTTTCTTGCGACGGATGATTTCAAGAGAGATTATAGGGATATGAAGAAAAACGGCATTCACTTTGTACGGGAACCCAAAGAGGCGGATTACGGCACTGTTGCCGTATTTGAAGACCTGTATGGAAACCTCTGGGATCTGGTACAGTTTCAAGAGGGACATCCGATGTGTAAACGTCTGTAACGTGAATCGCCAGTACTGCAGCTGCACGTATACGCGTGGCTGCATTTTCTTATTGTATGCTGTGTTTGCGGATGAAATAGGATATCGTTAAGAAAAGGAAAACGCCTGCGCAGAAAAGCTTCACGGTGATGTCTATACCGGTGTTTGTTATGCTTATGATCATAATCACTGGCTTTATTCTAACAACGGGAAAAGCAATCAGGCAGTGCAAATCAATCTGCAGAGTGCCTGAAGGCATAGTTACAGTAACGCTAGCGTTAACATAAGAAAAGAAATGGAGAATACGATGAAGGAAATACAATTTTTAAAGGGAGAACGGGTGTATCTGCGCCCATTTACAGAAGAGGATACGGATTTTTTTGATGTCTGGTACAACGATGCGCTGACAAGGGCGAAGATTGCCGCACCGTATCCGACAACGGCTGCACAGTCTTTACAATGTGTGCAGCGCAGCGGACATGACTGTATATGGCTGGCGATCGCTACCTGTGAGAAACATGAAGTAATTGGAGAAATCGGACTGCTGCGGATGTATCCTGCCTGGGGGACAAGTGATCTGACGATTATCATTCCCCATGAGGCACATCAGGGGAAAGGCTATGGCACAGAGGCAATCCGCCTGCTGATGGATTATGCCTTTGGCGATCTCGGCTTTCACAGGTTGGCCATCGGTGTTGTGGGATTCAATACAGATGCTTTGCGATTTTACAAGAAAAACGGATTTAAGAAAGAGGGAATTCAGGAAGACGGTTATTACTACCATTATGAATATCACAATTTCATCATGATGCGGATTTTAAAGGAAGAATTTCTGCAGCTTATAAGACAAAAATAAATAAAACAGTGGCAAAATCCTGATTTCAAACAGGTCACTTTTATTGAAATACGTACGCTGTTGTCAGATAGCATAATATGTCTTTTTCAAGTATGCGTATGGATATCCATTCTCGGTTTCTCTTTAAAAAATTTTGGAAACTATTGGGATACAGAGAAAATCTGTGAGAATGGCCAGGACGGTGGAATCTTAGCGGATAAGGGCTAAATTTGCTTATTTCTTTCAGGATGATTCACTATCTCACATGTAGATATGTATAACGGAAAGTAGATCAGAAAAGTGAGCAGTAGATGCACGATTGACATAATACTGACGAAGCGGTTGCAGGAGCTACCGTAGGTTATAATATACAAATAAAAACGATGGAGAGGATAATTGGATTTTTATCTTAACCATCGCTTTTTCTATATTGTATTTTTCTTTTGGAATTCAGTTATCGCTCAAAAAATTGAAGCGATAAGATAAATGCTATGCCTATCCAAAAAGATACGGAACAGGCCAGGAACAGTTTCTTATCTTTCTTTGCAATGAAACTAAATAGTATTTCAAACACTATGATTCCCATCAGGACACTGAGCATACAGATTTCCTTCCTTTACCGAAAATAAAATTCGATTGACCAGTCCTTTGGCAGGCAGAACCGTCACAGACTGTTTTTTTGCTTGGCACCTTTCCCTCAGACAAGGTACAGGTTTGCATACTGTATGGCAATAATCGTTTTGGCATCCTCAATCGTTCCATCGTTCACCATAACGGCAGCCTTGCGGATATCCACCCACAGCGTTTCGATTTCCTCATCCTCATCCATGGCGCGGGGATGCTCCACCGGAATCAGCTTTTTTGTCCAGTACAGATAGATTTTCTCACTGCAGAAGCCGGGTGTTGAGTACATGGCGCAAAGCGTTTCCAGCCGTTCACTCGTATAGCCGCTTTCCTCCTCCAGCTCCCGTAAGCCGCACAGATACGGATCCTCTCCCTTTTCCAGCTTTCCTGCGGGAATCTCCAGCGTTTCCTTCTGAATTGCATAGCGGTACTGTTTGACCAGTAAAATTTTACCATCCCTGATAGCGAGGACACCGACACCGCCGTCATGATGAATCACATCTCTGGGATATGTTTTTCCCTTGATTTCAACCTCATCCCGGCTCATGTGAAAGATCGTTCCCTCATATACCGGTGTAGAAGATATTTTTTTCTGCATTGTATTCACCTCGTGTTCTAATTATAACCTAGAAAAGGTGCGAAAGCTAGAGCTGTTCCAGGATTCCCTGTGCAATGCTTTGAACGAGTGCATTCTGTCCTTCCTCGCTGCACATATAGGCTGCATCCGCACTGTCGGTGATGAAGCCAAGCTCCAGCAGCATGGCAGGCACAGGGTTGCTGTCAATCACATACAACGAGCTATCCTGTGTGCTTTTCAAGCCGCGATTCTGCGTGTATCCCAGCTGCATCAGCTTCTGCTCAATGGACTGCGCCATGGCTGTAATCGTATCATTTTCATAATCGATATAGGCTTCAAAGCCGCTGGCACCATCCCCGTATTCACTGGCATTGGTATGTATGGAAATATAATAATCCGCTCCTGCTTCCTCTCCAATGGCAACGCGGGTGCGAAGATCGTCCCTGTTATCATTTGACCAGCTGACCTCATCACTGGTGCGTGTATATACCACCGTATAGCCTGCCTTCTCCAGCTGCTCTCCGATTTTCTGCGTGATCGCAAGGGTAATATCCTTTTCATAAACCCCGTCATAGGAAATGCTGCCGGTATCATATCCGCCATGTCCTGCGTCCAGTACAATCACGTCACCCGTAGTGTAGGATGCTGCTTCCACCTGCAACGGGCTGCTGGTTGCTTTGTCCGTGAGCCATGCATAGCCCTGCTGCGCCGCCGCACTCAAAAATCCGATTGTTAGACACAGTATAAGAAGGCGAGCCCATCTTCGTATATTTCTCATGTAATCACTTCCTTTTTACAGCTCCATTATCAGGGAAGCGTCTGTTCGGCACTTGTTTGTTTCGTGATGTTTTTCTGAACTCGTTTTATAACTCTATAAAACATGTGCATACTAGCCATGAAGGAGTGATTATGATGGATAAGAAAACATTGCAGGATACTGCAAAGAAGCATGTGCCTGCTCAGCACAAGGGCAGAAATGCACTGATTGCATTCATCAGCGGAGGAGCTCTTGCTGTTGTGGCACAGCTGTTTATGATGCTGTGTATGGATATGTTCGATTTGGATAAGGATACCGCGGTTTCGGTTACCGTTGTTACGGTGATACTGGTCACAGCACTGCTGACCGGGTTCGGTGTCTATGATAAGGCGGCACAGAAATGCGGGGCAGGCTTGTTCATTCCCATCAGTGGCTTTGCGAATTGTTTGACTTCGTGTGCGATTGAGGGACGAACAGAGGGGCCGATTTTCGGTATTGGCAGCAATATGTTTAAACTGGCAGGCTCGGTTCTGACTTATGGAATCGCAGCGGCGTTCGTCTTCGGTACGATTCGCTACCTGCTCTTTGGTGCCTGATATGCGTACGGTTACTTTTAAGAACGTCTATGTACAGGCGCGCTCTGCTGTTGTAGGGCCATTGGAAAAGGAAGGGCCGCTGGGAAGTCTTTTCGATAAGAGCTATGAGGATGCTTATTGTGGGGAGTCCAGCTTTGAAAAGGCGGAACGTGTATTATTGGGAGATGCTGTCGATTTGACCCTGCGCAAAGCGGGGAAGGGAGTTCAGGATATCGATTTACTGGTAGGCGGTGATCTCATCAATCAGCTGACCAGCTCACATTATTTTGCCAAGGATCTGGAGGTGCCGTTTCTTGGAATGTATGGTGCCTGCTCCACCTCCTCTCTGGTCATCGGTACCGGCGCTGTCTGGGTAGAGCATGGATTGGCAAGGCAGGTTTTGGCCTTTACCAGCTCACATGTGGCAACTGCAGAGCGACAATTTCGCTTTCCTAACGAATATGGCATACAGAAGAAGGAGACGACGACCTCGACGGTAACGGGTGCCGGTGCTGCTTTATTATCGAATGAGAAAAGCAACATACGGGTAGCTGCCTTTACGCCGGGCAGAATTGTCGATTGGGATCATAAGGATGCCAATGATATGGGGCTGGCGATGGCACCGGCTGCCTATGATACGATTACTCAGCATCTGAAGGATATGCATCGCGAGCTGAAGGATTATGACATGATTGTTACCGGGGATTTGTCAAAAATCGGATTCTCCTTTCTGGTTGACCTTATGAATCAGGAGGGCTATGACATCGATAACCGCCTGCATGACTGCGGCTTGATGATCTATGATTTTGAGCATCAGGATATCTTTTGCGGTGGTAGTGGATGTGCCTGCAGTATGTGTGTGTCCATGGCAAAGCTGCTGAAAAAGCTGGAGGACGGGGAATGCTCCCGTATCATGGTTGTGGCGACGGGTGCACTGCTGTCGCCGGTGGCAGTTGCACAAAAGGGAACCATACCATGTATTGCACATGCCATCGTATATGAAAGGAGTGATGTGAAATGATGACATTTATCAGTGCGTTTGTAGTGTGCGGCGGAATCTGTCTTGCAGGGCAGCTGATTTATGACAATACGAAGCTTACAGCGGGACATATCACTTCTATATTTGTGGTGATCGGTGCAGCCCTGGATACCTTTGGATGGTATGACAAGCTGTTGGAGTTTGCCGGCATGGGGGCCTCCTTACCGATTACCAGCTTTGGACATTCTCTGATTCACGGGGCGCTTGCGAAGGCGCAAAGCGACGGTGTCATGGGGATTTTACTTGGTATGTTTGATTTGACGGCGGCCGGAATCACCAGCGCCATTCTGTTTGCCTTTCTGGCAGCGCTCGTGTTTCGTGCAAAATCCTGATGAAGGATCTGAATCAGCGGCTGGAGGAAATCCGCACGGCACTGTCGCCGTCCTTTGACATTGTCTATCGCCATGTCACCATACAAAATACACAGGCATGGCTGATTTTTCTCTCCTCCCTGTCGGATAGTGAGCTGATTGCTTCTCTGGTGGAGGGCTTTGTCATCACGGCCGGGAATGATCTGCATATCACCTTTTATCCGGGGGCAATCGATAAGCTGACCGATCGAAAAAAGGCAATCACCAATATGCTGAGCGGGCAGTGTCTGGTGCTGATGGATACCAGCGAGGTTTACTATTGCATAGAAACCCGGCATTATCCTGCCAGATCCACTGCTGAACCGAATGTCGAGAAAAGCGTACGCGGGGCACATGACGGCTTTGTGGAAAATGTTATTCTCAATGTCGGTCTGATCCGCCGCAGAATCCGTGATCCCCGTCTGGTTGTCACGATGAACAAGGAAGGCATCAAGACGCGGACAGACGTTGCCTACCTGTACATCGATGGTCTGGTGGATGTGGACGTGCTGCATGATTTTGAAACACGCATGCATACACTTCCGGAGGCGGAAATCCTCAGCGAGCGAAATCTTGTAGAGCTGCTGTATGGAAAGACATGGAATCCCTATCCGCATGTCCGCTATTGCGAGCGCCCGGACATCTGTGCAATCCACCTGCTGCAGGGATATCTGGTTGCACTGGTTGATAATTCTCCTACCGGTGTGATACTTCCGACGACGTTTTTTGAACAGACCAAGCAGATTGAGGAATATACGCAGACGACGCTGGTGGCGACCTTTACCCGTGTCCTCCGCCTGATTGGGATTGTATTTTCTCTATATCTGCTTCCGCTGTGGATTGCTCTGGTCATCGACCAGAATCCGACGCTGCTCAATATTCCGATTCAGCATGTCAATGTATATCAGTTCGGCTTTCAGGTAATTCTGGCAGATATCATTGTCGAATGGATCCGGCAGTCCCTGATCCATACACCGACCATCCTTTCCAGCATCATGAGCTTTGTGGCTGTGTTTCTGCTGGGGGATATGGCAATTGAGCTGGGAGCCTATACAAAAGAGGTTCTCATCATGGTTGCTCTGGTCAATATCGGCAATCTGTTAACACCAAGCTATGAGCTGTCGCTTGCCAATAAGGTATTTCGTATCTTTATCGGCTTTCTGGCACTCGTATTTGGCGTCAGCGGCTTCTGTGTGGGCGTCCTGCTGCACATCGTGATACTGCTATCGACCAAGACGATTAAATTTCCATACCTGTATCCGCTCATCCCATTTTCCTACAAGGAATGTCAGCGAATCCTGTTCGGTGCTCCCATCAAGGTCAAACGGGACACTACCTCCAAATCAACCAAGAGATAGACAGATGAAACGGTTCTTACTCGATTATGGAGAATTTAACATTGTATTTATCAATAAAAATTTGAATTCTTCTTTTTGTAAACACTCTAAAGTAAGAAAGAACCGATGAAACAATCTGTTCTTTATCCTTATGTTTTATTGATATAAACAAGCCCATTTCAGGTATTCGATTGTCAACAAAATCAAAAGATGAAGTTTGTGGGTGACGGTAGAACTGATGAATAAACATATGAAATAATAGAGAAAAGGAGTAAGCGATTCATCATTGTGAACAGCATTACTCCTTTTTAAACTTTTTGATAACGTAAAGCAATTGATTGTCATTCCTTTTGGATATTGAAAAAGCAGATACATAATGGCTTGTAATAAGCGCCCCTTACGGTAAAACTCTTTCTGTATGTTAGCTTACAGCATGGAATATATCGTTGAAATAATGAAGTAAGTCAGCATACCAAGAAAAAATATGATGATATAGATATATTTCGTTTTCATGATCTCTCCTTTCTGCGGAATTTAAAGAGTTAACCTGAATAGGCACAAACATATTGTGTTCCACTAGGTGTTCTTGTACACTGCTGCCCATCTTTTGTTATATAGCTGTATACATAAGTGGATTTATTTGTATTAAAATAAACCTTAGACGCATTGCGGTTTCCAAAATTTTTTAATGCTGTCAATCCTTGAGCGCATAATTCACCGCCAGAATAACCCGTTGTATAAATGAGAATTCCATCGATAAAATAACCAGCTAAAATTCCAGCTATAAACACTGCAATTGCTCCAGCAGCGCGTTTTTGTCCATCTACAAACAATTTATCACCAATTATTTTGACCTCTTTGCCTTCTAAAGAAGTTCCTTTTAATTTGTATAGTGGAATAGTTTCTCCTTCTTTAATTTGGATGAATTCTATATTATTATGCTCTGCATGTATTGTTTTTGAACCAGAGCCAACCATAACGTAAGATACAGCTAAACTACTTATGAGCAACCATTTTAAAGATTTCATATATTTCTCCTCTCTTCTTATTATACAGATAATCTTTAAATAGATGTGTTACAGTCAATGGATTAGGTACCTTTCCTTAATTAAAGAATACCAGTTTTTTTTAATAATAGTAACCTATTTATAAGTATGTTTAATTCTTTTTGCTGCTTCTTTTACACATCAATTCCTATAAAAAGCCTTCATACAAGATACGTACTATAATACATAGGATCCTTACGGACTTTCTTGTGCTAAAACATGAGAAACTGCTGTGCTATATAGCAATACAGGAGAAAGGAATAGTGGAGTGATGATGGTATTGTCGTTTTGTTTCTACAGGAACAAAGCTGTCCAGCAGCAGTAAGGAAAATGTGCACACGTCTTTTTTGCACGAATGGAATGAATTATTCACATCATAAATTCACACAAATTATTTGAATGAAACAAAGAGAAGGCTCAAAAAAGTGTGAAATCTGTAATAAATCGACTAAAAATAAAGCATGTGTGAAAATTTTTCTACATTTTCATGCGGTTTTTTGCTATAATAAAAAAATGCGAGGTGATTTCTATGGCGTTTACGGTGACAATCGATCAGTTTGAGGGGCCACTTGACCTGATGCTGCATCTGATCAAGGACAATAAGCTGGATTTGTTCGAGCTGGATATGGATTTGCTGACGGATCAGTATTTGCATTATCTCAATGCCATGGAATCGATGCATCTGGAAATAGCAAGTGAATATTTGGCAGAGCTGGCTGGTCTGATAGAATACAAGAGCAAGAAGCTGCTGCCGCGGGAAAAGGTTGTCATTGAAGAAGAGTATGAAGAGGATCAGCGGGAAAAGCTGGTTCGCCGATTGCTGGAATATCAGCGCTATAAGGAAATCAGCGAGCAGTTTGAACAGAAATATGAGGAACGCCAGCTGATGATGAGTAAGCCGATGAGTGAGGAAACACAGAAATGGCTGAATACAACGGTAGAAGGGGAGTTTGTCGGGAATCCCTATGATCTCATTAAGGCGATGAACCGTGTGCTGCGCAGAGCGGCATTGACACATCCTTATGAAACCAGAATGACGGTCAAGGAGTTATCCCTGGATGAGCGCGTTATACAAATTAAAAAACGACTGAAGAACTGGGTAGGAAAGATGAGCTTTGAAGAGCTGTGCAGTGATTGTACGGATCTGCACATGATTATCGTTACGTTTCTGTCCGTTCTGGATTTAATCAAGCATAAGGAAATAACCTTCCACATAGATGAAGAAGAAAACATATGGATCATTCGAGGTGAACAAATATATGCATGAGCATGAAAAACGGGTTCTTGAGGGACTGCTTTTTCTCAGCGGTGATGAGGGACTGAGCATCGAGCAGCTGAACGGCTGTGTCGAGGAGCTGGATAAAAAGGAAATTGAAGTGGTACTGGATGAGCTGATGCAGGATTATCTTGCGGATGTGCATGGGATCGAGCTTGTTCGCTTTGGCGGAATTTATAAATTCGTATCCAAGGAGGCAATCCATCCGTATGCGCAGAAGCTGTTCAGCTCTACCAAGGTGGCAACCCTGTCCAATGCCGCGTTGGAAACTTTGGCAATCATCGCCTATAAGCAGCCGATCACTCGTGCAGAAATCGAGGAAATACGCGGTGTGAGCTGCGATATGATGGTGCGCAAGCTGCTGGCGAGAAATCTGATCAAGGAATGCGGCAGAAGTGATGCACCGGGAAGACCGTTTCTATATGAGGTCACGGAGGAATTTATGGATACCTTCAAGCTGGTCAGCCTGAAGGAGCTTCCGGAGCTTCCGGATTTCAAGGATACCATGGAGGAAGAGCTGTTTGAGGAATAGCTCTTTTTTACATGGTGGAGGTATGATGCAAAAAGACGAAGTGAAAAAAACTATCTTCTTTTGATGAAGCTTAGCATATGCGTATATAGAAAAAGGATATGGATTTTTTGTTTTTGTCACATTTGTGGAAAACCCATAACTTTTCCACTGTATAAAGCGTTGGTATTGTGGGAAACTGCAGTCTTTTCCATAATGATGCCAATTATTCCACAACACTTTACATATGTATCATTGCGGACTATACTGTACTTGTACCAAGGAAAGGTACTTACAAGAGCTTATATACAGGCTGGTACTACAGAAAACTGGATAGATACGGAAGCGATATAATAAAAGAACGGATTCCGTGCACTGGTCAGCGAGTAGGTGGACACCTGTAAAGGCTGTGAGAATCCCGGAAGAAGAAAACTGATGAAACTTATAAATGCGAAGAACGTATGAGAGTTAAGGAAGTCAGGAACAAGGTATTCAAAAGGGAAGCTTGGACATGGGGACGAAAGCAAGCGGAAATTGGAAAAGTGCGAGGAACGCCGGAACAACGAACGCTGTGAAAGTAGGAAGCATGAAAGAGTAGCTCATAGCTGTGGATTGCGGGTATCGAAACTGATGAAACTTATAAGTGCGAGAAACGTACGAGAGTTAAGGAAATCAGGAAACGGGTAGAATCCGTGATTCACGTATATAGAAAAAGGAGAACGCAAAGGAAAAGGCGTTCTCTTTTTTTGCGTGTGCACATATACTTTCGTAGGTGATGTGAATGAAACGAAGTCTTTGTATCCTGCTGTGTCTGCTGCTGCAGCTGATGAGTGTCCATGCAGAGAGCTATGTGGTGTTGAGTGGTGCGGACAATACGATTGTAGAAGAAAAAAACAAGGATGAGAAGCAGAGCGTGGCATCTATTTCCAAAATCATGACCGCTGTGATTGCAATCGAGCATGGACAATTGGATGAATCCTTTGCGGTTGATGATGAAATCAATAAGGCCTATGGAAGCAGTGTCTATCTGAAGCAGGGACAGCAGGTAACCATGCGGGATCTGCTGTATGGACTCATGCTGAGAAGCGGTAATGATGCAGCGGTGGAAATTGCAAAGCATGTTGCCGGCTCTCAGGAAGCCTTTGTTGAGCTGATGAATCACAAGGCGGCAGAAATCGGGATGAGCAATACGACGTTTTCCAATCCCAGCGGTCTGGATGAGGAGGATGGGGGTAATATTTCAACAGCCAATGATATGGCGGTACTGATGAGCTATGCGATGAAAAACAAAGAATTTCGGACCATTACCGGTAGCAAATATTATACGACTGACTGGAATATGCGCTGGAAAAACAAGAATCGCCTGCTGTTTGACTATCCCTTTACCGTCGGCGGGAAAACCGGCTTCACCAAAAAGGCCGGCCGGACACTGGTGAGTGCCGCAGAGCATGACGGTGTGGAAAGCATTGTGGTGACGCTGCGGGAGGGGGATGATTTCGCCTTTCATGAACAAAAGCACACCGAGGTGTTTCAGAAGATGGATGTGGTAACGATCATGCGCAAGGGTGACTATACGGTAAACGGTAGGAAATTCCATGTCCCGGAAACGCTGAAGGTGACGCTGCATAAGGATGGCAGTGACAAGCTGCGCGTTAAAACACACTATGACCATAAGGATTTTGTTGTTGAGGTTCAGAAAAATGACGATGTAAATGTATACAGCTTCGCAAGCAAAAAGGTAAGGGGAGGAGGTCTGTTTTCGTGAATATCATCTGGCTGCTCATCGTGCTGGTCACGATTCTCTACTGTCTGATGACCGGTAATGTCGGTATCATCAATGATGTTTTTCTCAATGTCGGCAAGGAAACCCTCGACTTTGTGATTCCGCTGCTGTGTGTGACCTGCTTCTGGAACGGAATTCTTTACATCGCACGAGACGCCGGGATCATTCATGGACTGGAACGGCTGTTTCATCCTTTGTTGAAGCGGCTGTTTCCGGATTTGAAGGATGATGAGGAAACACTGGGCTATGTGGCAACGAATGTGGTCGTCAATATGGTGGGGCTGGGCTCTGCAGCAACGCCGGTTGGTTTGCAGGCGATGAAGGGCATGCAGCGGCACAATCCGGATAAGGATACGGCCTCCCGCTCCATGATCACCTTTCTCGTTTTGAACACGGCTGGTGTTACCCTGCTGTCCACGACACTGATTGCCATGCGGGCCTCCTTCCACTCCCTGAATGTGACCGGCTTTATGCCCTATGCCATTGTATCGACGCTGTTTGCCTCTGTTATCGGCCTGAGCATTGACCGCTGGTGGAATTACCGTGATTAACACGGAGTATATTTTACCGGTCCTGGTGCTGGTCATCGTCGCGGTCGCCCTGCTTCGCCGTATCAATGCCTACCATTCCTTTACCGAGGGTGTCAAGGATGGGATGAAGCTGTTTCTTGATATTTATCCCGCGCTGCTTGCCATGATGTGTGCAATCGCCCTTTTGCGCCAGAGTGGACTGATGGATATGCTGTGCAGTGCACTGGCTGCTCATATCGCGAATATTCCTAAGGAAATCTGGCCGATGGTAATCTTTCGCCCGATTTCGGGAAGCGCCTCTTTGGCGGTGCTGGTCGATATCTTTCAGGTTTGCGGTGTTGATTCGCTGGCCGGCAATATGGCAAGCATCATTCAGGGCTCTACGGATACGACCGTCTATGTGATCACCCTGTATTTTTCCAGTGTGGGAATTCGCAGGATTAAAAATGCGCTGGCTATCGGACTGCTCGCGGATGTGGCCGGGATTTCCATGGCCATCCTGCTGGCACTGTATGTGTTTGCGTAAAAAAAGATAAAAATAACAGGAGGAATGAAAATGGCTGATATGAACGATGTAAAAAACAGATTAAAGAATATGCTGGCAGTGAATGAGGAAAAGGCGGCGGTAGCTGCGGAAAAAAGCGATCATGTTGTCTGTGTGTTTCGTCTGGACAGCTTTGATGATGTAGAGGCTGTGGGGGAGGCTTTGAAAAAGAATTTCCTGGTGCTGCTGGATATCACCGCATGTGATGAGGAGTGCGCACGCAGAATCCGCGACTTCATGAAGGGGGTTGCCTATCCGATGCAGGTATGGATTCAGGAGATGAGCGAGAACATTCTGGTATATCTGCCGGACGGCTATCAGATTCAGGAATTCCAGAATTAGTCGATTTTGCTTTTCAAAGCGCAGCATTTCATGTACAATACCCATGTGAGGTGTATAGTATATGGAACGATTACAGAAAGTGATTGCGGCAGCCGGAATCACATCAAGAAGAAAAGCTGAGGTTCTGATCAGCGAGGGAAGAGTCGCTGTGAATGGAGAAACCATAACAGAACTTGGATATAAGGTAAAGCGCGGAGATCTCATTGAGGTGGATGGCAAGGCGATTGAAAAGGAAGATAAGGTTTATTTTCTGATGAACAAGCCGAAGCGCACCATGTGTACCAGCGATGACGAATTCGGAAGACAGACCGTGGTGGATCTGGTGGACTGCAGGCAGCGTATCTTTACCGTGGGGCGTCTGGATTACGATACCAGCGGGGTGATTATTCTGACCAATGACGGGGACTTCGCAAATGAGATCATTCATCCGCGATATCACATTCCCAAGGTGTACAATCTGACGATCAATGGCATATTGACGCCGGAGGATATGAAGAAAATAAAAGCAGGTATCGTGCTGGATGACGGCATCAAGACCCTGCCTGCAAAGTATCGCATGACGGAAAAGGATACAGAGAAAAATCAGTGCAGCTTTGATTTAACGATCGTTGAGGGCAGAAACCGGCAGATCAAGCGCATGATGGAGGCACTGGGCTATGAGGTGCGCCGTCTGCACCGCAGCAGGCTTGCTTTCCTGCACTGCAGTGATTTGCGGCAGGGAGAATACCGTGTGCTGAAGCCCTTTGAGGTGAAGCAGCTGCGCAGTCTTGCTCAAAAGGGAGAAATGAAGCAGCGCTAGCAATCGCTGTTGGCTTTTTTGACAGGTGCAGCTATAACAGATGCCATAAGGATATGCAGGCAGATATGAAAAGCCTGAACGTGAGCATGAGAAAAGAGGAACGAATCAGGCAAAGGATGTCGGATTCGTTTTTTGTGCTGTTTCCACATGTGTGCTTACGTTTCTGAAATGTTTTTTTTGTTGAAGAAACACAGAAAATGATGTATGATTAACGCGGTGATTTTATGCAGCAATATTTTGTAAATACACTGGCGATGCCAGGAGAATTGATACCGATGACAAAGGAACAGACACATCACATCCGCCGCGTTATGCGTATGCAGCAGGGGGATGTGATTCGTGTTGCCGACAACAGCGGCCGCGTACTGCTGGCGGAAGTGGAATATCATCAGGAGGAAGCAGCGGCACGAGTGGTAAGGGAAGTGCGTGATTGCTCCCAAACAAGTGTAGAGCTGATTCTTGCACAGGGGATGATCAAGGGGGAGAAATGGGACTATCTGCTGCAGAAAAGTGCAGAGCTGGGGGTGGCGGAAATCATTCCGTTTGTATCCAGCCGCTGTGTTGTAAAAATCAAGGATGAGAAATCGGAAAAGAAAATTGTACGATGGAATAAAATTTTATGTGAGGCCTGTGAGCAGTGCAAGCGATCGACGCTGGTGCGTCTGCAGCCGCCCTGCACATTCTCACAGCTGTCGCAGATCGATGCCGACCTGCGGCTGATAGCCTATGAGGATGCCGATTGCAAAAGCGAGCGCCTGTGTGAGGTGCTGCGTGCACATCCATCCCCAAAGCGTGTTTTGATGGTGGTCGGCAGTGAGGGCGGCTTTTCGGCGGATGAGGTTGAAGCGCTGACTGCAACCGGCTTTCACCGCGTATCTTTAGGCGGACGGATACTGCGTGCGGAAACAGCGGCAATCTCGCTGCTGAATTCCATTGAGTTTTACTACGATATGGCAGGTGAAAAAGATGAAGACGATATATGATCGGCTGAATAAGGTGTATGATAAGACACTTCTGGATCAAAAGGATATCCGGAAGCATTACCGTACCATCTGCGACCTGCTGGAGGAATATCAGATTCCCCATGACGGGAAAAGCGATGATGCTGTGATACAGAATGAAATCGTCTATGAATCCCTGCTCGTAAAACGGCAGTTCGAGGATGTTTTTTTTGATACCTATGTAAAAATGTTCGATTACTGGTATGATCTGAATTATCTGGAGCGTAAGGCACAGATGAATGTGGATGTGGAACGCTTCGTGAAAGAGCTCCGGCATTTTGAGGCGGATGGTGAAACGATTTATATGCCTGCCTTTGCGCCGGGCTTTAATCATCTTTATCATACGGAAATCGTGCTGCTGGATTTGAAGCAGTATCATAAATTCATCCGGGAGTGCGCAAAGGAAGTGCAGTACAGGCGCTATGGTGCCAAGCCGTTTCAGTATGGCTTTTCCAGCTGTGAGCTGCTGGCGGAGGCGGATGAGGGCTATGTCGTCTTCCATCCAATCCTGCATCGCTGGTATCTGTATGATGCAGGCGGATTAAAGCGCAGCGTATCCGTGGATATGAAGCAGGAACTGCAGGAGGACTGGAAGCAGGAAATCGCACTGCTTCTGTTAAAGGAGCAGCACGAAGCACTCGTTGCGTTTTTGAACGAGCATGCACTAATCAAAAAACGATTGGGCAGAAAGCTGGAAAAGCTGCTGGAGAAGCAAAAGAGAAAGCAGGAAAAGAAGGCAGACAAGGAGTGACGACATGACGACATTTGCAATAGCCACACTGGGCTGCAAGGTAAATACATATGAATCACAGGGTTATGAGAGTGCCCTGCTGGAAAAGGGCTATGAACAGGTATCCTTTAAAGAAAAAGCGGATGTCTATATCATCAACACCTGTGCCGTGACCAATACGGCCGGCAGTAAATCCCGTCAGAAAATTCATGCGGCCATCGCTTTGAATCCGGAGGCGCTGATTGCCGTTGTCGGCTGCTATGCACAGACGGCAAGCGAACAGCTGGAGCAGGATGCCAATATTGATATTCTGCTGGGAAGTGATGGAAAAAGCAGACTGGCGGATATGATTGAGGAGGGTCTTCGAAAGAAGCGTCCGCAGAAGCTCATTCATGATGTCCGCAAGGTCAATGTGTTTGAGGCGCTTCCGATTCATCGCTTCGAGCATCAGACACGGGCTTTTTTGAAAATACAGGACGGCTGCAATCAGTTTTGCAGCTATTGTATCATACCGTTTGCACGCGGAGCGGAGCGCTCGTTGCCGGAGGATGAGGTACTTGCCATCGCACGAAGTCTGAGCGAAAGCGGCCATCGGGAAATCGTGCTGAGCGGCATCCATACCGGACGCTACGGCAATGGCATCAACAGCAGTCTGTGCCAGCTGATGAAGCGCATGGTGAAGGAAATTCCCAAGCTGCAAAGAATTCGTATCTCCTCGATTGAAATGAATGAAATCACGGATGAGCTGCTGGAATTTATAAAGGGGGAAGAAAAAATCGCCCGGCATCTGCATATTCCCGTGCAGTCTGCCAATACTACGGTATTGAAGAATATGAATCGTCCCTATACGATAGCATGGTTTATGGAACGGGTGGACTATATCCGCTCCCTTATTCCGGATATTTCCATATCCAGCGATGTCATTACCGGGTTTCCGCAGGAAAGTGAAGAGCAGTTTCAGGATACCCTGGATAATATCGCTCGCATGCGCCTAAGCTTTCTGCATGTGTTCCCGTATTCCCGCCGTGATCATACAGCGGCTGCGCAGATGAGCGGTCATCTGGAAAATAAAATAAAGAAAGAACGCGCATCAAGACTTGCGAATCTTTCCAAACAGTTATATACTGCTTATAAACAGAATTTCATTGGAAAGGAAGTTTCTGTCATTTTTGAGAAGGAAAAAGATGGAAAACTGATCGGACACAGCAGTGAATACCTGGAGGTCGCAGCAGCGGCTCCGCTTGCCTGGCTGCATACGATGCATACCGTACGCATCACGGCACTGGACGGGGATTTGCTGGTTGGCTGTCCGCTAAAGGAGGAGTCTTATGAAGCTGTCTCAAATGTTTGAAAATGCCCCGGAGATTGAAATTGCGGGGCTGTGCATCGATTCCCGCTGCGCCAAGGCGAATGATATGTATTTCTGCATGGAGGGCATGGTGCATGACGGGCATGAATTTATTGATGATGTCATTGAAAAGGGTGTAAAATGCATCGTGCATTCCAAGCCGGTGGACGATATGAAAAAAGGGGTAGCCTATATTCAGGTGGAAAATGTCAATCGCACACTGAATCGGGTGGCGTCCATGTTTTATGGGCATCCAAGCCGTAAAATGAAGGTGTTCGGTGTTACCGGAACAAACGGGAAGAGCACCATCACCAGCATTATTCGGGATGTATATTCCCATTTTGCGCCCTGTGGCTATATTGGGACGATATCCATCAGCTATGGAGAGGTGACTCTGCCGCCGTCTTTGACAACGCCGGATGCTGTACTGATTCATAAAACGATGAAGGATATGGTGGAGCATGGCATGCAGGCGGTTGCTTTGGAGGTCAGCTCGCACGGTCTGGAGCTGGGACGTGTGCAGAGCGTGGATTTTGATGTCGCTGTGTTCAGTAACCTGACCTATGACCATCTGGATTTTCACGGTACGATCGAGCATTACTTCGAAGCGAAGAAAAAGCTGTTCACCAATCTGAAAAAAGAGGGCGTTGCTGTGTTGAATGCGGATGATGCCTATGTGGATCAGCTGGCGGATGCGACCGAGGCCAGTGTTGTTACCTATGGCATTGACAATCACGCGACCTATCAGGCGGAAAATATCCGGATTGAGAAAACGGGATCACGGTTTACCCTGGTTCATGGAACAGAGCGCTATGAGGTTTCAACCAATCTGGTTGCCCTGTATAACATATACAACCTGCTGGGTGCTGTGGCCGCCATGGCGGAAAGCGGTATTCCGATTGAACAGCAGCTGCCCTATCTCCATGATATCCGGCAGATTGAAGGGCGTATGGAACGTATTGACGAGGGACAGCTGTTTAATGTCATCGTCGATTTTGCCCATACTCCGGACGGTATGGAAAAGGTTTTTGAATATGCGAAGGATATCACAGAGGACGGACACAGCATTATTGCCGTGTTTGGCTCTGCCGGCAAGCGGGATACAAAGAAGCGCAGGGTCTTCGGCGAAATCGCGAGCCGTTATTGCGACAGCATCATTCTGACGGAGGATGATCCCCGGGATGAGGATCCGCGGGATATCGCAAATGAAATCAAAAGCGGTATCAGCGATACGAATAATATTTTCATCGCGGATCGTTATGCCGCCATACGGCAGGCCATCGAGAGTGCCAATGTGAAGGATACCGTCCTGATTCTCGGCAAGGGGGATGAGGTATTCATGTATCGGGAGTTCGGACGTGAGCCGTGGATGGGGGATCACAATGTCGCTCGTCACTGCATCCGCAAATACAGTCTCGGACTGGAGGATGATGAAAAATAAGGTTGTAAAATAAGTATAAAAAAATTTTCTGTATGAATTTATAGAAAATGAACATATTTATGTTGCATTTTCATATGTTTTTCAGTATAATAATATTGCTTGCATCAGAAGGGAGGGTAAATCATGCCGAAAGTAGTACTTAAAGAAAACGAAGTTCTTGATGATGCTTTACGTAGATTCAAACGTCAAGTATCAAGAAATGGAACCCTTGCTGAAGCTCGCAAAAGAGAGTTTTACGTAAAACCTGGCGTTCGTCGTAAATTAAAGTCAGAAGCTGCGCGTAAAGCACGTCGTGGAAAATAGAAGAGGCCGATAGGCTTCTTTTTTTATACTTCCGCTTATGCATGGTGAATAGGCTTACCAAGGGAGCTGCTTTGTACAGGGGCTGTGGTGCGTGTATAGAGGAGCCGGCCAAAAGCTGGCGTGGTAAAAAAAGAAATTGAAAAAAGCTGCTGTGCAGGGGGTTGTGCAAACGAGTCAATCTGCTATAATCAGCATGAAGATGAGATACACCATGAACATGGGGAGGTATACTATGCAAATCATCGAAATAGAGCGTCTCAGCCGCGATTATGGAGAGGGGAGGGGAATCTTCGATATTTCCTTTTCCATCGCTGAGGGAGAGGTTTTCGGCTTCCTGGGGCCGAACGGTGCATAGATATATAGACAAAAATTGCTAAACAGCTAATGTAGATTTAGATAGTGAGGGTAGTGTATAAACACGTCCCTCTTTTTTAGATGTGTTTTGATTGTTTGAGATAAAGTCTAAC
>NZ_JAHOOJ010000014.1:0-107999 GCF_019132535.1 Erysipelatoclostridium sp. DFI.2.3 | reverse complement strand
GCTCTAACGCATGACTTGCGTTTGAATTTCATTTTTGTTATCGTTATACCGAGAATATTGTTTTCTCAAATAATTGACGTTTCCTGTTCAGTTTTCAAAGACCGAAATTTCTATTTCGTGCGCCGCTATTTCGTTCGGTGCCTGTATATAATACCTCTTTTAAGGATGATTGTCAACGATTTTCTACTCTTTTTTTATATTTTTTTGTCCTTTTTATTTTAAACCGCTATGAATGTAACATTTTTTCAATTTATCGCCTATTTCTTTATAGAATCCTTACCTATAACAGACCTTTTCTTCTTTTACACCTGTTTATGTGCTTTCCAGCTCCTGCATGCTATTGTACTTCATTTCCTTCCTACATTCATAGGTCAGCAGCTAACACAGCGTTTCTTCTGTAATCAAAATGAGTAAGGAGCATTCTCCTGCAATCATAGCACATATACAGACATCACAATCATGCAATTATGACAAGGAAGCACCTTACCAGCACACTCGCATGTGACAAATACTGTCACTGTGATTCACATACCAAGTGCAGCTTCTATTCGCTACCATTCTTTAATATATATGAATGATAACATCTTCTTTGTATCGGTATCTATCTGCAATACATTAACCTTGGCTTGCAGGTTTTCTCCTCCACCCCTTTTCTTTCTCTTCTGTATCCCCAGCTGCGTTATCACCGAAAAAGAAGTATCAAATCATTTCGATATGAAAAAAGGAAATCCAAAAGATTGCGCGGGTCAATGTATTTTAAATTTCCTTTTTATAGGCAGCAATGCACATTCAGCAAGCCTGCTTTTTTTCATTTCATATATGTATTTAACGATACAGCATATAATCCAGCATATCTTTATAAAACCCAGCCCTTTCCAACAACGCTGCAGCTGCTTTTGGATACTCTTTCACAAGCAGACGTTTTTTATCAGGATAAATCCGTTGCTCACGATACGTCTGAACAAAGGCATGCAGTGCTTCTTCAGCCAAGCTTATATCAAAAATTTTTAAAACAGTTCCCTGACGTTCAAAAACCATGATAGCAGTTCCTCCTGCCAGAGCCACCGCAGTTCCTGCTATATTCATAAAGGCCGCAGAATCCTTATGCTCCAATAGCTTCCCCCATGGCTGCATAGGATCCTGAGCATTCAACCAGCAGATTTGTTGCTTTGGATGAGCCAGAATATGCATACTGCCTTCATATTCCTGCTTTCTAATAAATTGCGCACCGGACATCCCTTTTACAAAATATCCTCTGCGTACACGGCCGGTGAATTCCCAGATACTAAGCAGATGCAAAGCATCCCGCCAGCTGAAATTTTGTTCCTGTTCCTGCTGTTGTAGGAATATGCGAAAGGTTTCTCTGCATACAATACCGTATTCTTGAAAGCATGCCTGAATCAGCGCCTCTTCCGGGATCGACTTTAACGGACGCAGTATATCCCACCTTCCGGATGACATTGCATAGGCTCTGGCATGGAGCTGCTGCTTAGCGGATGCCTTTTTCATTTTCTTTCGATTCAGCCATTGTCGCACCGGCGTAAAGCTGTCCGCACAGACAAGGCCCTGCTCTGCAAGCCGCAGCAGATTAGCATGCACATCTCCGGCCTGCGGTATACGATTGAGTGCATGCAGAAAGCTTGCTCCCTGAATTTTGAGTCGTTGATAAATCCGCTGCTCCTGCGTGTCCTCTGTCTGCATTTCCCTGCTGCCGTCGTTTACAGCAGCTGTGGATTGTTCCCAGTCGATATCCTCGTAACGATGAAAGCTCAGCATGCCATCGGGATGCAGCTTCCAGAAATATTCTCCCTGTGCCAGCTCCTGATCCAGCAGCTCCGGCTGATAGCCGCTTATACGGGATGGCAATAAAACCGTTTCCCATAATGAGGCTGCATGTTTCTGATTACAGAATAGATCCAGTGTATCCTTCAGCTGATCTTTGACAGGGGCATTGTGAAAAACACGGCTCACAAGGAGAGCGGCATAGTGATGAGATGGCTGTGTTACAGCCTGAATGCGTAAATTGCGGATTGTTTGTTTTCTTGCACGTTCATACTGTTTGGAATGATAATAGCAGCCACCATCCTCGATGACTTCTTTTTCCGAACAAAGCTGCTGCAACCAGAATTGTACAGCTTCCTCCTGCGCAAGATATCGCTCCTGCAGCTGCTTTAGCGTCTGTGCCTGCCGATAGTACAGCATGCGGCGTATGATATGCATTCCGGCTTCAGACTTATGCTCCAGCAGTGCCTGCTCATACTCCTCGCGCTGTTCTGCGGCGATCCAGAGACCGGGTTCTATGTAGGTGATCAATTCCTGAGAGGTCAGTTCATGCAGCCAGTCCGCTATCCGACCTTCCGCATGTTTAACATCCATTTCGTCCGTACATGCAGCCTTAATTTCCTGTGCTGTCATATCCCCTTCCATCATAAGCAGCGTATGCAGCTCATTGGCAGATTGAATCGTCTTTTTCCGCTTCCCCATATGCTTTAGTGCCTCCAGGGAAGGCTTTATTTGTTCCATTTGCTGTAATTCTTCATATACTGCCTGCTGGATCCCCGGTGTTGTTGGTGTATATTCATACATTTCTGCAGCTTCCACACGCCACTGCAGTGGCAGTGATAACGGGGAAGGCGTGTCCAGCTGCAGTTCATGCACATGGATATCCCCACTGCGAATTGCATATAGAATTTCCAGTAATCCCTTTAAATCCCACTGATCCTCCATGCATTCGCGTTTGGTTTCCACAATCAGAGGATGATGTTCCTCCTGCAGCAGTGCTTCCAGCATTTCCGTACTGCGAAGCCGCTGCATCCACAATGGCTGTCTTTTGTTTCTACGCATTCCCATCATGAGAGCACGTGCAGCATTATAGCGGAAATTCATACTGAAAACAGGTGTCAGTGGAAGCATGATTTCCAGAATTTTCGAAGCTGCTTCCGGATTAATATTGTACAGCAGCCCTTCTTCGATTTTCCCTTCACCATAGGAATATAAAAGAATACCGTCTTCTTCATCCACACTTCCGATATGCGTCCTGGTCACTCTCTGAGCAGCATCCTGCAGAAGCAGGGCAAGAGGAGCATTGATTCTTCGACCGAACATGGTATGAAGCATAGCCTGCGGACTTCCGGAGGAATCTCTAAAATGCTCAATCAGAATCGTCTGATCATCCGGCAGGATTTTGGTTGCCTTGATCTGCCGTTTTAGAAACTCGCTCGTATTTTCGACTGCTGCAGCATCCAGCCCCAGCGTCTGTAATTCCTGTTGCAGTGTATTTTGACGATATGCCTCTGACAGCTTCCTCATAATAGCGCCAAAGGCCAGACTTGTTTTCAGACTCCGCCCCTTGATTTCCCCTTTCCAAAAGGGCAGACGGGCCCCCTGCGGATAGGTCGGCGTCACGACCACACTGTCTCGATCCATTCCGACAACCTGCCAGGCATTCGCCCCCAGCATAAAGCGATCTCCCAGACGGGTTTCATAGACAAATTCCTCATCAAGCTCTCCGACTTTAACACCATCCTCAGTTTTTGCCGCATACAGTCCTTTATCAGGGATAGTTCCCCCGGCAGCGACAGCGAGCATTCTGCTGTAGGCTTCCGCAAGAACACATCCGTGTAATCGGTCATAAAGTATGCGCGGGCGAACCGGAACCTCTCTTTTATGCTCAAAATCCCCAGCCAGCATGCATAGAATAGCGGTTACCTCCTGTTTGCTGACATCCTGGAAGGTGTAGGTGCTTTGCAAAAGCTCCATGACATCGTCAATCGTATAGGCGATCCCGGTAAGATGCCATTTTCTTTCAAGCTCCGTATGGGAACTGCTTGCGATTGCGGCCATGGAGACGAGATGCTGTGCCAGAACATCCAGACATTTCTTCGGCGGGGATGCCTGCTCAATACCGCCGGCTTTCGCAACAGCTGCACTCATACCGCAAAACAGTGTTTCCTGTGAGGTTCTTGGGTACATAAACATATAGCTGGTTTGACCGGGATTGTGACCGGCACGTCCAAGACGCTGCATCGTACTGGAGATCGAGCGTGGGCAGCCAATCTGTAAAACCTGATCAATACTTCCCACATCAATCCCCAGTTCCATGGAGGAGGTGGCGCAGAGCAGACGAAGTGTACCGTTTCTCAGGGATGCCTCTACCTCTAAACGCTGTTCCTTTGACATACTGCCGTGATGTACACGCGCAAAGTCCTCACCGCCAAGCTGGTTTACATAATAGGCCAGCTTTTCAGCATATCTGCGTCCCTCTGAAAATGCGATGACACTTCTGCTTTCCAGGCATTTTGCATAAACACTTTCTGCGAGCTCCTCCCAGACCGGATCCTTTCTTCTGCCCAGCGCAGGAGTCAAGCCGTTCACCTCGATATGTATTTGCTTCTGCATACTGGGAGCGATCATGCTTACGGTATCCAGAGACAGGTAGTCAGCGGCTGTCTGCAGCGGCTCAATTGTTGCCGACAGGCCAATGCGCTGCAGCTTTCGTTTACATAGCTTTTCCAGCCTGGCTATGGAAAGCATGAGATGCGCACCTCGTTTGGTGTCAATGAGGGCATGCAGCTCATCGATGATCAATGCCTCTGCCGTATGCAATATCGTTTGACCTCCAGTGCCAGTCAGCATTAAAAACAGAGATTCCGGTGTAATAATCAAAATATGAGGAGGATGCTTGATCATTCTCTGCCGATCTCTTTGCGGTGTATCACCGGTACGTATGCCTATTGTGATATTCGCTGCGCCTTGCCCGTTTTGTTCCTGTGCAATACCAGATAAGGGCTTATTCAGATTTTCACGAATATCCTGTGCGAGTGATTTCAAGGGAGATACGTAAATCAGGTACAGCTGATTCTTCAGTTTTCCCTGATGAGCCAATGCCTGCAGCTTATCGATAAAAACCAGAAAGGCAGAGAGTGTTTTTCCTGTTCCGGTTGGAGCGCTGATCAAAACAGAGCCGCCTTCCGCAATTACAGGCCATGCTTCCTGCTGTACAGCGGTTGGTGCAGCGAAGGTATGGCTGATCCAGTCTTTAGTGGGCTGTGTAAACACATGCATATAGCTGTCTTTCTTTTTTCCCATTCGATATCCTCCTGCTTTCTACTTATATGTTTTGCGAATTTCGTATACTTATAACGATTTTATCATACTTCCGGAGTTGTGCCAAATCAGCTTTTCTGATTGAGCCACTCATAAGGATACCTGCTTCGCCGGAAACGAAAAAGACCCGTGCAGGTCTTTATGAATGCTCATTTAAATAACGTTTTTCCACATAGCTCCAATCAATCAGCGCGAACCAGTTTTTGATATAGGCAGCGCGTTCACTGTAATATTGCAGAAAGTAGGAATGCTCCCAGACATCCAGCGGTAGCAGTGGTACAAGTCCCTGTGGCAGCGGCGTATCCTGATTCTTTGTTGTAACGATACGCAGTTTAGTACCGCGATCTTGTACCAGCCATGCCCAGCCGGAACCAAACACACGCAGTCCTGCATTCAGCATTTGTTCCTTGAAATTTTCAAAAGAGCCAAAAGATTCCTCCAGAACATTACGCATATAGTTACTCGGCCGGCGATACTTGGGCGTCATGGCTGCAAAGTAGGCATCATGGTTATATACACCGCCTGCATTATTATATACCGTAGTTCGTATTTCCACAGGCAGACGATCATTGTCTACGATCAGTCGTTCCAGATTCCAGCGTTGAAAGCGTGGATATTTCTGGAGAGCTGCATTTAATCTGTCAACATATCCCTGAAAAAGTGTATCGTGATGAATGCGGATGGTCTGTTCCTCCAGATACGGCTCCAGTGCATAATACCGATACGGAAGCGGTGGCAATACAAAAGGATAGTGTTCATTCATAGATTTTCACCTCACCTTCTCCTTATGCTATGTGAAAGATGTATTTTATTCACCACTACCGCCTATTGAATTTCCTTGATTCTATTTTCAAAATAATCTGAAAAGAGAACAAAAAGCTATACGTGGCATTCCCCCCCCTTTCGTAAACGGAGCATTCTGTATGCCAGCAGCTGCCGCATACCTTTGTTCTTGTTTTGAATAAAACACTGGAAAAGGTATTTTCTTATTCATTTATAAGGCTTCCTTTTGCAGCTATTCAACGATCAATCCTTGAGAGAATTACAGAATTTCCATACATCAGGAAAATCCGCACTATGATAGATCCCCCCTGTTATCGCTTATGTTTTCTGCAGGATTCGCAGTAGTTGCGTCGTGAATGTAATTATATTTATGTCTACTTATGTGAATATCCGGGTCGTTATCTATACAATTTTTTCCATCAGTGCTATAATATTACATAATTTGTTTTATATAATCGGTATTTATCACTGCAAGCTTTAGAAACAGAAGAAATCATTATACAAATCATTGAATAAGACAAATTATAAATGCTTGATCGAAAGGGAGGGAGACATCTTTTACATGGCAATCGCTTTCCTGATATCATATGCCGTATCAGATTTTTTGCAGGACCTGCAATACCCTTTATGTTTTTATTTCAGGAATTGGCATGAACGTGATCTTGTGTGATTCTCTGCATACTGATATTTGTATTTGTGGTTTATTCTTCGAATCCTGTAATGAAATATTGCTGTGTAAACAAAATAGCTTATGAAAAAACGATATTTGCAACAAAATGTATATCAGGCCTTATTGGAGCGTCTCCACTTTATATTTCATGAATTTGATGTCGTATATGTGTCTTTTTCAGGAGGAAAGGACAGCGGGCTGCTGCTGAATATTCTTTTGGACTTTCGAGATAAATTTTATCCCTCGACATCCATCGGTGTATTTCACCAGGATTTCGAAGCTCAGTACCGTGCTACTACGGAGTATGTAGAAGAAACGTTCAGGATGCTGGAAAAACGCCCCGGGGTGGAATTGTATTGGCTTTGCCTACCGATGGCAACAAGAACAGCGTTAAGCAGCTTTGAAATGTACTGGTATCCATGGGATGATAAAAAAGAGACATTATGGGTACGGCCAATGCCTGAATATGATTATGTCATTAACCTGAAAAATAATCCTGTAGCGACATATCACTATAAAATGCATCAGGAGGATCTGGCCAAGCAATTCGGCAGATGGTATCGCAGTGTGCATGATAACAAAAAAACGGTTTGTCTGCTGGGTCTACGTGCTGATGAGTCTATGCAGCGTTACAGCGGTTTTGTTAATAAAAAGCACAGCTATAAAGGCAAATGCTGGATTACACAGCAATTCAAGGAGGTTTGGACAGGTTCGCCTCTGTATGACTGGTCAGTCGAGGATATATGGCATGCCTATTATAAGTTCGGATATAGCTATAACAGTTTGTATGATTTGTATTACAAGGCGGGATTGACAATTTCACAAATGCGGGTGGCTTCTCCATTTCAGGATTATGCTAAGGAATCATTGAATCTATATCGCGTGATTGATCCACAGATGTGGGTGAAGCTGCTGGGCCGTGTTCAGGGAGCGAATTTTGCGGCAATCTATGCCAAAACAAAGGCAGTCGGATATCGAACCATAAAACTGCCGGAGGGACATACCTGGAAATCGTATACAATGTTCCTGTTGGCAACACTTCCCAAACGGCTGCGGCAAAACTATATTGAAAAATTCAATAAATCGATAACCTTCTGGCATACGGTAGGAGGAGGGCTTGAGGAAGAAACAATCGAAGAGCTAAAGGAGCATGGCTATCACATAAAGCGAAACGGGGTATCCAATTATACAATTTTTAAAAATTCCAGAATCATATTTCTGGATCGTATACCGGATGATACCGACGATATAAAATCCACAAAGGATATCCCCAGTTGGAAGCGTATGTGCTTCTGCATTTTAAAGAATGACCATATCTGCCGTTCCATGGGGTTTGGATTAACACGGGAACAGCAGAGACGACTGGATCATTTAAAAGAAAAATACAAGGGTACGGAGGTTTAGATGATGAGTAAGAGTCCGGTTTATCATATACGTGCAGTTCCAATAGAAAAAATCATACCGAATGATTATAACCCGAATGCCGTTGCGCCACCTGAAATGAAATTATTGTATGACAGTATAAAGGCCGACGGCTACACCATGCCAATCGTATGCTATTACGATGAGGCTAGCGATCATTATATCATTGTTGACGGCTTTCACAGATATCGCATCATGAAGGAATACCCGGATATCTATGAGCGTGAGAAGGGGGTTTTACCGGTTTCAGTAATCAATAAGCCGCTTGACCAGCGTATGGCCAGTACTATACGGCACAATCGAGCAAGAGGTAGTCACGATGTGGATTTGATGAGTAACATTGTTAAGGAATTACATGAGCTTGGACGTTCAGATGCATGGATTGCAAAGCATTTGGGTATGGATCGTGATGAAATACTGAGATTAAAGCAGATTACAGGACTTGCCGCATTGTTTAAAGAGGTAGATTTCAGTCAATCATGGGAACCGGTTGAGGATGAGGAGCAACTGCAGAGTATTGAGGATCAATTTGTCGATGCTTAAAACAGTTACATTGAATTTATAGGAATCAATAAACGTAAAAAAAACGTTCGGCTGTATTCAACATGCCATTTAGTTAAAAAAGTTGACAAAAAAAAGGAAGATCATAGAAATGACAACAGAGAATGTCGGATTCTGGTCTTTTAATATAAGAATGATTCAGAAAAAGGAATTTTGGAAAAAGTATGATGCATTCTACAATACAATGGAGCATGAGTTAACAAAGCTGCAGAATGATCCAAAGAACACGGATTATGAAACCCTATTTGCATATGCGCCAACGAATTGCTTGATTCTACGTTTCTTATCACAAAAGATAATCAAAGCTGTTAATCTCGGCACAATAAAAGACGATCAAACAAGGTTTAACCCTTTCATTCGATCGCCTTTTTTCAATAACTTGTGTCAATGAGACATCAGCCTTCATAATTTATTCCAAACCAGACCACTCTACTCTCACTTAATTAAGTACATTTATGAAAGAAAATTAAAACCATCTTCACATATTTGTATAATTACTTTTCATTCATAGTTTGCAAAGCTTTAAAGAGTTCACAGACTATAATACTTATGGCGATAAGTAAAGCCAACGATATAATGGAAATATACCATATCAGAAAATCAAATGCATTCAACAGAGTTAGTGACAGGAAAAACCATGTAGCAAAAATAAAGATAATATACCAGATAATAACATTCCTTATGTTTTTTGACATATTTTTCATTTTAATCAATCGGCTTCCATACTGAACCATAATCGTTTGATACGTTCACAGCATAATTCTTTTGATATGGTAGATCAGCTTGTTGAGAAAATGTTAGAATCCTACAAAACCTACTTAAGAATTTTATCATAGCTTCCCCTTCTCTGCATTTTTGCATAATAAAGTTATTTATAATCCTAATAATTGCCTCTTTAAACTAGCATATAAAAAGGTATAAAAGCATCGCAAAGTCTACGTTTGCCTCTGGGATGTAAATATACCTGTATCTTTTTCTGGCGCAGCAGAAAGGATTTGAACCTCCGGTGTCAATGACACGCCGGTTTTCGAAACCGGTGCATTAAACCAAACTCTGCCACTGCTGCATATCCATTGAAGATTATATAACAGAATACAGGCCTTTTTCAAGACTATTTGTAAAATCATTCTGCTTTATATGATATTTCATTCTATATTCTTTTTAAAATGATAAGAAAAAACATGCAGTATGGCATAGCACCACTACTACATGTTTTTTATGTTATTCCTGTACTTCTACAGCAGGCTGTTCCAGGGTGGTATCCTCACCGTCCATGATCTGCTGAACCATCTCAGTGGTCAGACGTTCCGGACCGGCAGGCACGTATGCCATAAAGTTGTCATCGTCTTCCTTATGGTTGCGCTCCTCACGGATTTCCTTCAGTTCTTTTGCCTTTTCTCCGATAATCAGATTCATTGGACGCTCATCGCCTACACCGGTTCCGGCAGGAATCAGCTTACCGATGATAACGTTCTCCTTCAGACCAATCAGGTAATCCTTTTTACCCTTGATTGCGGCATCGGTCAGAACCTTTGTGGTTTCCTGGAAGGATGCGGCAGACAGGAAGGAATCAGTTTCAACAGACGCCTTGGATATACCCAGCAATACCGGTTTGAAGGTAGCCGGCACCTGACCGCTCAGCAGTGCCTTACGGTTGATCTTCGTAATTTCCGTCAGGGAAATCTGAACACCAGGGTTCAGGTGTGTATCGTTACCTTCCAGTACGACAACCTTGCGAAGCATCTGACGAATCATAACCTCAACGTGCTTGTCACTGATTTCAATACCCTGACTCTGATAAACCTTCTTGACTTCCTTCAGAATGTAGTTCTGTACCTGACGTACACCGGCAACCTTTAAAAGCTCCTTCGGATCAACCTGACCCTCGGTAATCTTGTCACCGGCTTCCACATGTGCTCCCACCTTCATCCAAGGACGAATTGCCTGGATCAGGGTAACCTTGTGGACAATGCTTTCTTTATCATTGGATACGGTAACCTCATATCCTGTATCAATCTGATGAACATCGGTGATTTCACCTGTGATCTGTGCCAGTACGGCAACACCCTTCGGACAACGAGCCTCAAACAGCTCCTCGACACGAGGAAGACCCTGTGTGATATCTCCACCGTCGGCACTTGCCACACCACCGGTATGGAAGGTACGCATGGTCAGCTGCGTACCTGGCTCACCGATAGACTGGGCAGCCATGATTCCGACAGCTTCTCCGACTTCAACATCCTTGCCGGTCGCCATGTTGCGTCCGTAACATTTCTTACATACACCATAGATGGATTTACAAGTAAACGCACTACGGATATACATTCCCTCAACACCGGCATCCACAACCTTCTGTGCAAGTGCATCGGTAATAAATTCATCACTTTCCAGAATGACCTCTCCGGTCTTCGGATCTGTGATTTCCTGCTTGCTGTAACGTCCTACCAGACGGTCAAACAGACTCTCGATGATCGTATTTGTCTTACGGTCAACGATTGCTTCCACCCAGTAGCCCTTATCCGTTCCACAGTCCTCCTGCTTAACGATAACATCCTGTGCTACGTCAACCAGACGACGTGTCAGATATCCAGACTCAGCTGTTTTCAGGGCGGTATCGGTCAGACCTTTACGCACACCGTGTGTGGAGATAAAGAATTCGGACACATTCAGACCCTCACGGAAACAGGAGTAGATCGGAACCTCTATGATGGTAGGCACATATTCACCCTTGGCAGATTTGGACTGGTTTGGCTTTGCCATCAGACCACGCATACCAGCCAGCTGTGTAAAGTTGGAGGTATTACCACGGGCACCGGAACGCGCCATCATACTGATTGGATTTTTACGAGGAAGGTTTCCCAGCAGCTCCTCGGCGATATCATCCTTGACATCCGCCCACAGCTTATTCAGGTGACGCTCCCACTCCATCATGGTAAGCTTACCCTTTTTACGCAGTGTTTTCAGCTCTTCGGCCTTCTGTTTACCATATTCCACATGCTCTTCCTTGTGAGGTGCGACCTCGATATCGGACAGGGATACGGTAACACCGGCAACGGTGGAATACTGGAATCCCATATCCTTGATCTGGTCAAGGATCTCACTTGTTTTCTCTGTGGAATAGCGTTTAAAGATTTCACCGATGATTTTACCGAGGTCCTTCTTTTTGAAAGCCGCGGTTACCGGCATGGACTTGATTGCCTCCTTCACGTCTTTTCCCATCTCCAGGAAGAAACGCTCCGGTGTTGCGACAAAGTTTTCCGCACTGACTTCGTTCAGGAACGGGAAGTCGGTTGGGAACATATTGTTGAAGATTACCTTACCAACGGTCGTCAGCAGGTATTTCTTATTTTGTTCTTCTGTAAAGCTTTCTTTCTTTAATGCACGTGCAGGAATCGCAATACGGGAGTGCAGATGAATCTGCTGTGTCTGATATGCCATCAGGATTTCATTGATGCTGCCAAACACATGTCCCTCATTATCACCATAGCGGGTCCAGATCGCAGCGGATTTCGGGCAATCAACCGCATTATAGCGATCAGCCTCCTGATAGAATTCCTCTGCGGTTTCCTCCATCGTCAGATAGAAGTTCCCCATGACCATGTCCTGACCAGGTGTAACGATTGGCTTTCCATCCTTTGGACCAAGGATGTTGTTGCTACCAAGCATCATGACAAGTGCTTCGGCTCTTGCTTCTTCACTCAACGGTACGTGAACAGCCATCTGGTCACCGTCAAAGTCGGCGTTGAAGGCAGTACATACCAGTGGATGCAGACGCATGGCACGTCCTTCTACCAGCTTCGGTTTGAAGGCCTGGATACCCAGACGGTGCAGTGTAGGCGCACGGTTCATCAGAACCGGATAGCCGTCAATGACACTTTCCACAATATCCCAGATACGTGGATCCTGACGATCGATCAGCTTCTCCGCAGTTTTTGGATTGCTTGCGATTTCTTTATTTACGATTTCATTGATGACAAACGGCTTGAACAGCTGAATTGCCATTTCACGAGGCAGACCGCACTGATACATTTTCAAATCCGGTCCGACCGCGATAACAGAACGACCGGAGAAGTCAACACGCTTACCGAGCAGGTTCTGACGGAAACGTCCCTGTTTTCCCTTTAAGGAATGTGACAGAGATTTTAATGCACGTCCACCGGCTCCGGTGATCGGTTTGGAACGACGTCCGTTATCAATCAGCGCATCCACCGCTTCCTGCAGCATTCGCTTCTCATTCTGTACGATGATAGCCGGGGTTCCCAGCTCCAGCAGCTTTTTCAGACGGTTGTTACGTGTGATGACACGGCGATACAGATCATTCAGATCACTTGTCGCAAAACGTCCGCCGTCCAGCTGCAGCATCGGACGCAGATCAGGCGGGATTACCGGAATTACCGTCATTACCATCCATTCCGGCTTATTGTCGGAGTTACGGAAGGCTTCTACGGTATCCAGACGCTTGATCAGCTTTTTACGCTTTTCACCCTGTGCAGACTCCAGTGCATCCTGAATATGCTTGAATTCAGCCTCCAGGTCAACCTCTGTCAGCAGCGTCAGCGCAGCCTCGGCACCAGTCTGGGCAGTAAAGCTGCCCGGACCGTAAATTGCCATATTTTCGCGGTACTCACGTTCAGAGAGCACCTGCTTGTATTCCAGCTTTGTATCCTTAGGATCTGTTACAATCCAGGACACGAAGTACACAACCTCTTCCAGCTGCTTCGGTGTTACATCCAGCAGCAGTGCCATACGGCTTGGTATACCGCGCAGATACCAGATGTGCGCAACCGGAGCCGCAAGCTCAATGTGTCCCATACGTTCACGACGAACGCTGGATTTTGTAATTTCTACACCACAGCGGTCACAGACAACCCCCTTGTAGCGTACCTTCTTATATTTTCCACAGTAACATTCCCAGTCCTTGCTCGGTCCGAAAATTCTTTCACAGAACAATCCATCTCTTTCAGGCTTCTGAGAACGGTAGTTGATCGTCTCTGGTTTCTTTACTTCACCATGACTCCATTCGTGGATTCTATCAGGTGAAGCCAGGCTTACCTGAATTGAGGCAAAATTATTAACACTCATTTACTTACGCCTCCTCTTCGTTTTCATCATCGCTCAGCTCAATGTCTTCATCTTCTATGAAGTCATCAGCCTCTGCATCGTCATCCAGAAGAATTTCATCTTCGGATTCGTCATCTGCGACAGCATCTTCCTCTTCTACTTCCAGATCATTGATGTCTTCCTCACCGACAGGCTCAGCGGCAGGAATCGGAGGCAGAGTTGCAGCTGCTTCGCTGTTATCCTCCTTGCTGATATCTACTTCGTTACCGTCTTCATCCAGCATCTTCACGTCAATGGCAAGAGCCTGCAGCTCGTGCTTCAATACGCGGAAGGATTCCGGGATACCCGGTTCCGGAATATCTTTTCCCTTGATGATTGCTTCATAGGTCTTTGTACGACCAACGATATCATCGGATTTCACTGTCAGGATTTCCTGCAGTGTATGAGCGGCACCATAAGCCTCCAGTGCCCAGACCTCCATCTCACCGAATCTCTGACCACCGTTTTGTGCCTTACCACCCAACGGCTGCTGAGTTACCAGAGAGTATGGTCCGGTTGCACGGGCATGCAGCTTATCGTCAACCATGTGGGCCAGCTTGATCATGTACATGACGCCGACGGAAATACGTTCATCAAACGGTTCCCCGGTACGGCCGTCATACAGTACCTGTTTACCATCCACGGTCATTTCCGCTTCCTTCATGATATCGCTCAGCTCGGTGTTGTTGATACCATCGAATACCGGTGTGGAGAATTTCACTCCCAGCTTCTTGGCAGCATATCCCAGATGGATTTCCAGTACCTGACCGATGTTCATACGGGAAGGCACACCAAACGGGTTCAGCATGATATCAATCGGTGTTCCATCCGGCATGTAAGGCATATCCTCTACAGGAAGAATCTTGGAGATGACACCCTTGTTACCGTGACGTCCGGCCATTTTGTCACCCTCAGAAATCTTACGTTTCTGAACGATGTATACTTTTACTGTTTCATTGACTCCAGGCGGCAGATCGTGTCCTTCGCTTCTTTTGAAGACGCGGATGGAGTGAACGATTCCGGCACCACCATGCGGTACCTTCAAAGAGTTGTCACGTACCTCACGTGATTTCTCACCGAATATCGCCAGCAGCAGTTTTTCCTCAGGAGAGATTTCGCTCTGCCCCTTCGGCGTTACCTTACCGACCAGAATATCGCCTTCCATAACCTCTGCACCGACCATGATGATACCACGGCTGTCCAGATTACGGCATGCGTTTTCACTCACGTTAGGAATATCGCGGGTGATTTCTTCAGGCCCCAGCTTTGTTTCACGGCAGTCAATGTCGTATTCTTCAATATGAATGGAGGTATACACATCATCGCGAACCAGACGTTCACTCATGATGATGGCATCCTCGTAGTTATATCCGTACCATGTCATATAGGCGATGGTTACGTTTTGTCCAAGTGCCAGCTCGCCGCGTTCCATGGATGGACCATCGGCAAGGATATCACCCTTCTCGATACGTTCTCCCTTGGAAATGATCGGGCTCTGGTTGATGTTGGTTCCGTTGTTGGAACGCTGGAATTTACGCAGACGGTATTCTCTGCGGTTTCCATCGTTTTCGCTGACGATGATTCTCTGGGAGTCAACATACTCCACGACACCGTTTTCTCTTGCGACGATACCGACACCGGAGTCCTTTGCAATTTTGAACTCTACACCGGTCCCGACATACGGGGAATGCGGCTGCAGCAGAGGGACGGCCTGACGCTGCATGTTCGCACCCATGAGGGCACGGGAAGCATCATCGTTTTCCAGGAACGGTACACAGGCAGTCGCAACGGATACGATCTGTTTCGGAGAAACGTCGGTCAGCTCTACCTCTTCACGTCTTGCGATGATGGTATCTCCGGCTTTACGTGCTACGACATGCTCGTTGATCAGACGGCCTTCCACAACCTCGTTGGCCTGTGCGATTACATAATCAGCTTCTTCATCCGCAGACAGGTAAAGTGCCTCTTCCTGTACAGTTCCATCCGCATTTACGATACGGTACGGAGTCTGAATGAAGCCGTATTCATTGATTTTTCCATACGTTGTCAGATTGGAAATCAGACCGATGTTTGGACCTTCCGGTGTCTCGATCGGACAGATACGCCCATAGTGAGAGCTGTGAACGTCACGAACCTCGTAGCTCGCACGGTCACGGGTGATACCACCAGGACCCAATGCGGAAATACGACGCTTGTTTGTCAGCTCAGCAAGCGGATTCTGCTGATCCATGAACTGAGACAGCTGAGAAGAAGAGAAGAACTCCTTGATTGCCGCTGTCAGCGGACGGATATTGGTCAGCTTCTTCGGCGTCAGGGTCGCGATATCCGCAATGGACATACGTTCCTTAACCACACGCTCCATACGGCTTAAACCGATACGGAACTGATTCTGAATCAGCTCTCCGACGGAACGGATACGACGGTTACCCAGCATATCGATATCATCGGTATCTCCAACACCTTCCATATTGTTCAGATTGTAGGCATAGAATGCATACATATCGGAAATAGTAATGGTGTGCTTGTCAGCATACGGGTCATTTCCCATAACCTTCACAACTGCACCGTCGTGGTCACGGATCAGGATTTCCTGAATCGCAGCTCCGACCAGCCATGCATATAATACAGCACCGTTGTTAACTTTTGCTTTGATTTCATCTACGGCAGTCACACTGAGTGCTTCCGGCTTGTGGCGAGGAGTATAGCCATCCACGAAGAAATCGCCTTCCTCGTTGACTACATCTTCTCCATTTGCGTCCGTCAAACGGGCAAACGCGTACATTCTCTGTCCGTAGTTCAATACGGCATTCACGTTAGCGCTTGTTAAAGCAACCTTCTTGGCGATGATACCGCCATGTACAGCTACCTTTTCCACACCCTTGACGATTGCTTCCACATCCTGCTCACTCAGAATGCTTCCTTCATACAGCGTACCGTCTTCCAGCTCCACATCGCCCGCCAGAACACGTCCGACAAGACCAAGGTGATTGCTGCTTGGTACAGATACCTTATCCGGATGATTGAACAGTGGATTGAACGGGAATGCATTGACATGCATACCTTTTTCCAGCTCTTTGCGAAGTGCATTTCGCTCATCGCGGTTGACCATCGTACCACTTGGCATGAATACAGATCCATCCGCATCCAGAATATCCTGCGCAAGGTGGTGCTTATCAACACGGTTGATCGCGTTTAGCTTTTTACGCAGCTTATAACGTCCGGCCTTTGTCAGATCGTAACGGCGCGGATCGAAGAATTTCGCATTCATTAACGTAATGGAACCATCCAGTGTAGGGATTTCATCAGAACGCTGGTTTTCGTAAATGGACAGCAACGCCTCCTGTGTTGTCTTGACCTTATCTGCCATCAGCGTGTTTTCAATTTCCTCGTATTTGCCGAAGAAGGATGCATATAATGTAAGGTACAGATTCATGAACTCGCGATCTTCATCATCAATCGCTACATTTTCCACGATATCTCTTCCCATAGCCTTCAGGAAGGTTTTGATCTGCATCGTGTCATGTGCATCCTCACTTCTGTCCAGATCCACAGACATACCGATTGCTTTGAACAGAATAGAAGACAGCATTTTACGTTTCCGGTCAATGCTCATGTTTAAAACACGTCCTGTAGACGCCTTTTTCACTTCTGTCAGAAACTCCAGCCAGGTTCCACGGCTTGGAATCAATTCGCAGGCAAAGGATTCCTTCCCTGTTTTTTCCTCATAACCAGTGGAAAAGTACGCACCCGGGGAACGCACAATCTGCGAAACGATGACACGCTCCGCTCCATTGATAATAAAGGTACCGGTTTCCGTCATCAGCGGGAAGTCCCCAAGGAAGACATCCTCCCACTTGTTGATAACCTCACCAGTTGTGTTATCTGTAATTTCAAGCTCCATACGGGCTTTCAAAGGTGCCGCGAAATTACATTCGCGATACATTGATTCCTCCGCATTGAATTTCGGCTCTCCGAATTCATAGCCGGCGAATTTCAGCTTGATATTTCCTCCATAGTTTTGAATCGGGTAAATCTCATTGAAAACTTCCCCAATTCCTTCGTTCTTGAACCACTCGAAGGAGTCTGTCTGGATTTCTACCAGATTTGGCAGTTCCAGATGCCCGCTTACTTTTGAGTAGTCTCGACGCTCTGCCTTTTTACCGGAAGCGACAATACGATAAGGCTGTTTTTTGTCCATGTACGCCATCCTTTCTACAAGTTTCACCTATCAAAATAAGGCATAAAAACCCATTTTAATATTTTAGTATTATGCAATTTATTATAATATCAACTGTTTGTCAAATTGTCAATGCTTTTTTTGCTTTTAGTATGAAATATCCTTTTTCCTTGTGAATGATATCGCAATTTCCAAACACTTCTTTTATTTTCGTCACGGCGCTGCGTGCTCCCTGCTGTTTGCGAATCACAACCCAAAGTGTTCCCTGGTCCGCAAGGTGATTCCATGCCTCCTCAAAGATGTTATAGATGACGTTTTTACCGGCACGAATCGGAGGATTTGTTATGATATCAGTAAAAGTATTCCCACTTACCTGCTCATATACATCGGATACATGAATGTTTGCCTCGATATTATTTTTTTCAGCATTATCCCTGGCAAGCTCCACCGCCCTGGGATTGACATCCACCATTTCAACCTGTTTATCCGGCCATGCCTTTTTGGCAACGATTCCCACAACACCATAGCCGCAGCCCATGTCCAGAAGTTGATTTCCCAGCTCTTCCTCATGCTCATGCAGCGTGTTGAGCAGTACCCGTGTACCAAAATCGACACTGTCTTTGGAGAACACACCGTTATCAGTAATAAAAGAAACGTTAAAACACCAAAACCGGAAAGATATTTCCTTCCGGTTTTCTGCTAAATGACGATTATCTGTAAAGTAATGATCCATCGTTATCCCGCCTTTTTAGGTGACAAAAAGCCTCTCGGCTTTTTGTTGTTTGTAAAATGTGTAAGTATGAATTACTTGATTTCTACAGAAGCACCAGCGTCCATCAGTTTCTTCTTGATTTCTTCTGCTTCTTCTGGTTTGATGTTTTCCTTGATTACACTTGGTGCCTTGTCAACCAGACCCTTAGCGTCAACCAGACCTAAACCAGTGATTTCACGTACTGCCTTGATGACAGCAACCTTTGTTCCACCGATGTCAGTCAGAGTTACTGTTACTTCGCTAGGTCCTGCAGCAGCAGCGTCGTCTGCTACAGCAGCTACAGCAACTGGTGCAGCAGCTGTTACACCGAATTTTTCTTCGATTGCTTTTACTAATTCGTTAAGTTCTAAGATGGTAGCTTCTTCTAAGTAAGCTAAGATATCTTCCTGTGCTAATTTTGCCATTTTCATTTTCCTCCTGTAAGTTTATTCCTGTGGAGCTGCTTCTTCAGCAGAACCTCCGTCTTTTGCGTCAGCCACTGCCTTAACAGCACATGCAAATCCACGTACTGGAGACTGCAGACAGCTTAACAGCATTGATAACATACCTTCACGGTTCGGCAGACTGGACAGTTCCTTAATGGTATCTACACCAACAACTTTTCCTTCTACGATTCCGCTTTTCAATACCAAGTGTTCATGTTTCTTAGCGAATTTTGCCAGAACACGCGCAGGAGCAACTGCGTCACCACCGAATGCGATGGCGTTTGGTCCGATCAGATCCTTTGTAAGATCATCCGCACCTGCTTCAACAGCAGCACGCTGAGCCAGTGAGTTTTTGTAAACCTTGAACTCAACACCTTCTTCGCGCAGATTTCTACGTAACTCGGTTACTTCGGCAACGCTAAGTCCACGGTACTCAACAACAACAGTTGACTGAGATTCTTTCATTTTCTGAGCAATTTCAGAAACGACCGCTTTCTTGCTATCGATAATCGCCTGGTTCATAACTTCACACCTCCTAAATTTATATGTAACAATATACCCTTTAAGAGTGATATAAAAACACCCGCAGGCATAGACAGACTACGGGTGAAAGTTTAGTATCCAACTTTTACCTCGGTAACATGATTAAGCCGTAGGGCCGTTACTGTCTATGGTATATTGATAACATCTGATATTCTAACCTGCTAACGAGATTTTGTCAATCGTTATTTTTCAACAGTTACTTTGACACCAGGTCCCATGGTAGTGGAAATCACCAGGTTTTTGATGTAAGTACCCTTTACAGCCGCAGGACGTGCTTTTGAGATTACCTTCAGCAGTGCATTGAAGTTGTCAACCAGCTTCTCATCGTCAAAGCTTACTTTTCCGATCATCAGGTTGATATTTCCTTCTTTGTCAACACGGTATTCAACCTTACCCTTTTTGATATCTTCAACAGCTTTTGCTACATCCATGGTAACTGTACCAGTCTTAGGATTTGGCATTAAGCCCTTTGGTCCCAACAGACGTCCCAGCTTACCAAGCTCACCCATCATGTTCGGAGTCGCAACGATAACATCGAAGTCGAACCATCCCTTCTGGATGTCTTCCAGCAGTTCTTTTCCACCGACGAAATCTGCACCGGCATCTTTCGCTTCCTGCTCTTTCGGTCCCTGTGTAATAACACAGACCTTCTGTGTTTTACCGGTTCCGTGTGGAAGCACCATCGCACCACGGATCTGCTGATCAGCGTGACGAGGATCCACATTTAATTTGAAGCTAACTTCAACAGATGCGTCGAATTTAGCGATGTTTGTTTCTTTTGCTAATTTTACTGCCTCGGCTACTGAATAAGTTTTTGTGCGATCAACTTTTTTAGCAGCTTCTACATATTTTTTACCGAATTTTGCCATTTTGTTTTCCGCCTTTCTTATTCAAAACCTTCAACTTCAACACCCATGTTTTTAGCAGTTCCTGCGACAATACGCATAGCAGCTTCCACATCATTGGCATTCAAGTCTGGCATTTTGTATTCTGCGATTTCACGCAGCTGATCTACTGTGATTTTTCCAGAGATCTCTTTCTGGTTTCCTGAAGCTTTTTTGATTCCAGCAGCTTTTTTGATCATCATAGCAGCCGGAGTTGTTTTGATTACGAAGTCAAAGCTCTTGTCTTCGTATGCAGTAATGATAACTGGAACGACATCACCGGCACGCTCTTTTGTAGCATCATTGAATGCTGTACAGAACTGCGGCATGTTGATACCGGCAGAAGCCAGTGCAGGTCCCGGTCTAGCTCCCCCTGCAGGGAACTGAAGTTTACAAACTTTTGCAACTTTCTTACTCACAAGACATTCCTCCTATATTTAAAAAGTCTTATGCAGTGGTCAGAATGAAGGGTTGCCTCCTTCTCCCACGCATGAAAATACCACGAAACCGCGGTACTTAGTATTGTAATATGATTCTATTGGAATTGCAACTGTTTTTTTCATAAATTACGCAAGTAATATCCCTTTCTCTTTTATCGCTTCTTTTGTATTCAGAAAAAGAGATTTTTTCAGTCATCCATACCTGCTACAGCTGAAGGAATCAAAGATTATCCACAGGCGGCTTTCTATATCAATAGCATCCACGACAGCAGAATAACGCTAACTACAAAGCCCTTACAGCAGGTTACGGCATACAGCAAAGCATAAGGTTTCTGCAAATGCATAGATTCATTGCATTGAATCTATGTATATCCCATACAGAATACAGCAGATTCTCCTGCATATCCATATCATTATTTCTGCAATATCACTGCCTTGCTTACGTTTATTATGAATATCCCTGATGTTTACTACTATTTGTTTTTTAGCACGATAGATTAACAGTCTTAATTTCCCTTATCACAATAAAAAGACATTCTTACCATTAGACAACCATGGTGTACCTCATCCCCTTCTACCTTACAGACCTGCCTTTTATGACAGATACCGCCCTGGCTTTCCATCTTAAAACATCCCCTTGCAGAATGCTCAGCCTGCAACGTGCTAAAAACAACTTTTTTGTACCTTTCATACGATATGTAAACGTTTCCGCTCGTAATTTCACAGATTTCATTATATAATAATATAGATAATGAAACAAATTAGATGGGAGCTGACAACATGAGCAAAAAATCAAAAATCATTACCGGGCTGGGGGCAGCGTCCACACTTGCGGCCGCAACCGATTTCTTTCTGTGCCGGACACTGTTTGACCAGACGCTAAACCGGAAAAAACTGAAAAAGGGGAAGCAGCTGAGTCTGGCAGACGCGGATCTGAATGATGAACAAAAAACACGGCGCCACAAGGAGCTGCTGCTCTGTAAGAAATGGATACAGAATGTTGCAGTTGACAAGGTATCTGTAGAAAGTGAAGACGGTCTGCAGCTGGTTGGTATGATTTATCCTTCCCATGACCATACATCACACCGCTGGGCATTCGTTTTGCATGACTACGCCTGCACCAAGGAGGATATGCGGACAGTCGCAAGAGCCTTTCATGAACAGGGCTATCATGTGCTTACCCCGGATGCACGCGCACACGGAGAGAGCGAAGGCTCTTTGATATCACTTGGCTGGAATGAGCGTAAGGATTTACTTCGCTGGATCGATGCGGTTCTGGAAATGGATTCTCAGGCGGAAATCGTATTGTACGGTATTTCCATGGGAGCGGACACAATTCTGTTCTGTCCGCAGGAAAAACTGCCTGCCGCAGTACGCTGTATCATTGAAGACGGCGGATACACCTCGGTGTATGATATATTATCATGGCAGATGACGCACTATTATAAAATGCCTCCATTCCCGATTCTGGATTCCATGGGTGTCCTTGTAAAACAGAAAATGAACTTCGGCATCCGCAAGGCAAGCGCATTGCCGAAGATGGAAAAGGCGGTTCTTCCAACTCTGTTTCTCCATGGTGAAAAGGATGTGCATGTGCCCTGTGATATGGCATTTCGCCTATATGATGCCTGTCAGTCCGCGAAGGATCTCTACATTGTGGAAAACAGCGGACACAGAGCCAATATGTATGAACAGCCAAAGGCGTATTATCAGAAGATTTTCCACTTCCTCGATGAGCATATGAAATAATGCATATGGAAGGTATCCTTAAGATACCTTCAGAAACAACAAAAAACAATCCTGCGTACTCCTTAAACAGGATTGTTTTCTTCTACCTTCTTTTCTTATTTACGAATTGGAAAACAGATTTCTGTCACAAATTCCTTTGGATTGTCACACTGCCCCCAGCCCTTGTGATAAATGCAGAAATTCGCTCCATCCAGCTCATAGCCGTTTTCCTTGATCCACATCGTAATCGCCATGCAGACCTCCGTAATCTGGCTGTAATCACCGGTAAAAGTAACACTGGCAACCATTTCATCCTTCAGCTGACGAAAGCAGATATCCTCAACATCCTCATAGCTGCCGACTACCTCCGTGGCGATTTCTATATCCACATTCTTTTCTGCAAATCCCTCATCAAAGAAATATGCCCGTGCATTTTGCGGTTGTGCAAAGGTGATATCCAGATGCTTTTCCGCAAGGATGCTGTACATCCTCTTCCATACCAGATCCTCACGCTCATATGTGGGAATCATGCTGCGCAGGGTTGCGGCATACATTCCCTTGATTTGTTTTACTTCTACCGTATACTTCATAAACGTATCCTCCGTATCGAGCAGCTTCTGCGCCCGTTCCAGTCGGATCAATGTATTCGAAATCCTTTGCCGTTCCTCTTCCAGCTCCTTCATGCGTATCTGAAAATACCGCTGAATCTCCTGCGGACTGTCATACTGCGCCATGATTTCCTCCATCATGGCGACACTGAAGCCGGCTTCTCTTAGAAACCGTATTTTGGCAGCCTCGAAAATCTGTTCATGTGCATAAAAGCGATATCCGCTTTCCTCATCCACATAACGGGGCTTCAACAGATTATGCTTTTCATAATACCGCAGCATCCGGATACTGATCCTGGACAGCTTCGAAAAATCACCAATCCTTAACATGCAAGGCACCTCGCTTTCTGAGCTCACAGGAAGTATACGCCATGACACAATGTCAGAGTCAACCCGCTGTTAGAAATACTGTACGGTTCTTGTATCCAGACAGACAACCCCCAGTCTGCTGTGAATATCATTTGCCGCACACCCGCAGTCGATATCCATAATACGTGCAGTCTTTACATCACCGGTATCTGTCCAAATAGCATAAGGATGTGCCTCCTGAAAAAACAGGGTAGGTGTATGACCGACAATCACACTGCGGTCATCAAACAGACGCTCATGTACATCCATACGGTCCCATACAAAGCGTTCCATTGTAACATCACTGTCTTTCACATCCTGCTGTGTTACGATACCATGCGTAAACTGTGGCTGCGCACTGCCATGTGTTAAGTAAAACAGTTCCTCATGCACTTTAAGGTCACAGATTGCAATCGGCAGTTCATCCAGATAATCCAGAAGCTCACGCTGCTTCCTTTCATTCAGACGTTCAAAGGCATCGATCGTCGGGCTGCAGTGATTGCGTTGCCAGCGATCGGTTACCACCCATGCCTCCTGCATATCGGTTATCACATGGTGCACCGCCTCATAATACTGCTTCATCATATATTCATGATTTCTCAGCAGCATATATACATTATCTCTATTCATAATATCTAGAAGGATGGCAATTCCATCCCTTCCGCGGTCAATCACATCCCCCAGTACAAACAGCGTATCCTCATTCTGTAACGCAAGTGCCTCCAGCATGGCATCGTAGCGGTCCTTAAGGCCATGGACATCACTCATCACATAGGTACTCAAAAACATCCCTCCTTTATGCCTTAACCAGCAGTTGATTTATACCACAGTATGTTAACTCTTCTTCCATTGCAGGAAGCCCTGTCCTGCTTTATACTATAGTTACAGGTACCTGTAGAAAGTAAGGGGTATGCATATATATGGATATAGGTAAAAACATCGTTCGTCTGCGCAATGAAAAGGGTTATACACAGGAAATGCTGGCATCACTTCTTCATGTCAGCTCTGCGGCAGTGAGTAAATGGGAGCACGGAGTTTCCCATAGTTAAAGATACCACACCCAATATCACAAACTCACGCTTAAACAATATTCCTTAGTCAACCACATACAATAACAAATACAAAAAAGCTGGAAGCAGACTTAATTTTGCTCCCAGCTTTTCTTTATTGTTTTGATGAAGTCGTTCAATGATACTTGTTTTTGCTATCTGCTTACATAATGTGCATACTTGTCACTTGTGTTCTGATATATCTGTCCCTCTTATTGCCTAAACTCATATTAAGGGTGTGATATATCCAAGTGCAATAGCCTTGTTATAGGCTTCGATAGCATTTTTAGCCCCCAGCTTATCATAGATGCTTTGGATATGGTTGTAAAGTGTCCGTTCACTGATATACAGTTCTTGCGCTATTTCATGCTTTGTTTTCCCTGTTCCAATCGCCTTAATAATTTCCGCTTCACGATCTGTCAGGGGATCTAATAAAGGGGGCGTAGTGGACTTGTGACCTTTACTAATAGCTGTGAGTTTTTTTACCAACTCGTCAGCAGAAGCAGACTTATCAATATAACTTACGGCGCCTTTTTTAAGTGCCTCCTGTCTATAAACTGGCATATCATAAGAGGATAGCATAACCACCTTTATTTTTGGCTTTTTACTATATATCGTTTCTATCAGATCAATGCCAGAACTTTTTGACTGCTCTCTTAGGTTGACATCAAGTAATACAATGTCCCATTCGTCTACGGAAAGAATATTCCAAAACTCTGTTTCATTACTTACATAGCGACAGATAGAGATTTCATCCCAATCTTCCAGAAGTTTGCTTAAACTCTCTCCAAATATCCTGTGATCATCAAATAGTAATATCTTCATTTTTTCTCCCCAAAACTGCCGTTGCAGTTAAAATACCATCTTTCTCTAAATACTGAATGTTACCACCATTCCCATTTATCAACACCGTCAAGAACAGCATACCACCTTTGGAAGAAAGAATATTTTCAATGTCATTTGGTTTCGCTCCATCATTTTGACAGGTAATTACGAGTCTACTTTCTTCATTTAGCGCGATTTCCAAATGAATAAAAGTAGCGGCAGCGTGTTTATAAACATTGTTGACAAGTTCTTTGATTATCTGCATAGTCTGTTCCAAACTGTTATCTTTTTTCAAAGCAATCCTTGCTTCGCTGTCAATCGTGAAATCTACAAGTATATTCTTCTTTGGGTACAGCTTCTTAATCGCGTCAAGCATATATCCGATATGTTCCCATGAAGCATACCCCGAAAAGATATTAGAGGAATAGAAATTCATCATATTTCTTACCCGCAATTCCAAATCAGACAATATCCTTTTTGTTTCATCAATAGCTGGTGAGCGAAGCGACAGAAGATTTTTGGCACCTCCAATATCTTGAAGCACATCGTTGTGAAGTAGCATTGAAAAATCTTCCCTCTCACTTGCAATATAGTTCGTTAATTCATAATACTTTGTCAGCTCGTTGTAACGAGCTTCCATGTCGCCAAGATGAATGACAGCAAAAGCCTCAAATAAAAGCATTATAAGCTGAAAAAATACATTGACTTGCAGGGTGGACAAATCAAAGCAATAAAGTACGATTGTAAGCAAAGGAATCATGAAAACAAGGACATATCTTGCTTTCCTCTGGGCAATCGGAAGAATATTAACCTGTTTCAAATTTATATATTTATAATCAAGGAAAATTCCCACGAACATTCCAATTAACATAGTTACCGCAGGTAGAATTCGGAAATTGAAAAACGACAGTATGATAGACGCAATTCCAAACAGCAAGCGAACCATTTTTCCCCGGCTTGCGTCAGTTCTTACCAGCATTATTCCGATAATCAATGCAAAAACCAGAAATGCACCCGTGTATAAGGTGGAAAATCCATCATACATCAGCGCCGCAATAAAGGAAACAGAAAGCAGGTTCCAGCCACATTCAGATATTGTTGCCTTTCGCCGTGATGTCATTACATGTAGATAGAGCAGATTGAAATAACAAAGCAAGACGGCAATCGACAATAAGTTGATGGCTCCGTCATTCGCAATTCCTTTATGTGTTCTATCCAATATAACCCATAAAGTCACAATACCCGCATGAAGAAACAGATACGGATAGAAGCGTTTATCCTGCATAGACCCCCCTCCTTTCAGCTAAAATTCATTATGTTAGTAATATGATGATACGATCCGTTCTTTAGTCATCAGACATAAACCACACGCAGTCAAAACTATTATACTCACTGGAGAAAATAGTAGCAACACCCACACATTATTCGTTTTCATAAATATCCCACATTTTAAGACAACCAGCAAAATATGAAGCAGTGTTGCAAAGATAGGAATACTCTTAAACCAGTTCATATTTCTAATCCAGAGAATCAAAACATTTATAAATGCCGAATACAATATGCTAAGGATCAGAAAATAGGTGCCTAATAACAAGATAAGGTTTGGCAGGCGAATGGAAATTATCAAAAGTAGAGGAAACAAAAGGATCAGCGTTCCAATCCATAGTGATAGCAGATTCTCCTTAACAATACTTGAAATTTTAATACCATTAGCAAGTTTCCATTCTATTCTCTTTGTGATTTTTTCTTGCTGCAACATATCCTTGCTTATTTCTCCGGCAAAAAAGATAAATAAGCACAGGTATCCATCAAGCATAAAATACTTTATATCAACGCCAAATACAATGTTTTCTGAAATATCCCCAAAGTTCATCAGAGAGATCATGCCGAAGATAGCTGCTACCGCACTCATAAATATAAAATTCCAGTTCAATACCCTTTTAAGGTTTAATGTTATCAAACCCATTCGCCATCCCTCCTGATGACTGTTTCGTTGCTCATGTGCCGAGCCTTAAAGAAACTTAATAGTGCAAACATCATGCAAAGTGCAACATCAACCACAATAATCAAATAGTCAATTCCTATATGATGTTGATTCACAAACTCTGTAATTCGTTCTGCCGACATCGCAATCAAATAAACCAGTGCAAAATTACCAAAGAACAGAACATTTTTGAACAGTTTTACTCGTTTTACATCCAGTACAATGATATTCAAAGCGACAATCTCACAAAAACTAAGTACAAGAATACTAAGATAAACGCATACGATCCGCCCAAAGCTCATTGTCCAGTCGGTAAAGTAATAGCAACTCATAAAAACAAAGAACGGGATAATACCAGAAAATCGGAAAATCTGTATCGAATACTGTTTTATAATCTCTTTTACCGCAATTCCAGAAGCTGCAAAAAATTCAACTCTCCGGCTTAACTTATCCTTTGCTGTCAAATCTACAATCATAGCACCGGATTGCAGGGAGGTAAGACCAAAAATAACCGCATAGAGCATTAGGACTAAATAATCTTCTCCCTTAGACTGCAAGGCGTCCATCTGCATTGCAAAGCTCATAAAAATCGCCAGAATGGCAACAATCGCAGTATCAATTAGGAGGCTTTTACTTCTGGTAAGATAGTAGCCTGCGCCTTTTCCCATGTTACTCATGCCGATTGCCCTCCTTAATAAAGATTTCTTCCAATGATTGTCCTTGCATTTCTTGAATACCCTTATCAAACAGCAATCTGCCATTTTTAATCATAGATACATCATCAGCGCACTTTTCAATCTCGCTAAGGTCATGTGAAGTGATAATAACCGTTTTTCCGTCAGCTTTTAGAGCCTCTATCAAACTACGGATTTCTACTCTGGATATGGGGTCTACACCCGATGTTGGTTCATCCATGAGCAGAATATCCCGTCCCATCATAATCACAATCAAAAGGGACAGTTTTCTTTTCATTCCTTTAGAATAAGTGCTAACACGCTTTCCTAAATGCTCGGTCAATCCTAATTGCGTACAATAGCCGTCTGAACGATCATTTATTTCAAATCCAAAGTATTTCCCAAAAATTTTCAAATTTTCAAGACCAGTCTGTTCTTCATACAGATAGTCATTTTCAAGCTGCATTGCATATTTCCCTGCAATGTTGATTGTCCCTGCATTTGGCTGGTATACCCCTGTAATCAAGCGTAGCAGTGTTGTCTTTCCAGAACCGTTCGGGCCAATAATCGCATGGATTGTATTTGCTTTTACATTCAGGCTAAAATTCTCAAACAAAACTCTGCCACCAAAACCTTTTTTTAAGTTCTTTACTTCAATCGCATTTTGAATCTCAGACATATTTTTTGCTCCTTTCATTTGGTGCTCCACCATATAGGTATAGTGTATAAAACGAAGAAGCATTTTGCATGAGTAATTACTGCAATTTCGATACTGCCATCAGGCAAATGTCACAGAAACCTCACAACGAGAAAAAAATTTAGTATTCAGTCAGCCTCACAATTACATTACTTTGCAGATACAGCCAGTCCGTAAATTCTTTCGGGCTGGCTGTTCCTGTTTTTACAGCCTTTTTTCTCTGTAAGGCTTCTTTCTTAAAGTCGGAAAAGGCAGCCTGTATTTTTTCCAGACGGTCAGCCGGAAAGCCTGCGGTATTTTTTACCCGGTTTATTTTGTTGCGCCAGTTCTGGCATTCATTTTTATAAAGCAGGTCATAGTTATTTTCTCTTGCCCTCTCGTCAAATTCCCGCTTGTTTTGAAGTGCCTGTGCTTTTCGGCACTTGTCGCTGCACAGCTCATACCGCTGGCTCTTTGCCAGAAAATATTTCCCGCAGACCTTGCACCGCCGGAAGCAAAGCCCCCAGTCATTCAGCCTGTTCAGATAATAGGTAATCAACGGGTAGAGGGACGCATAGGCAGACACACATTCTTCTGTGCGCCGGTTGTCCGGTAACCAGAGGTCAAGCCGGGTATCTTCTGACGGTGCGCCTTTGAAATAAAGGCTGCCAGCTTGAAAATGTTTCGGTTTTCCTGTCTCCCTGTCAAAGCTCATGGCTTCGTTATGGAATACCCCGGTCAGGCTGCTCATTTTATCCATGAAGCGGTCACAGGCAGCGTTACGGTCACGGGGTTCTCTGGCAAGCAGATAGCTGTTCCAGATACGGAACGCCACATACATTTTCAGAGGGTCATTGCTAAGATATTTTCCCCAGAGAAATTCGCTTGCCGTCTGCTCCAGCTCCGGCTGTTTCCGTCGGTTGGAGTGGAGGGCTTGCCGCAGCGGAGAAAGCCCGTATAAGTTCCAATCTCTGTCCGTGTCACGCTCAAAGTTTATCAAAAAAGTTCCCAGCGGGCGTGTCATATCACAAAGCACCTCTGCGTTTTGGCTCCCGTTCAGCCGGAAGCGGATCTGCTGTTCTTCCCCAATCAAAATCCGCTCTTTCATTTTCTTCCTGTCCAGCGTCAGGACAAACAAAATCCTCTCAAAACATGGCTCATGCCGTATAAACTGATTCTCCATCCCTATCCCCTGCCTTTGTTTATGGTAATTATATAATTCAGTTATATCAGTTACACTCATGGTATCGCATAATCATTGTTTTGTCAAGGATAGTACGCTATGATGATTGCGGTTGGTAATTTCGTACCGCACAGTACCTTGACAAGTGAATGACCGTCCAAAAAGGATATGACCGGCAGGAGAAGTGACGCATCCGGCGCACCAATGCAGGGAAACACCGCAGGAATGGGGCAGGAAAACGGCTTTTGGGGAGAGCGGCAGCAGGAAGCATTTTAACCTATTTGATTTATGGGAGGAACAGAATGAACGATAAAAAGAGATTGAACAGCTACGAGGATTTACCGCTGGTTCTGGATGTGGCGGACATTCAGCGGATTATGGGAATTTCAAGAGCGAGCGCCTATGAGCTGGTACACACCCCCGGCTTTCCGGCGTTCCGCAGGGGGAGGCTTATCAAGGTCAGCAAAATTGCTTTCTTTGAATGGATGGCAAAAGGCTCCGAAACCGTACCGGGAAGCGACAAATAAGCGTGAGGTATCATTCCCTGACTGCAATACTGCCGCACTTTCCAAAGGGGCATACAGAGAGAAAAAACCTTAAAAATGATACCGAGACGCTACACCAAAACAGCCTATCTGCGTACATCAGATAGAAACGGAGAAAGGAGCCGGTTATGGCAAGAATGAGCAACAAGCGGCGGCTGGAATGGTCTTTCTTCTTAAATGACCGCAGCCGTATCACTTACAACGAACTGTGCCGGAAATGCCAGCACGAATGTAAACAGAGCTTCCGGGCGGTTGTGGTTGACTGCCCGAAGTATCTTTCCAAGCGTTCCAAGAAAAAGGACAAGACTGCCGGAAACGGAAAAATCCCTTAGGAACTAAGGGCGCACTTCTATACATAGTCTAAAGACCATGTATCGTGCGTCCTGCGGAGCTTACCTCTGCCGCTGATAAAATCAGCAATCCGAGGTCTGCGTTCGCTTCGCTCCGACAAGGCGGCTGCACCCCCTTGCGCCGCTAAAGCGGCTATCCCCTGTGTACCCGCCGCAAAGAGAAATCCGCTCTGCGGTTTTCCCTTTTCATCGGGTTTTATAGAAGCACTGACACACGGACTGTCTGCGGATGGTCTTTCTTTATCTTATCAGCAAAGGATGTGAGAACATGGAAAAATCTTTGGAACAGTTGAAGCAGGAATATGAAAAAACCACTGTCCTGCTGGAACAGGAAAAACGGAAAATGCAGCGTTTGAAAAACCGGCAGGCGTATCTGGAAAGCGGTTCCCGGAAACAGAGGACGCACCGGCTGATTACCCGTGGGGCAGCTATTGAGAGCATTGCACCACAGACAAAGGAGCTATCCGAAGCGGAATTTTATTCCCTCATGGAAAGCATTTTGAATCTGCCGCAGGCGGAGCATTTCATCCGGTCTGCCGCAGAGAACCACGCCCGTATTTCCGGGCAGGAGAAAGGCGGTGACTAAGGATAGCACTTTATCATTTTTCAATCGCACAGATCAAGCGCAGCGCCGGTCAGAGCGCCATTGCCAGCGCAGCCTACCGAGCCGGGGAGCGTCTTTACAGCAGCTACTATGGAGAAGTCAGCGACTACACCAAAAAGGGCGGCGTGATCGCTTCGGAAATCATGCTGCCGCCCCATGCGCCGGAAATATATCTTGACCGGGCGACCCTCTGGAATGCTGTGGAGAACTGCGAGAAACATCCAAAAGCACAGCTTGCCTATTCCTTTGATATTGCCATGCAGAATGAATTGACGCTGGAAGAAAACATGGAGCTGGCGAGGAAGTTCGTACAGGAGCAGTTTGTGACAAAAGGCATGATTGCCGACCTTGCTTTTCACAGCCCGGAGAAAGAGGACGGCGGCATCCCTAACCCGCATTTTCATGTGATGACAACCATGCGCCCTTTGAACCCGGATGGCACATGGGGACAAAAACAGCGTCGGGAATATCTTCTTGATGAAGATGGAAACCGAATCCGGGATAAAAACGGCGATTATATGTTTAACGCTGTCCATACAACAGACTGGCATGAGCCGGAAACGCTGGAACACTGGCGGGAGCAGTGGGCGGCTGCCGTTAATACAAAATTTGAGGAAAAAGGGCTGGATGTGCGTATCGACCACCGTTCCTATGTGCGGCAGGGGCTTGACCTGATACCTACTGTCCACGAGGGAGCTAATGTCCGGCAGATGGAAGCAAAGGGCATCCGCACCGAGAAAGGGGAACTGAACCGCTGGATTAAAGCCACCAACCGGCTCATGCAGGATGTGAGGAAGAAGATCAAAGCCCTGTTTGTCTGGATGGCAGAGGTAAAAGAAGAACTTTCCAAACCGCAGACACCGAGCCTTGCCGACCTGCTGATCGCTTATTACAACCAGCGCAACGCAGGGGCATGGAGCAATAAAGCCAGAACCGGAAACTTAAAGCAGTTTGCCGAAGCCGTCAATTATCTGACGGAAAACAAGCTGCTCACATTAGAGGATTTGCAGGAGCGTCTTTCCTCTGTCAACGAAGAATTTGAAGCGTTAAGCGACTCCATGAAAAAGAAATCTGCCCGGATAAAGGAATTGCAGGAATTGATACGGGAGGGCGAGAATTACCAGCGGCTAAAACCTGTTCATACGGAATTGAACAATATCAAGTTTAAGAAACAGAGGGAGAAATTTGAAACATCCCACGATGCGGAGTTACGGCTGTTTTATGCCGCCCGCCGTATTTTGAAAGAAAAACTGGGCGGAAAACCCATTGCCCTGAAAGCATGGAAACAGGAATACGCACAGTTAAAAACAGAGTATGCCGAACTGTCTCCGCAGCACAAGCCACTCCGGGAGGAAGTCATACGGCTACGGCAGGTGCAGAACGCCGTAGATACCGCACTGCGCCGGAGGGAGCAGCCACAGGCAGTACAGAGAAAGAAACATGAGATGGAGCTATGATATAACCGGCAGCTTTACCGCTACCAGTATTTTTATGGAGGGAGCATTTGAATGTATTTGAAGCGGTGAAACAGTCTGTTACCACCCGGCAGGCTGCTTCATTCTATGGAATCCGGGTGGGGAGAAACGGCATGGTCTGCTGTCCATTCCACAATGACCGCACGCCCAGCATGAAAGTGGACAGCCGCTTTTACTGCTTCGGCTGCGGGGCTTCCGGGGATGTGATCGACTTTGCCGCTTTGCTGCATGGATTGGGGAAACGGGAAGCTGCGGTCAGGCTTGCGGAGGACTTCGGCGTTTCCTATGAGAAATCCGGCAATGCGCCGCCAGATAGGAAGCGTCACAACAGGTCACAGCCCCGACAAAAATCAGCGGAGCAGAGATTTCAGGAAACGGAACGGTATTGTTTCCGGGTGCTATGCGATTATCTGCGCCTGCTGGAGCATTGGAAAACAGCACACGCCCCACAGCCGCAGGATGCCATCTGGCATCCTCTTTTTGTGGAAGCGTTGCAGAGGATAAGCTACACAGAATACCTTTTGGATATTTTGTTATACGGAGAAATAGAAGAAAAAGCGACATTGATCGCCGCACAGGGAAAGGAGGTGTTGCGGCTTGAACAGCGAATTTCAGAGCTTGCCGCCGGAAACGCAGGAAGCGGTCAAAAGGACGATGGACACAATGGAACCGGCGCAGACACCGGAAGAAATCCGGGAGACGTTAGAGGGGACGCAGAAAGGCGGCGTGAAGAACAGCATCCGAAACTGCCTGACGGTGTTCCAGCGTGACCCGCTGTTTCGTGGGGCACTGCGTCTGAACCTTTTGACGGAGCAGATTGACATTGTGAAGCCGCTGGGCTGGGAGCGCACCAGTACCACGCTGACCGACATGGACATGAACTACCTGCTTTTGTATCTGGAAGAAAATTACGGGCTTACCAGCGAGAAAAAGGTGCAGAGCGCCATCAAGATTGTTGCCAATGAAAACCGCTACCATCCGGTCAGGGATTACCTGAACAACCTGCAATGGGACGGCACAGAGCGCATCCGTTACGCCCTGCATCACTTTCTGGGAGCCGATACGGACGAATACACTTATGAAGCCTTGAAACTGTTCCTGATGGGAGCCATCCGGCGGGTATTCAGACCGGGGAGCAAGTTTGAGGTCATGCTCTGTCTGGTTGGTGGTCAGGGAGCCGGGAAATCTACCTTTTTCCGGCTGCTGGCAGGCAGGGACGAATGGTTTTCAGACGATTTGAAGAAGCTGGACGATGAAAATGTGTACCGCAAGCTGCAAGGGCATTGGATTATCGAGATGTCGGAGATGATCGCCACAGCCAACGCCAAGAGTATTGAGGAAATCAAGTCATTCTTAAGCCGCCAGAAAGAAACCTACAAAGTGCCGTATGAGACACATCCGGCAGACCGGCTGCGGCAATGTGTATTTGGAGGGACGACCAACCGGCAGGACTTTTTACCCCGTGACCGCACCGGCAACCGGCGCTTTCTCCCCGTGACGGTGTACCCGGAACGGGCGGAGGTTCACATACTGGACGATGAAGCGGCGGCGAGGGCGTATATCGAACAGATGTGGGCGGAAGCCATGACGGTTTACCGCAGTGGGAAGTATAAGCTGTCATTCAGCATGGAAATGAACCGATACCTGAACGCCCATCAGCAGGACTTCATGCAGGAGGACACACAGGCTGGCATGATCTACGCCTATTTGGAGGACTACACCGGCGACAGGGTATGCTCCAAGCAGCTTTATGAGGAAGCATTGGGGAACTTAAATTCCCCGGCAGACTGGGAGACACGGGCAATCTGCGAGATTATGAATACCGGCATTGCGGGCGGCATCATACAGGGCTGGGCAGCCTACAAAAGCCCAAAGCGGTATAAGAAATACGGTTCTCAAAAAGGGTGGGAGCGTGTCAACCAAGCCCCGCCGGAGGGGGACGGTTTTCAGGAAATCACGGAAGAAGAAGCCCGGCAAATGGAACTGCCATTCTGAAAAGCCACCGGTTGACAGTTTGGTTGACGCTTCGGTTGACAGCCGGTTGACGGGGAAAAGCCTGATATTTGGGGCATTTCTCCCCTTTGTCAACCATGTCAACCAAGAAATTAAAGAAAAAGTAAAAAGTAATCATAGAGCGCCTATGGATTGTTTTCAAAGTCTTTTCTGCCGGTTGACACGGTTCGGTTGACATGGAGACAGTCTGCGGCTGTACACCTGCCTGACATTCCCTTGTCGGGCATATTTCATTTATGGAGGTAACTGCCTATGGCAAAAAACAAAAACGAGAGCAATAACAAAAACAGCGGCACCCTGCTTACCGAAAAAGACGGCACCCAGTATTTTGTCATGGGGAAAGTCCGTATCAAGGTATCGGAGCATTTCGCACAGGATGGGAAGCCGCTTGACAGCCTACTGGAAGATGTGATCCAGCACGCTGCCGCCGCTTCCTGAAAAAATACGGAATAACGACTGTCAATCAGCCCACGCTTATGATATACTTGTACCAGCGAGTATTGTATAAGCGTGGGTTGTTTCTTTTAGAAGGAGGATTTTTAACCGTGAAACAACCATACAATACAACGATTTATAACACTGCACTATATTTGAGATTGAGCCGTGACGATGAATTACAGGGGGAAAGCGGCAGTATCCAGACCCAGCGCATGATGCTAAGACAGTATGCCGCAGAGCATGGGCTGACCGTTGTAGACGAGTACATTGACGACGGATGGAGTGGGACAAATTTCGAGCGTCCAAGTTTCCAAAGGATGATTGATGACATCGAAGACGGGAAAATCAACTGCGTTGTCACAAAGGACTTATCCCGTCTGGGAAGAAACTATATCCTGACCGGTCAGTACACGGAAATCTATTTCCCCAGCAAGGGAGTACGCTACATTGCCATCAATGACAATGTGGACACCATCAACGGAGAAAGCGAGCTTGCACCGTTCTTAAACATCCTGAATGAAATGCACGCCCGACAGACCAGCAAAAAGGTCAAGGCTGCCATGCACACAAGATTTGCCAATGGCGCACACTATGGAGCCTATGCACCGCTGGGCTATGTAAAAGACCCGGACAAAAAAGGTCATCTTCTGATCGACCCGGAAACACGCTGGATTGTAGAGAAGATTTTTGACCTTGCTGTACACGGGCGTGGAGCCGCCAGCATTACACGGATTCTGGTGGAGGAAAAAGTACCTACCCCCGGCTGGCTGAACTATGAAAGATACGGGACTTTCGCCAATATCTACGCCGGTGCGCCCGCAGAAAAAGCCTATGCGTGGACGATTGCACAGGTCAAGAGCATTTTGAAAGAGGAAACCTACATCGGTCACAGCGTTCACAACAAGCAGAGCAACATTTCATTCAAGAACAAGAAAAAGGTGCGGAAGCCGCAGGAAGAATGGTATCGTGTGGAAAATACCCACGAAGCCATCATTTCCGAAGAAGTGTTCCAAAAAGTTCAAGAGCTGATTGCAAGCAGACGCAGGAAACGCAGAAACGGTACGACACAGATTTTCGCAGGATTGATAAAATGTGCAGACTGCGGATGGTCTTTAGCCTATGGGGAAAACAAGCAGAACAAAAACCCATACGGGTACTACCATTGCAGCAAGAACGGACAGGGATTACGCCAGTGTTCCATGCACTATATCCGCTATGATGTACTGTATGCCTATGTGCTTGCAAGACTGCAATACTGGTCTATGATGGTACAGAAAGACGAGGACAAGCTGCTGAAACGGCTACTCAATGCCAGCGACAGGGAAAGAAACTCTGCGAAGAAAAAGCAGGCTGCGGAGCTGAAAAAGGCAGAGAAGCGTAAAGCCGAGGTTGACGGGCTGTTTGCTAAAATGTATGAGGACTGGTCTGCCGGACGCATAACCGAGTATAACTTCAATATGCTGTCCGAGAAGTACCAGAACGAGCAAAAGGAGCTTGAAACAAAAATAAGACAGCTTCACGAAATGATGGAAGCCGCCGTACAGACCGCAGCGGATGCTGAAAAGTGGATTGCCCTAATGAAACAGTATGTCAACCCTGTGGAGCTGACCGCCGAACTTCTGAACACTCTAATTGAAAAAGTAACCGTCCACGAAGCTGTCAAGGGCGAGGACGGAAGTCGTGAGCAGGAAGTAGAAATCTACTACCGCTTCATCGGCAAAATCGACTGACCTTTCTTTTTTACCCAACAATATCTTTAATTAAGGGAAACGGGCAGCAGCTGTCCCGATATATCTACACTTCCCATTTTAGCACGAATTTTTGATATCAGTATTGATGAGCTGTTGAATTTTGAAAAAAATCTGAGCGAGGAGCAGGTGAACAGGCTATGTGAAGAAATGCTGGGACAGTTTCAAAGTGCACCTTTCCCTGAAGCCATGGCATATGTGAAAAAAGTTTTACGGCAGTATCCCAACAGTGAGAGCCTGAAATTATCGTTTGCCCGCTTATCTATGCAGGTACTTCTTCTGCTTCAGGAGGAAGGTCAGGCAAATGAGTTTCTGGCACTGGCAAAGCAGCTGGCACAGGAGGTTTCACAGTCAGCGGATTTAGAGAAAAAGCAGCTTGCCGGCATCCTCCTGGTGAATTTTCTGGCAATGGAACAGCGCTATGAGGAAGGTCTGCAGCTGCTGCAGAAACTGCCCAGACTTGCGGATACCTCTTCTCTGGAAGGTACGCTTGCCATGCAGATCAAGGATGAAGACGAGGCTATGCATATGCTGCAGGCTCAGCTGTTTTCCCACTATCATCAGATAGGCATGATCCTGTTAAATATGTGTAATCTGGCAAAGCGCAACAACCGTATGGATATGTTAAGAAGCTATCTGCAGCTGATGGAAGGCTTAAGCCACCTGTTTCAGCTCCCTCTCTCGGTAATGTCTCAGCTGTATATCTACAGTGCGGCACTGCATGATGAAGCAGCCACTCTTCGCTATGTAAAGGAATATATCGAGCAGTTGAAATCAATGGACAATCTACAGAAGCAGCGGCAGATGCAGCTACATGACATTCCCTGGTTTGATCATGTAGAGCTGAACGCTCAGGGGCTTTCCAAGGGAATCATGCAGACGCACATAAAAGATATGTTAGAGGATATGGCACAGTCTTCCATCTTATCATTTGACAGTGTACAGCAGCTACTGAAAGAGGAAATCGCCTTGTTAAGGAAAGAATAGATGCAGGAAAATACAGAGGATTCCAGATAAAAAGAACAGAGCGCTCACATATGGTTCTGTTCTTTTTGCCTTTCTCCCGTATACGTATATAGATGTTTTCGTACTGTACCTTACAGCAATTCGGTATGCAGGCAGAGCTGCTCCAGCAGCTGCTCTTTCTTTTCCTCATCCTTGAGCTGTGCAAAAACCTCATCCTCCACACTGCGAATCCAGTATACATGTACGCCTTCCTTTTTTAAATGCAGAGGTAACGGATCCCCGCTTTTTTCATCATCGATCAGCACACAGCCATACTTATCTTTGATTGGGATATCCAGTGTATGCCCATGTCCGACACAGTCAATCGCATGCCATGGAAGTGAACACAGGCCGGCAATCGAGGAGAACAGCTCCATTTCCTCTTCCCTGCTCAACAAACTGCTCGGGTATTGAACTGCGTATTCACATCGGGCGTAGTCTTCATACTCCGCATAATAACGGTCTGCATTCGGCATGGAAAACATACCGGCACCAATGGTAAAGGCATACGACATCCCATCCTTTTCAAAGGTTAACAGCAGTCTGCTTGGAAAACGGTCCTTGTTTAAGTCATAGCAGTTGGTAGCAGCCCCGAACAAATCACTGAGCTGTGAGAAATAAGGAGTGTTATAGGTTTTCCACACCTCATTAAATTCCTGTTTCCAGAAAGCCTTCCCTTCCAGTATCCGTTCCACCATGGGACTGGCATCCTTCAGCTTCCACGCAACCATATTGTTTTCCTTCGCATACAGCGCATAGCCGGGAAAGTTATGACCGTCTGCCCAGGATGGTATGACGCAGACGATTTCATCGTTATGCAGTAAACCGGCGATATGTCCTTCCTTACTCCAGACAATTTCCAGCTCAGCCTCATTCCACGGCTTTATATCCATATCCTCATCCACAAACATACTTGGCAGTACCGGCTGATGATCCTCTTCGATTTTATCTTTCTGAAAGGTAAGAGGTGCCTCCACCAGATTTTTCACCCAGCAGGCAGAGCGGGCAATCAGCCGTTCATTTTCAAAATCCAGATCATACATATAAAAATAAATACTTTCTCCATCACTGATGACATCAGCCGCAATCGGACACAGCGGTGATTCTGAAAACTTTAGGCGTTTCTTTTATTTGTTCCATGCATTTCTCCTTTTATTCGTATGGCAATATTATACAGGAAAAGCGAGTAAATAGCACGGATTGGAAACCTTTTTCCTATATTTAAACCGATTTTACATACCGTATCGCATCTCTTTTAGTCCGTATATAAAAAATAAAGATGCAAACATAAAAGCCTCGCATTCACGGAGGTAAAGATACATTTCCATGAGTGGAGGCTTTCTTATTATTTCAATTCCTTAATCGTCTTAATGCCCTCGGCATCGATATAGGATATGCTCAGCTTATCGCCGCTTTTTAAGAAGACAAGCTGGTTTTCATATTTCGTCGTAAAGCTGATTTTGTAGATATCGCCCTTTTCCGATTGAATATAGTAAATCGTATTACCGTCCATGTTGATTTTTTCCACTCCGGCAACCGTGATATCTTCTGTTTTTAAGGACTCCTTACTGATACTGTCCTCACTGCCGCTTCCTAAAAGATTCAGTGTCTTTTTAAACAGTGCATCCAGACCTTCATCCGTATATACAGTAGCCACCTTCTGATAATCCACAGCAGAAACCGTCGCATACATCTTAATCAGACCGTTATCCTTTAACGACATCAGATATACCGGATTCCCCTTAATATTGATCAGTAACGGGAAGGTGGACTGATAACCGTAGTTTTTCACCTCAGACTGCGCACTCTTCATCGCGCTCTTTTCATTGGCGCCCGCCGTAGCGATTTTCATGGCTTCATGTGTACGCAGATTTACCAGTACAAAGCCCAGATTGGATTCATCCGCATTCGCCGAGGTCAGTCCGCTATACAGCCAGATATCGCCGTTTTTCTCCAGATAGTTATAGCCCTCGGAGGTTACAATGACACCGGTCTGTCCAAACTGGGAGTTCCAGAACCCCTTCTTCAGACTGCCATTGTCATCCAGCTCCTCCACGACCAGAGATTCCGGATAAATGCGGTCTGCCCAGGATGGAATATGCTTGGTGTCATATTTCTCACTCTTACCGGTAATCGGATCCAGAAACACAGCTCCGGTGACACGTTTCTTATTTCCAACGCCGGAATACGTGTAGGTTGTACAAATGTACCATGGTCTTCCTTCCTCATCAATTTCAAAGGATGGCTCTCCGAAAATTTCAGTCGGATACTGGAAACGCAAATGACGGCTCAGGTTTTCATTGAAATACGCAGATGGAACATACTTCATACCATCCATTCCGAGATCCTTCAGCTTTACCAGCTTTGTTTTCCCACTGGTGCTGTCCACCGTGATATAGGCAGGCACCCCGCCGCTCTTGTTTTTAAAGTATTTGATAAATCCGTTATAGGTTAACGGTGTCACACGATACACACTGTCCTTATAGGAAATCTGTGTATACTCATTGCTGACATCAAACTGCGAAACCCATTCGGTCATGTTTCCCATAACCTTATCTCCCAGACGGATGGAGCTGTCACGGTCAATAATCGGTGTCTTTTTGAAATCCACCTGCGGAACCTCGCTGAATTCCACATCCTTTGGTTCAATTCTCTGTGAGAATGCCTTTGCATGGAAAATGCGTGAAGTAACCAGAGTAGCTGCGGATGGAAAGACAACCACAAACATCAGTGCCAGAATGGAAGCCTTGCAGATTGTTCCCCAGCGCTTCTGTTCACTGGTCAGGTTAACGGCATTCTTGTTATGAAAGGATGAACGCCAGTTCTGAAAGGAATCGATCTGACGCTTGGTAAAGGAAAACACGATCAGCAGCACCAGAAGCGGTCCTGCACTCAGTGCCAGAAACTTCCAGAAAGCTGGTGCATGCCAGTTCAATGGTGGCAGCATCACATAAAACATTCCGAATATGTACAGTGCATATACAGGAATCAGAAAATATATATATTTCTTCATTGCTTATCCCTCGCTTTTGAATTTGTTATAAATATATCATATTCCGGCCTGTTCGTACACTGTTTTCCATATAAGTTTGTCTTTCAAACAACTACGTTAGCTCTATGCTGTGCAAACATATCTGTTACCAGTTAAGTCCATTGACCTTGTTTATGAATAAAGGTCCCCCCTTCCTCATATCCACAGGGGTGCAATCAATCACGTATAGGATATATATCCTCATTTCAGCTTATTCCAGCTACAGCTAAGCCTTGCATCCTCTTTCATGGACAGCATGTTCCTTTTCATGCTTTATAGCTTCTAAATTCTGTGATAAGAGCGGGAACGATAGATGCGCAGGGTTGCATAGCAAAGCAGAAAACTGCAGGGAATCCATACAAGAGGAAGCAGCTTCCAGAGGAAAAAGGCCTGATCAAACAGATTGCAGGTGAAGCCTCTGACTGCGACACATGTAAGTTCCATAAATTTAAAGGGAAACAGCTTCATCCACGATGCGTAGGAGGACAGAGCAGTACCTGCAAGCATACACAGCATGCAGAGTCCAAGAGATACATAGGAGGATTTCAGACAGGTGGAGGCAAGTGTTCCCAGAATTGCACAGACCACAGCTCCCAGTACAAGGACCTCCATTGATATGAAGAATCCCTCCTGATAGGTAAATACAGAAATCATATGCAGACCCTCGGTTATATTTACTGCCATATCACCAAGATTTCCGGACAGCCACGCATACAGTGTTACCGGCAGAATCATCAGCAGCAAGCCGATCAGTGCACAGGTTATCACAGCGGCCAGCTTGGACAAGAATAAAGCGCTGCCGCCTCTGCTGCAGGAGCTGAGCACCTCCAGCATATTCTGTTTACGCTCCCTGTTGATCACACTGCTGGATATCACCAGTACCCACACCATAAGCACGATGCCTACTGTGGAGTAGGTTTCCAGTAAGGAAAACCATTCTCTGCTGTCTCCATAATGAAAGGATTTCTTTTCATTCATGTAATCCTTCAGCAGCTGAAGCTCAGCCCTGCTCACATCAAGGGAATATACCGGGGCTGCGACCTTTTCATTATTAAATGAGCTGTACATCGTCCCAAAGGTGCCATCCTCACTGTTCCATGGCTTATCCGCTAGCATAGTCTTTCCATAATTCAAATATAGCATGCTGACCACCTCATCTGCGATATCCTCTTTATAATTCGGTAGAAACTCCTCGCGCAGATAGAGAATCCGCTTTCCTTTTTTTGCTTCCTTTGTATCATCTGCATAGGCGTAACCTCTTTTATTGCTTTGATAATCCTCATACCAGTCTTTCCCATACAGTGCATTCATTTTCTCCATGTTGAAAAAATGTGTATCTATGCGTTTATCTGCCGCTTTTTTTGCCACCTTTAAACGGTTCCACCACGCCGTATCCATGGTACCGGTCCATTTTAATTTTTCATGATGCACTTCCTCCTGAATTTCTTCCTTGCTCATCCTGCTTCCATCCGCATGCCGATAAGGATTCGTATTTTCTCCGGTATCCGTAATTCTATTTTGAAAAATGACCATCGGAAGCATCATAAACAGCAGTAAAAGAATCAGATGAAAGCGGGAGGTCATTATTTTTTTACATTCCAGCAAATACAGTCTCATGCCTCTTCCTCCTGAAAATGATATAAATACAAATCGTTCAGGGTCGGCTCCACACTGCAGGCATCCCTGCCTGTTTCATCCAGATAGCGGACAAGTGTTCCCTGTGTTGATGCACGCTGATAGCAAATAACGGCATGCCCACGCAGCTGCTCCAGCTCTTTTTGTGATACCTGACGCTCCTTCACCCTGCCGTCCAGCATCGAAAGAAGCTTTTGCGGTGTATCATGGGCAATCAGACAACCCTTTTTCATGATCATAATCTGATCGGCTATGGCTTCCACATCACTGACAATATGTGTTGACAGTAAAATGATTTTATCCTTGGACATCTCGCTTAAAAGCTGGAAAAACTGGTTTCGTTCCTTTGGATCCAGCCCTGCGGTCGGTTCATCGAGAATCAGGACAGCAGGATCGTTCAGGAGTGCCTGTGCAATGCCAAGGCGCTGCCGCATGCCGCCGGAAAGCGTCCGAATCTTCTTTTTCCGCTGTGGCTCCAGGTGAACTGCAGGAAGAAGCTCCTGTATACGCTGCGTCGTATAGGACTTCGTCAAGCCCTTGACAGCCCCCATATACTGAAGGAATTCCTCAACCCGAAAGGTTGGATACATACCCAGATGCTGCGGCATATAGCCGATATTGGCAAGATATTCCTCCCGTTTTTCCCGTATGTCAATATCACCGTATAGGATATGTCCCTCATCCGGAGGCAGTACGTTGACCATCATGCGCAGCAGTGTGGTTTTTCCGCTGCCATTCGCTCCCAGAAGACCGGTGATTCCCGGCTTTAATACGGCATTCATATGTTGAACCGCAATGACGCTTCCAAAGTGCTTGGACAGCTGTTCCAGTTTTACATTCATATAAATCTCCTATCTCTTGCTGAATACAAGTATATAATTTTCTGCATGTTTCATTTGCCGGATCACTTCATTTCTGTTCTTTCCCTCACTCCACCTTCATCGCGGAAGCTGTACAGACTTCTATGATTAGCCTATGAACGGATATTATGATCGGTATGGTTCGGTTTCCGTTTTGTACTCTTCCCCAATGTACTCATCATGCGCATGATCGACCATGAACGGATGCTGCTGTGTTTTGCAATCATAACCGGAATCAGCACGATACACAGAAAGCTCCATACAACGGACAACAGGGGCAGACGATGATAGAGGTTTCCCAAAACAGCAAGCCATGGCGTTGTCATAAGCTGATCAATTGCCCGAAAGGAAAGGAAATTGGATGGAAAAAATGATGTCCACGAGGTTTGCAGACCATCCATCGCTATCAGCATCGGCAATAGAAAAAAGAGCATGCCAAGTCCCAGCGAAACTGCCGGTTTTTTTACTATGACGGAGGTGAAGACAGCAAACAGAGTACACGCTATTCCACTCAGCAGCAACAATCCAAGCGCCTGCAAATCAATCTGTGAAAATGTATAGATATGCAGTGTTCTCAGCATCATGAGTGTCGTATCCCCACCGGATAAGTCCAGGATCATGGAGGTTGATACAGACAGTATGATATACAGCGCGGCCGCCAGCATGAGTGCCAGTGAAAAAGAGACAATCAGTTTGGCACAGGCAAGCTTCCTTCTCCCCTTTCGGCAGCTTTTCAACAGCTCCAGCATATCGCAGGATTCCTCCTGATTAAACATGCTTCCAAACAGAAACAGGCAGAAGAGTGCATACAGCTTGGCAGTGTCCTCAAATATCTTCATGCGGCTCATCCAGCCCTCGTATGGACCATAGCGCCATTGGTGTGTGTTCAAATCATGTCGTACGATAGCAGGTGTCTGCGGGTCCAATCGTATGGCATCCACCATTTCCATGGTACGATAGCCGTCCCAGTATGCCTGATCCAGTGTTTGATAGCGAATATCCTCTTTCTGGATTCCCTGCTCGACAAGCTTTTCCAGCTCCTGCTTTCGATCGGCAATCCAGCTCTTCTGCACTGTCCCGGACATGCTTCTGCGCAGATCGTCCGCTATGGCTTTTGCTTCTTTTGCGTTCAATACCTTATCATTGAGCAAGGCGTAGCGCTCCTGTGTCTGCGCATGCAGCGTAAAAGCAAGATGCAGAAGCGGAAACAGCAGCAGGACACACAGCAGGGCACAATGCAGCCGGGAGTGGAAAAATTTATGCAGCTCACGCAGACACAGTCTACACATGAAGATTCCTCCTGCAATGATCCCACAGGACATAACCGCTGTATACCAGAACAGCAAGAAACAGCTGCCCGCCATATTGTTCCAGAAAACCGATCCAATATCCCACTCCAAACAGCTCCAGCAGGACAAGACCACCTGCCGCAAAGCCGTATACCGTCAGAAACACCTGCAAAACCTGATCATGGGCATATAGGTGTAAGGTAAAGGCATTCAGCAGCAAAAACGGAATAAAGCCGCTATACAGCAGCGTAAGCAGATGAATATCCGTTTGCAGGGAGATGCTGACTGCGATAATCAGAATACCCAGAAAGGAGATCCCCCCCAGCAGAAGCATTTTCCACATAAGCATACGCTGCGGCGAATAAGGCGACGCCATTTCCAGCTCCTTCATACCATAGATATCACATCGGAAAACCTCTACTGTAACAGCAACAGACAACAGAGAGCTTCCAAGTGAAAGAAAGGCTACAGAATTCATTTTATATCCATTTGGCAGACACAGCCATACAGCTAGTGCCACAAGCAGTGTCAGTCCCCCCTGTAATACAATACTTTTCCAACCATGTACATACAGCAGCTCACGCAGACTTTTCAGTATACTGCTTTCATATTTTTTCACAGCACGCTTTTGTAGCAGTTCCTTTACGTTTGTGATAACCTCCACAATATCGTCCTCTGGTATGTCCGGTATTTCCAGCGTTTCCAGGCGAATCCTTTCTTTTTTCACTTCCATCCCTCCTTCTGAGCACGTTTTTTCAATATATGGAGTGCCAGCCTTACCTGCGATTTCACAGTGGAAACATGAATTCCCGTAACCTGTGAGATATCCCGGTATTTCAGTCCTTCATCATACCGCAGCAGAAGCACATCCTGCAAATGCGGAGGCCGCTCGCTTATCCATGAACGAAGAATTACAAATTCCTCCTTCTTCTGAAACAGCCGCTCACCATTATACGTATCATCGCGCATCTGCTCCTCCTGCAGCTCGTCCGTATACCGTCTGGAGCGGGTATGGTCATACACCAAATGCCTAGCAATACGGTATAGAAAATTCAGCAGCTTTCCCTGTTCCTCATATTGATCCAGATGTCTGTAAAACCGGTAAAAGGTTTCCTGTGTCAGATCCTTGGACAGTGCCGCATCCAGTGTTCGATGATACAGGTAGGAATACACTTTCGGATAGGCATCCCGTATGGCTGTTTCCAGCTCTGCTTCCTTAGAAACAGCATGTTTATTTATTTTCATCTGCATGACGCCCCTCCTCATTCTGTATAACGCAGTGAATTGTGAAAAGATGAAAGAAAATCAATTTTCTTCAACTCATTATAAATGATACCAGATTCATTCATTTCTATATGATATAACATTATAGTTTAAGGCATTTGAAGCAAAAAATGATGTCCATGGTTATTTAAAGAAAGATGACAAGGCAGTAAGCGTTTGTCATCTTCGTAAATTCATTCATTTTTCAATTTTCTTGTTTATCAAACATTTTTTAATACAGCAGCCATTTTATATGATTCTGATAGTTTTCTTTTTCACCGAAAAGAGTATAAAACATGTTCCCATCAATCAGTTTTATCAAAAGAAAAGGCAGCAATTGAACCCGTTAAATTCAAAAGCCGCCAAGGTTGCATGTACCGCTAAACTAGCTAAAATCATTTACGGTATGTGCAAGAACAACACTATCTTTCAAAGATAGCCAATTTATATTATACATATTTCTCAAAAAAATGGAAGATTCCATCTTTTTGTCGCAGACAAGTGATCTGCTGGTAATGAAGTATTATTTTCTGAAATTTAAGCTTGATTTCTATTATCTAATTTCGTATATCAGAAGGATATAGCAGCAGCTAGTCGCTTATATGTAAAATACCGCTTTTCTGAGTTACTGACTTATCATAATATTCTGTTCAGGTTCTGCATGAGGGCAGGATAATCCGCACGGCTGAAATCGGTAACATCAAGCTCTAGCACCGTACCCAATGCAAAGGTTCCATACCCACGGTTCTTACACCGGTTCATGAATTCCTCATAACCGACCATACAGGGCTGCTCATCCCTGCTCTGAAGTATATCTCCCTTGTGAAAGCTGCCGGCAATATGTCCCGGGTGGCGTGTATCATCCAGATCACGTGCTCTTTGGCGTTCATACAAGATGTCTAAATCTGCCACAAGCCGTATGGTCACAATCTGATAGGCGTGTGTGGCTGCCAATTGTCCCAGTCTGCTTTTTTGTTTATCACTGAAGGGATAATCGCTCAGAATGGATATATCCATCTGCATCATATCCTCCATATCCTTGTAATATTCCATCCAAGCCTTTTGTATATCGGCTTCTTTTTCCTCCATCGTATCAAAACCGTAACGATCCCACATTTCTTCTTTATAGGCATCCGGGGAAAGGATTTGGAATGTTGGATATGCTTCCTGAATCTGACGCATCAGATAGGATTTTCCGGTACCCGGATAGCCTGCCAGCAATACGAGTGTCTTTTTCACTTTACAGCTTCTCCTTTGTTTGTTTTCATCAGGTGTTATCTGATTCTGTTATACAAATGCCCACCGTTCCGTGGGCATTTGGCTATATCTTAAATAATGTGGATTTTTCTGTGATGATACGTTTGATATGATCGTTTGCCGGCGTAAACAGCTTTCGTAAAGATGTTAACGGTGTTGCATCCGGGAAGCTGGCATTCACTTCTTCAATATAAGATTTATTTAATTCCGTGCCGACATTGATTTTCTTCATACCCTTTGCACATCGCTTCATATCCTCATCACTGACACCGGTACCGCCATGCAGCACCAGTCCGACATCCGGCAGCTTATCCTGTAAGGTTTCCAGCAGCTCATAATTTATGTTTGCCTTGGATTTATACTGTCCATGAGTAGTTCCGATTGCGACTGCCAAAGCATCCACATTCGTTTCCTTTACAAAACGGATTGCATCCGCAGGCTTAGTGTAGGCGGCATCGCTTTTTTCCACAACAATACCATCCTCTGCTCCTCCAATGCTTCCGATTTCCCCTTCCACAGATACATTGCGCTCATGGGCGTAGGCAACGACCTCCTGTGTGTTTTTGATATTCTCCTCCAGCGGCAGATCACTGCCGTCATACATAACACTGGAATATCCCAGATCAATTGCTTTTTTTAACGCTTCTATGGATTTGCAGTGATCCATATGCAGACATACGTTGATATCCGCTTTCTTTGCCAATGCTTTGACAGCAGCAATCAGTGCCTCAAAGCCAATATATTCCGCAGTCCCCAGAGACGTCTGAATAATGATGGGTGTTCCCAATTCCTGTGCGGCCGCAATCATTGCCGGCAGCATTTCAAAGCAGTGCAGATTGAAGGCTCCCACAGCTCCCTTTCCTTCATTTTCCCTAAACATTTCTATCAGATTCTTATACATTCCAAACTCCTCCTTGTTTTTGTTATACCATTTCCGGTTTTAAAAGCTGGCTCTCGTGACTTCCTTGGAAATCGCCATCATTTCATCAATCTTACGAAGATAATACTGAATCTGCTCATCATCCTTTGCCTTTGCGGCCTCTCTTCGTTTGGTATTATACAGATTCAGCAGTGTACGATATCCCTTCCCCAGATTCTTCTTTTCCGAAAGACTCATTTCCAGATATGTGATAGCTTCATCAGTCTGTTTTGCTTCCGCATACAGGATTCCTATTTCGTTTAATGCCGCAATGCGTTCCTCTCCACTCTTATCCTTAAGCTCTGCAACAGCTCGTTGTGCGTTTGCCAGCAGCTCACCAGTATCCTGTACCACCTCTTCCTGTACAGGCTCCTCTTTCTTTTCTTTGCGTTTAAAGAACATATACAAGCTCCTAAAACAAGCCGAGAACCGGTTTTAACAGCCAGCCATACAGCAGCCCGCATACGATGGTATCCACATCTGTACAGGTCGCATTCAGGAATCCGATATCTGCCAGCATCGGTGACAGGATTGCAGGCAGGAGTGTGATAAACAAGCCGTGAATGATGCCGGAGATAATGCAACCTCTGGTACCTCCCATCGCATTTCCGAAGATTCCGGCACAGCCTCCGGCAAAGAAGTTGGTCATCATTCCCGGAAGGATCATCGGAAGACCGAACATCGGGAAGAGAAACATGCCGATAACAGAACCGATCGTCGTACTCACAAAGCCGATAATAACTGCGTTAGGTGCATATGGGAACAAGACCGGACAGTCCAGTGCAGGCTTTGCATCCGGAACCAGCTTCATAGCAATACCACGGAACGCAGGAACGATTTCTGCCAGTAACAGACGGACACCGGCTAGCAATACATATACGCCTACGACAAATTGAACTGCCTGCAGGAAGGCGTGTACCAGATAATTTGTTGCCCCTGCATATTCCGCACAGAACTCAGGTCCCGCAAAGAAAGCCGTTACCAGAAACAGCGGAATCATGACGATACCGATAGACAAGTAGGTATCCTGTAAAAATTCCAGACCCTTTGGCAGCTGCAGCTCCTCTGTGGAAACTGATTTCTTACCACCGGTCAGCTTACCTACCCATGCAGTTAATACATAGCCTACAGTACAGAAATGCCCGAGTGCAATATCATCGTTGCCGGTAATTTTTCTAACATAAGGCTGTGCAATCGCAGGCATGGCAACAGCGAAGATTCCACCAATCAGTCCACCGACAAGAATTAGCGTTACCCCGCGCAGTCCGCACCAGTATCCGAAGACAGCGCAGATCGTTGACATCCAGAGCAGTGCCTGTCCTGTCAGAAAGATATATTTCCATTTTGTGAAGCGCGCAATGATGATATTGAAGATGAAGATTGCCCCCAGTGTCAGTGCGATTTCACTTCCCAGACCAAGCTCCCCCATTGCCTGTCCGTTAATCGCTTCGATGGAGGGCACCAGCCCCTGCATGCCAAAGCCTTCGGTAAAGATTGCCCCAAAATACGTAAGTGCCTGTACAATGACATTGGAACCAGCTGATAACACCATGAAGCCCAGCAGTGTTTTAAAGGTTCCCGAGATCACCTGTCCCGTCGGCTTTTTCTGCAGCAGCAATCCCAGCATCGCAATCAATGCGATGGTGATCGGTGCCTGTGTCAGAATGTTGTCAATGATAAAATTTATAATTTGCATAGTAGTTCCCTTCCTCTCTTGTTTTTAAAATTTAAAGTTTGCCCTGTTCCTTCAGGAATGGTACAAGCTTTTCCCTGATTTCATTTTTGTCCACCAGACGGTTCAAAAAGATGGTCGGTGTCGTCAGCTCCAGATTTGCGAACTGGCTCTCAAAGTTTTTACCCGAAAGAATCAGATCCGCCTTCATTCCCTTCACACTGGATAGATCACAATGATCCAGCGAGGCACTGACACCAAGCTCCTGAAGCACGGTTTCCACTGTCATCTGACAGGCAAAGCTGCTTCCCAGACCGTTACCGCATACCATTAAAATTTTCATATTTTCCTCCAATCTTCACGGGGTTGCCGTTTCTACCTTATTCTTCATTCTGTAACAGGGCGTTGAGCTCATCGATCGTATCCAGCTTTGCAATTTTCTCCACATACCCTTTTTCCACAAAGGTCACAATCATTTTCAATATGTCCAGATGTGTCTGGGAATCAATTGCGGAAAAACAGATCATGACCTCAACCGGATCATCCTTGGGGTCGAAGTAAACCGGTTCCCTGAGTGTAATCAGAGAAAACCCGATGCCCAGAGAACCATCCTCCGCTCTTGTATGCGGAATGGCAAATCCCTTTGATATGACAACATACGGTCCGTATTCTTTGATTGAATTTACAATACCCTCCACATAGCTTTCCCTTGCGGTTCCGTTTTCCACCAGAATCCTGCCGCCGATGCGGACTGCTTCCTCCCAGTCCCTTGCACTTACATGCAGCCTTACATTTTTCTCACTTAATTCAATTCCCTTCATAACCTCATTCCTTTCCCTGCCTCTGATATTCCAAATCCCGTATAAACTCTTCATAGGTACAGCCCTTGGCAAGCCTGCGAACACCAAAATCACGTATCAGATATTTATACAGTGTTTTGAAGACATCTTCCCACATGCCGTATTTGCTTTTCGGTATATTTAACAGCAGGACAACCTGTACCTTTTCCTGATCCCAGACGATCGGTTTATCCAGAATCGTTACGGATACACTGGCCTCCAGCATATCATTTTCCAGGGAATGCGGCATGGCAACCATACTGCCCAGCTCAGTCGTCGCCATAGCCTCCCGTTTGAATACGGATTGTTTGTTTTCCTCCTTCATATACCCCTTTTCAATCATAGCATCGGTAATAAAATGCAGTACCTCATCTCTTGTTTTCAGCTTCAGATTTGTGAAATACAGATCCTCCCGAAAGATTTCCTTGAAATATCCGCTGTCCTCATGGTGATGCGTCATGAAGGTTTCAATATTGCGGACATCCCGGTCATCCAGCAATAATTGTGTCTGCAGGATTTTTTCACTGTGGAATGCCTCCACAGGCACACTTGTCAGTACGAGGTCCACACTGTCAATCAGTGCCTGTGTTACCTCATACAGCGGGCAGGTTTTCACAATATGAATCCGGTTCTGGAAAAACTGTTTCACTCTTTCCTTCATCAGCATTGCGGTTGCCATTCCGGAGGCACATACGATGACAGCTTCAAAGATTTTCTGCTTTTCATTCAGGCCCTTCCGCTCCAGTGCTGCACCGAAATGAATCGCAAGAAGACCAATTTCATTTTCATTTGTCTTAATGGAGAAAACATGCTCCACGATTTCACTCGCCTTGACTGCCAGCTCGAATGCAAAGGGATAATTGTTTTTCATATAGTCCAGAAAGTCGTTGCGTATATTCATATGGAATCGAAGCCGCTGAACCGCAACACTGAGGTGAACTGCCAAACCATTGATCAATTGCGTATCATCCGAAAGATCAACATTGGTATCCTCCCTGATTCGATACAGAATTGCCTGAATTTCCTTCTTAAATTCATACTCCTCATTTTCATCCGTAAAGTTTGTGGTAAGAAACTTCTTACTGGATATCAAATGCTGCGTCAGATAGTACACCTCATCGGTGATATCAATGTGCAGTTTATGATAAATAACAGCCAGAACCTCCTTTGCCGCCGCAAACTCCATATGACTTTCCAGCTGACGGATTTCCGCTTCTTCATAATCCACACGCCGTTCATGAAAGGAGCGCTTTAAGATAATGACAATATGTACGATCAGGTTCTTGAATGCGATATCCGTAAGACGCATATCATACTTTTTCATGGTTTCCAGAAGGATTTCATGCAGCTGGGAAAAGAGCTCTTCACTAACGATATCATCAAAAAATCCCGTTTCTCTGGATGCACGCGCATCGTTGTGCTTGAAAATAAATTCCGATATGCAATAACGGATATTGGCTTCACTTCCGATGATATGCACACCTTTCTTTGTGCTGATACCGACCTTTAAGGAAAAGCGCTCCAGCATTTTATCAATCTGCCGGATATCCTTTTTCAGCGTGGACATACTGACAAACACCTCATCCGCCAAATCGTTGGGATCAATAATTTCTTCATTGCGCAACGTGTTTTTTAACAGATGCTGCATGATATAGGCTGCCCTGTCTCTGGGATCACTGGGGATAATCGTATCCGCATCCTTTTCTTCCTCGGCATGCAATTGATCCATGAGCTCTGTGAAAGCCTCTGGTTGTTCCGTATTCAGATAATATCCACTGCCTGCTTCGGAAAGAATGGTTGCACCATGAGCATGAAGGATGCCGTTCAATTCCTTTATATCGTTTCGAATCGTTCTTGATGACACGCCGATCGACAAAGCAATTTGGTCGCTGCTCAATACCTTTCGGTTTTGTGTCAGCAGTTCCAGAATCTGAATCATACGTTTGTTATATAGTTCCAATACTGTTCCCTCCTTGCTTATGGTCTTATTATAAAAGAGCATTGGGGGGATTGATAGGCTATCATTTTCCACTATCTGCGGCAAAAACAGGAAATCTTTTCCTAATCACTTTCCTATAATAGACCAAGCAGATTCATAGTGACACAAAACGAAAAAAAATGATATCCGTTCCATCACAACTCCTGACAAAATGAATGCCTTCTCTTCTTTTTCTTTTCATCAATCTTTCAGTTTCTCCTGTCAAGACCTGCAGAATGTTTCGCTATCCTACAAAGCCCTGCAACTCTTTTTTTATATGGAAAGAGTGAATGATGTAGCTTCTGTTTACTGGTTTCTTACTTTCCAAAATAACAGCAAATACTGAAATTCCATTATATGAGTATGCTATCACACATCGCTCCCTGTACAGGAAGTGCTATAGCCTGCCATTTCAACGAACACTGCGAGTATCATCCCAGATTCTTTTTCACCATCTACCGGCAGATAGGCTTCCTTTCGTAAGCGTCCTTATATAAGCTTGAAGTTCTATTTTGAACCTCATCATGTTATTGCTTAGAAACCCTTCATCAGAAACTGTATAGTCTTATCCAGCATATTGTTCACTCACTGATTCATATGAAAAAAACCCTGCTTATGCACGGTTCTTTCTAACGTTAGAGTGTTTGCAAAAGGGAGACTTTCATACTATTGTTAACTACAATCGTATGGAAGTCTCCCTATGTTAAGTTTACCCACAATCGAGAAAGAACCTTATGTATTACAGGCTTTCTCTATATTGCGTATGAAAGCAGCCTTGGCTTCCTTATAAAATACTTATAATGCGGCGCGGTAGATGTTTTTTACATCCTCTTTCGTAAGCTCTACATAAGCTCCCTTCAAATCCGCTGCAGCTTTTTCCGCCATGACATCAAAGTTTGTTTCATCTTTAATTCCCACTTCGCGCATCGTTGTCGGAATTCCCATAGCAACAAAATAGTCTTTCGTCTTTTTGATGGCTTCATGCGCAATTTCAAACGGATCCTTTTCCCTGTCAATGCCCCATACATTAACACCATAGTCTTTAAATTTTTCCACAGTTTCCTCATTCAGCACGTATTCCATCCAGTGCGGCGTTAAAATAGCCAGCCCCACACCATGTGTGATGTCATAATATGCAGAAAGCTGATGCTCCATCGGATGCACCGTCCATTCCACCGTTTTTCCCAGCTTAATGAAATTGTTGATTGCCCAGCTACTGGTCCACATCAGGTTTGCCCGCGCTTCATAATCCTCAGGATTTTGTACTGCACGTACACCGAATTCAATGCATGTCTTTAACAGTCCTTCCGCCATGCGATCCTGCATATAGCCCTGTACATTGGAGAAATAGCATTCGAAGATATGACTCATAATATCCGCCGTACCTGCCGCAGTCTGGTATGCGGATACACTGCAGGTATAGCTTGGGTCCAGAATTGATGCCTTCGGCCGCATATCCTCATGCCCCGTTCCGATTTTATCATTGGTTTCCAGATTACTGATAACGGCAAAGGTATCCATTTCACTACCGGTTGCCGACAGGGTCAAAACTGTTACGATTGGAAGCACACTAACTACCTTTGCAGGATTTAAAACGATATCCCATGCATCGCCGTCATAGCTGACAGCACCAGCAATCACCTTGGCGCAGTCAATGGTACTACCGCCACCAATCGGTACTAAAACTTCAACACCTTCCTCACGGCACAGCTTCACACCCTCGCGCACCGTTGTAATTCTCGGATTCGGCTCCACGCCGGACAGCTCGCACCATGCGATGCCGTTCTCTTTGAAAATTTTTACAACATCATCATAAATACCGTTGCGCTTGATACTGCCGCCACCATAAACCAGCAATGCCTTCCTACCATAGCCGGAAACGATTCTGCCGATATTGGCTATCTGCCCCTTACCAAAATAAATTTCTGTGGGAATTGAGTAAATAAAGTTTTCCATAATCAAAAACCCTCCTTGCTTTTATTATACAACGTTCACAGCAGCTTGAACATAGCTGTTTTTTCAGTGTTTGTCCTATGGAAAACAGACAAATGTCAAAAAGGTCTTTGTACAGATATTTTCCGGGAAATTCATACCATGTGGAAGCTTCCATGTGATGTCACATTTATCCTTCAGCATACCGTATCCATAATTTCACTTAAAATCTGCTGTTTCTCTGCCGTTTTTAATATGTCAACAAAATCCTCATGCATCAGTCTGCGGGCAAGCTTTGACAATGCCTTGAGGTGAAAGTCATGTTTATCATCCGGGGCAAGCAGGCAGACAGCTGCTTCCACCGGCTTTTCATCTATGGATTTCCACTCTATTTTATGTTTCATTCTGACGAACAGAATTCCTGCTTCCTTTATACAGGCATGACGGGCATGCGGGATGGCAATTCCTTTTCCAAAGCCGGTTGTGCATTCCTGTTCCCGCTTGCACAGCTCCTGAAAGAAGGTATCTGCATCACTCACCTTTCCCTCACGAAATGCAATTTCTGCAAGTGCATGCAGAATTTCCTTTTGGGTATTGCCTTCCATATCCAATATGATATGTTGCTCCGTAATCAGATTCATGTTCATTTCCTCCACCTGTGCAGCCATCGATACGAATTCCTGTCTGCATCTATTCAGCTATATTTTACAGGAAAGCAGACAGCATGGCTATATACATTGGTAAATGTTTCCTTTTTTCTCACGAATGAAGTACCGTGGAAATCTTCCGATTTATCCTTTCGTCTGCTGTATTACCTCCTCTTCCTCTAAGCGGCAAGTGCATACAGCGCATGATACAAGGAGCTTTCCCGCTCATAAATCACCAGCACACGCTGTGAAATCATTTCCAGCAGTCGTATATCTTTGGTTTGCGACAGCTTCCACAGCAGCTCTGCAACAGCATCCCATAAAAAGGATACCGCAATAAACTGTTCTCCCAGCTCAAATAAACGCGTATCCTGCCATATACCGGCAGCTTCCTTCAGAAAATCACCATACATTCTGCGAAAGATTCCCCCTCCGGTTCCGCCTCTCTCATTGATTTGAAAATAGTTTGTTATTCCTGCCAGCTTCAGCTTTTCTGCATGAAATGCTTTCCACTTATTGATTTCTCTGGAGAATTTCAGTATACCGGAAACACCCAACAGCTGAGCCGGTGGATGCAGCATGCTGTCACAGGTATCCAGAATCGCTTCCCGTAATATTTGTTTATCCACGGTGCGATATCCCTGAAAATCAAAGGTCAGATACTTATTCTGTGCAGGAAACGGACGAAAGCTGCTGCTGCGGGCACGCTTGATATCCTCATAATCCACCATGTGATAGTCCTTAGCAACCAGTCCGTTGGGCGTTTGTATGGGAGCATCCTGCTGATCCCTGTCACTGACGAGAAATTTGTGCTGTTCCTCATCGTAGCCAAACAGCACAACGGCATGTCCGCCAAAATGGCTTTGCGCATCCAGTCCGAGATAGGGAAGAAACGGCATATCCACATAAACCAGAACGGGTTCGCCGGCATCAATCATTTGCTTTGTTGTCTGAAATATTCTCTCATAATTCTTACCGGCCCGACAGTGAATGGTAATCTGTAATCTGTCTGCCAGCTTTTTTTCAAATTCGAATACCTTGGTACGTCCGTTGATCATGGGAGAGGCTGCCTGATTCAGATAGAGAAAAGATAATCCCGAGGCCAGCCCAAACATTAACTCCTCTGACATCGGATATCCGTAATACGTAAAGATTTGTTTCAGGGAATTGGTAATGCAGTGCTTCCCTCCCTGCGGGACGAAATTCTCCACTGTATTTTTCATCTACGGTTCTCCTCTCTTGCAAAGGGCAAATAGATTTCCGTTACATAGGCATCCGGGTTACCGCGAAACAGCATTCCCGGTCCCTTCACGTAATCCTCTCTGGATGGTGTCAGAATGCGAATTCCTTGGTCATTCGCATAGGCAAACAAAGCCTTATAGGCAATCCAGAGTGTGTCATAGCCGCCATGATGTGTTGTATGCAGAGCATGCAGCTTCTCAAGATATCTGCAGGTTAGCAAGGGATGGTGTATCTCCTTTTTCACGGGAATACATAATTCAATATCGGCAGCTTCCTTACATTCCTCATCGTGATACAGATTGAAATGTTTATCGTTCGCATTTCCTTTTACAGCTTTGTAAAGCAACGGAATGTACAAATCCAGATCCTGGTATCTGCCTGTAAAGCGAATGGATGCGATCAGTTGTCCTGCAACGGTAGCCGTATTAATCGCATATGTATTTTCCACATATTCCTCACCCTGTGCAAAGCTATGCTCCCGCATTCGCTGAATCAGCTCCCTTTCTTTCTGTATATTAGCCTCCATCCGGCTGATTTTTTCCTGCAGAATATAGGAGAGGTCTTCCCCTCTGCTATTATTCAGAATATCCTTTATTTCCATGATGGTAAATTCAAGGGAGCGCAGATACTGAATCATCTGTGCCGTTTTTAAATCCTCATCACTGTAATAACGGTACTGGTTCTCTGCTTTTCGAAAGGATGGCTTCAGCATTCCCTCCGTGTCATAATACCGCAATGCTTTTACTGTTAAACCGCACAATTTGGAAAACTGGCTGATGGTGTACATAATGCTTCACCTCCCTCTGCTTTATTGTAAACGTTCCTGTGCACAGGAGTGTCAAGTAGATAATAGCATATTTCGCGAATTGATATTGAAAAACAGTATACGATTCCTTTTTGTTGAAAGTGTATACTGTTTATATGTCTTCAAAATGTGCAATTACCTCTGAGGCATCCCGCATATCCAGCAGCCTTCTGATTTCCCCATGCTCAATCAAAGCAATCAGCCTGCGGTAAAAATTCTTGATGGAGCGTTCAACCTCATTTTTATTGCTTACGGATATCACCGGCAGAAACACATGCTGTACGTGCTCGTCACGACCCCAAGGAATGGTCTTCTGCAATCCGGCATACACGATCACTGTATCGTTAACATATTGCGCATTGCCGTGTGGAATGGCAACACCTGATCCGATCTCTGTTGATATTTCGCGTTCTCTTTGCATGACAGAAGAGAAAAACGGCTCCTTTACATAACCAGCCTTCAGCAGTTTTTCACAAATCTGCTTCAAAAGCTCCTCCTTGTTTTCCACCGACTGTTCAAGAAAAATCAGATTCTCATCGAACATGCTATCTGCATGCGGCAGATTGTTTTCACTATGCAGAATCTTCTTGTCCAATATATGATTTACAATGGAGCGAATGTACAGGCAATCCTCCTCCTTTAAAATTTCATTTACATGAATTTGAGGAAAATCATCATGAAGATCAATCGTAGCAATCACTAAATCCCATCTTCGATGCTGCTTCCTGCTCTGATATTCCTGTTCAGTCATAATATCATCGATCCTTATGGCATGATGCAGCTTCTGAATCTGTTCCCGCAAAATACGAATCACATTGTCATAGCGCTTTACAAGGAGGCAGACATGCAAATCGTAGTCTGTCTTTTCTCTAACGACACCAAGATATAAAGCTATGTAGGCAATTTCATCCTCTGTAATCGTCACGCTATAATATTGGTCAAATAAAATACTGGTTGCCCAGGTAGCCTGATATATGGATGAAAAGCTGCTGCGAACCTCATGAAGCAGCGGATTATGAATCCGAACACCGTTTTTCAAACGTATTATCGTTCCTGCAAGATGTGTGAGCAGTCCCTCCATCAATTCCTCCTCACGATCTATGCTGATACTCAAAATGCCATTTAATATATCCAGAAACTGGTCTACAAAGGTATGAAAATGCTCGGTATGCTCCAAATCCTCACGTACCACATCAAACATACTATCATCTACCAGACCGTAAATATCAAGATACAGCTGAATATAGCATTTTTCCTGCTCCGGCAAAAGAATATGATATATTGCTTCCAGTGTTTCAAAGACCTTTAAAAGTCGATTGCTGCGCTGCTTTTTATGCAGCATATCCATCTGCTCCTGCCGCATGTCCACAAAAGCCTTCTGCTGGACACGCAGAATACACATGCAAAGATGCAGGAAGACATTTAAACGACTGATATGATCCAGATATACATGACAGTCCTTTTCCAGCTCCAACACACAGGTTTCAAGCGGATGATACAAAAATCCCTGAAACAGCTCTTGAAACTGCTTGCTCTGCTGCTCATCCAGAATCTGTCCAACCTTCCCCTTTACAAACGGGTAATCGCTTCGTTCCATGAACAGGGCAATGATACAATCACGGATATGAAACTCATCTCCCTTTACTAAAATGCCATATTTCTGTCGATTGCGGATCACTATGTTATAATTGCAGCAGAACTCAGAAAGCTCACGCAGGTAGCCGTGAACAACATGGCGTCCCGCATGCAGAACCTCACAAAAACGCTTTTCACTCCATACGTGGTCTGCATTATGAAAGAACAGACTCCTTACAATGAATGCCTCCTCCTGATCCTGCCGGGTATGCAGCAGCATTTCGTATTGCCTGTGTTTATTCTTTTGCAGCTGCAGAGACACTCCGCTACCTCGTTTGCGAATTAACACACCGATTTCCTGTTCCTGAAGGATGGCTTCAATTACTGTTAGTTCTGAAAGCATCGTCTTTTCAGACAGGGAACAGGTTTCACACAGGGTGCGTATACTGATAAAATCATCTGCGCGCTCCAGCTGCTGCAGGATATCTTTCTGCCTTCTGCTCAGCATAGGTATACCTCCTTTTATAAAAGGGGACAGACTGTCCCCTTTCTATGCTTTCCCCTCCTGATGAAAAATATGCATATAATGCTTAACCATATCCTTAAACCCTTGCTGCATCCGATGGTAGACCATATGAGGTTCACCTGCCTGCCCACCCGCTTTGATAGCAGCTGCAAAATTATCGGTGCCAATATTGATTTTGGAAATACCGCATTGTATTGCTTTCTGCAGGTTTGCATCACCGCTTCCACTGCCGCCATGCAGGACCAGCGGTATATCAACAGCCTGTCGAATTTCACGGATACGTTTAAAATCGAGCTGCGGCTTTCCCGCATAGACACCATGTGCAGTTCCTACAGAAATCGCCAGGCAATCCACACTTGTCTGCTTTACAAATTCAACGGCCTGTATTGGATCTGTATACAGACAAGCCTCACGTCCATAGGAACAGCCGTCTCCGACATGCCCCAGTTCTGCCTCCACACTGACCTGTACAGCGTGTGCAGCTTTTACGATTTCAGCAGTATCACGTACATTCACCTCAAAGGATGCAGTACTGCGATCTATCATAACAGATGTAAATCCGGCACGCAATGCCCACATGACCTGTTCATAGGTTGCACCATGATCCAGATTAACGGCAATAGGGACTGATGATCGAACAGCCATTTCTTCCAGCATACGCCCCAGAAAAACCAAATCCGGGTGAAATACATAGCCTACATCCAAGATCAGCGGTGCATGCAGTTCCTCTGCCGCCTCTATACATACGCGGGCGGTGCATTCGTTGATAACATTTGGTGCCACCACACCATAGCCCTCTATCGTCGCCTTATCCAGCAAATCCCTCATTGGTACAAGCATTTTCTATTCTCCTTCTTATTTTGTATTGAATTCAATGGTGAAATCATAGTCTTCCTCGGTATCCTCGGCAGCTGCGCTACGATTCGGCTTTAACAGAAGCAGTACACCTGCAGTTACAGCTACACCAGCAAGGAAAGCAACCACAAACAGGAATGGCTCTGTGATAAACGGTATCGCGAAAATACCACCTGCCGGAATCGGACACAGACATCCGAAAATTACTGCCAAACCACCGGAAATTGCACTTCCCGCAGTACATGCCGCTACAATACGCAGCGGATCACTTGCAAGGAATGGAAAGACACCTTCTGTAATAAAGCATAAGCCTAGCGGAAGTGCTGTTTTTGCGGCTTCATGCTCTGCCTTTGTAAACCGTTTTCTTGCTAAGAATACTGCGATGGCAACACCAACAGGCGGTGTCATTCCACTGACCATGCTTGCTGCCTTCGGTGCATAGACCCCCTGTGTAAGCATTGCATCACAGAAAGCGCCTGCTGCCTGCGCAAACGGACCACCCATATCAAAGCGCATACCGCCAATAATAGCACCCATCAAAAAGCCTGATTCCCCCTGCAGGGAGAGAAGCCAGTCAGTCATACCCTGCTGTATCATTGCCAAAGGTGTACCAATCAGATACATAAATACCAAGCCAACAGCAAGCGTTGACAATACCGGGATAACAAGCACTGGCATCAGGCCTTCAATCAGCTTCGGCGGCTTAATATAGGTTTTTGCAAGCCATGCAAAGTAACCAGCGATAAAGCCACCTGCAAGACCTCCAAGAAATCCTGCACCAACAACATTTGCAAGGGTACCCGCCGCAAGACCCGGAGCAATACCCGGGCGATTTGCTATCGAATACGCGATTCCCGCTGCGATAACAGGAACCGTGAATCCAATCGCCGCATTTCCAATCTGCTCCAACGCTGCCGCAATCGTTCCTTCCTGAATATCCACCCCTCCAAAAATCCTGGAAATCCCCAGACAGATACCGCCTGCTACAACCACCGGTATCATATAGGCAATACCCGTAAGAACATGTTTTTTCAGTTGCAATTTTTTCACTATCTCCACCTCAGCTTTCTTTCAATTTTTCTTCTATCTGCATCAATAATTTTTTTGGTGCCTTCATTACCATTTTCATTGGCATATCCAGAATTTTTTTCCCTTTAAAGCGTTCCCTTCCGGATATTTCAATATCTGCTGAAATAATGACCACATCTGCTTGTGCAATATCCTGATCGTCCAGAATATCCTCAACGCCAATGCTGCCCTGTGTTTCAATCTTTATTTCATGTCCCAGCTCCCTTGCTGCATTTACAAGCTTCTCTCTTACCAGATACGTGTGTGCAATTCCTGCTGTACATGCTGTTATACCTACAATTTTCATACGCTCACCTTTCTTTCACTGTCTTGATAAAATAGCCTCCATGACATCCTGTCTGCTTTCCGCCTCATACAGTCGCTGCTTCACATCATCATAAGCCAGTGATTTAGCAACAGCCGCCATCATCGATAAATGACTCTGATCAGCATCGTGCTTTCGGGCGCAGACTGCAAAGAGGATAACCACTTTTACCGGAAGCTCATCAATACTCTCCCAGTAAATGGGCTCCTGCAATATGCCAACCGCAATTCTGTTTTCTTTCACTCCCTTCGATTTTCCATGCGGTATTGCAATATAGTCTCCAATTCCTGTAACTCCTTCCGCTTCCCGTAAAAAGACATCACTCATAAACGCATCCATATCCATTACGACTTCATGTGCCTTCAGCATTTCAGCAAGCTGCCGTATTGCTTCCTCTTTTGAATCTGCCTGCATGGGAATCAGAATATCATCTTCATGCAATATCTTTCTCAGCTCCATATTCCTTCTCCTTTATCTACTTTTATTATAGTGAATTTAAAAATATATAAATTTCGTCTTTTTCCTTTTTACAACTGGAATTTATTACATTATGCAATACCTTTTTTTACCTGAATCATATTAAAATACTTAAAGGAAAAACTGCCGGTATTTTTTCCGACAGTTTTCATTCATTGTTCAGCAATTCTATTTGTGTCTATATGCTCCTGCCTTCTCAGGATATATCGATATCTGCTTACTCTTTTCTAGTATCAAATTCATTCATAATATCTTCACGCTGTTTTTCATCATACAAATCGAACACGGTTAAACACAGACTGATGATTCCCTTTCTCAGCTTGTCATCCGCACAAGGCAGCTTCAGATATTCGAGAAAATTAACATCATGCGCATAAGCGGGTGTTGGTCCTTTCAATGCCAGCTCACTGTACATCATCGGGCAGACATGCGATACATTTCCTACATCACTGGAGCCGCTGGCATCCGCATCACTGTCCACAAAGTCACCGGAGCCGCAAAGCTTTGCATTTTCCACATACAGCTGCTGAAAGCTTTCCAAGTTGACCAGATCATAATAGGTATTTTCAAAATTACGATATTCCATCTGCGTTCCCGTCATGAAAGAAGCTCCCTTTGCGATATTGACGATTTTCGCACTGATTTCCTCCATATATGCCTTATCGGCTGCGCGGATGTAAAATTTGCACGCACACAAATCCGGAATGATATTGCATGCTTCTCCACCCTTGGTGATAATACCGTGCACCCGTGTGTCACAGCGCAGCTGCTGGCGCAGATAGCTGATTCCCGTAAACATCAGATTGACCGCATCCAAGGCATTGACTCCCAGATGCGGATAGGCAGCTGCATGAGCTGCTTTTCCATGGAAAGTGAATTCTAGAGAGTCCATGGCAAGTGTAACGACATGTGCATTATTTTCTGCACCCAGATGCAGCTGAAAAGCAAAATCCACATCATCAAATGCACCTTCCTCAACAAGCACACATTTTCCACCGGTTGTTTCCTCTGCAGGGGTTCCCATAATAACAATGGTACCCTCCAGTTCCTCCTGCATCTGTGCAAACATGAGCCCCACACCCGCACATACCGCTCCGATCCAGTTGTGTCCACAGGCATGTGCAAGCTCATCGTGCTGCTCACCATACCCTGGCAAGGCATCATATTCTGCCAAAAATGCATAGGTTGCTCCCGGCTTACTGCCCTTCAGCTCGCATCGAAATGCTGTCTTCAAAGAACCGTACGGGAGCTGTACAGAAAAGCCTGTCTCCTTCAGCTGTTCACAAATATAGGCACTTGACAAAAATTCCTGATCACCATCTTCGGGATGTTCGTATATCCATTTGCTGATTTCCTCAGCTTTGGCCTGCACCTTTGCCGCATACAGCTCTTCCAGCTGCTTTTTTCTTTCCTCTTTCATATCGTAGCCTCCACTATTCTCATTGATATTACCTTAAAAATACTAACATCAGTATTTACATATCCGTTTACAGCTTGCTTTTTATGCAGTTGTATTAAGACTTTCACATGGAATAAGAAACAGAGATGGGCTCTCTGTTTCTTTCTTGTGCTATTCGATTGTTACATGTTCAAAGTAGAACATTGCTGCCGGTGTACGTTCCAGCCCCTTCACACTCGGCTTTTTCAGCATCACCTGTGTATTTGTTACCAGTGGAATGAAATAAGCCTGTTCAACAATCATTCGATTCTCTGCATCATGCAGCAGCTGCATACGCTTCGCAGCATCCGTTTCCAGTGCAGCCTTCGCCATCAGATCCTCGTATTCTGCATCATCGAAAATCAGGACCGCTTGAGATTCCTTCTGCCACATACCAAGATATGCTGCGGCAGGATCCAGTGTGGTGGCACTCAGACCATAACGGCTTGTTTCAAACTGACCGCCGTCTACCTGCTGATAGAAGACACCCTGTTCCACCTGTTCAATTTTCAAATCAATATAAATTTTCTTGAACTGTTCCTGCAGTATTTGAGCAATATCCATATTTACCTGCTGACCGGTCGTCTTGTATTTGATTGTCAGCTTTTTGCTGTCAGAGTATCCAGCTTTCTTCATCAGTGCCTGTGCACCCTTCAGATCATATTTAATTAAATCACCTGCATCATCCGCTTCTTTACGGAAATCTTCCTTTTCTCCCTGAATTCCATGTGGAACCAGACCAAACAGTGGCGTTACATAATCTCCTGTATCCAGTACCTTTACGATACCGTCACGATCAACTGCCATTGCCATTGCCTTACGAACATTGACGTCCTGCAGTGCTTTATTTTCTGTAGATAAGGAGTTGATGTCAATAAAGTAATTGGATACATATGGATCTACCCGATACAGATCATCCTTACCTTTATAATTGGTATATCCTTCATTTGCAACATAGGTAGCGAAATCAATCTCTCCTGCATCATAGCCCTGGTATTGAGAAACACTGTCTTCCATAATCTTGAAGTGCAGCTTTTCCAGCGTTGTTTTGTCTGCCTCATAATATTCTGTATTCTTTACCAGATCAACGGCATCTGCAGGATTCACACTTTCCGCTTTGAACGGTCCGTTTACCGGTACATCTGCGGATAAAGACCATTCAGAATCCTTTTCCTTTGCGATATCGGAACGAAGCGGCGTATAGATTCCCTGTGTCATCAGCTTGTCAAAATATTGAACAGGCTGAATCAATTCAATGGTAAAGGTTTTGTCATCCACCTTTTTTACGCCAACATCTTTCATATCCTTAATTTTCATATTCTTTTCATAAGCCTTTTGCGCTCCGACAATGTATTTTCTTCCATCCTGTGCATTATAAGAATTCTCAGGACCGTAAGAAAGTCCTCGCTTGATACCGTAAACAAAATCATCTGCCTTTACTGCTTCCCCATCACTCCATTTTGCATCCTTAATAGTAAATGTGTAGGTCTTTCCATCCTCACTGACTTTATAGTCTTCACAAAGATCCTTTACCAGCTTCCCTTCTTCGTCCAGCTTGAACAAGGTACGATACATGTTCTGAATTACAATCATGGAATATGTGTCATCCGCAAGCGCCGGATCCAGACTGGTAATCTGTCCGCCAAGTGCAACCTTGAGCTCACTGCTGCTTTCTTCCCCGCCCCCGCAGGCACTCAGGCTGAGAATACTGATACCCATGAAGAGTGATAACATTAGTTTTTTTAGCTTTTTCATACAGTTTCTCTCCTTTTTACATTTATTATCATACCTTCTTTTCGAATATTTTTCAATAAATGTAAATACTTTCAACATAAAACTTATATAAAAGTAAACGTGTTTACAGAAAATTAAGCATACCGGTCGTTTGTAAATGTTAAATTCGCCTGATTATAAGACCTGCATAAAAGGAGCCTGTAACGAACTCCTTTTACAGACTCCTCTATTATAATTGCTCACCGTTTGTTTCAATAACTCTCTTATACCACGCAAAGCTATCTTTTTTAAATCGATTTCCCGTACCGTTTCCCTGATCATCATAATCTACGTAAACGTGTCCGTAGCGCTTCGTGATTTGTGCACTTGTTGCGGAAACCAGATCAATGCCACTCCATGAGGTATAGCCCATAACATCAACACCATCTATTTCAACTGCTTTTTTCAATTCCCGAATATGCTGTCTGAGATAATCAATACGGTAGTCATCATGAATCCTTTTGTCCTCACACAATACATCTCTTGCGCCAAGACCATTTTCAGTTACAAACAGCGGTACCTGGTAACGGTCATAAAATTTATTCAAGGCAAGACGGAAGCCTACAGGATCGATTACCCAACCCCATTGTGTTCGTTGTAAATATGGATTTTCGAGCTTTCCAAGCATACGTTCATTATCTGTTAAATCTGGATCGTTATTCGGATTTATCGGGGCAATTCTAGTGAAATAATAGCTGAATGCAAGGAAATCCACCTTTCCCTCTGCTAAGATTTCATCGTCACCTTCCTGTTTATGTAAAACAACCTGCTTTTTTTTCAGAAAGCTGTCCGCATAATTCGGATATCTTCCTCTTACAAACACATCTGTATAATAGTAAGTTTCCCTGTCACATTCCAGCTGTTCCATAGCATCCTGTGGATTTGGTGTCTGTGCGTAGGCAAGTGTACCGCAAACCATGCACCCAATCTTTAAATCCGGATATGATCCATGACTGTAGGCTGTCACAAGTGCATGTGCAAGTAGCTGATGATGTGCTCCCTGAAACATATCCTGTTCCTTATTATCCTTACCTCTGATCAACAGACCTCCCGCACAAAACGGTATCGTACTGATAAAATTCATTTCATTAAAGGTAATCCAGTATTTAACTTTTTCATGAAAGCGGTCAAGTACTGTTTTCGCATATTTTACATAATGGTCAATAACGCATCTATGTTTCCATCCGCCATATGCCTGTACCAGATACAATGGCATTTCATAATGTGATATTGTTACAAGCGGTTGGATTCCCTGCTTTTTCAGCTCATCAAAAACGCGATCATAAAAGGCCAGTCCTTCCTCATTTGGTTTATCTTCAATTCCCTTCGGATAAATTCTTGTCCATGCAATTGACATGCGGAAACACTTAATTCCCATTTCCTTCATTAAAGCGATATCTTCTTTATAACGGTGATAAAAATCATTTCCTGTATGATAAGTATAATAACGTTCCGGATAAATCTTTAAATTCTCCGGGTATTCTCCGGCAGTTCCATCGTATAGAATATCTGCAGTGGAAATACCTTTTCCTCCCTCCTGCCAGGCACCCTCGCATTGGTTCGCTGCAGTGGCAACACCCCATAAAAAAGTTGACTTCATAACGTTTGTTTCCTCCTATTCATTTCCAGTTCATATAATGTTTCCACAAAGAATAATTCACTTTGTGTTGTCATAAGCGTATCCTGTGCATGAGAGAACAAAACGGTTACCTCAATATGTTTACCTTCAGCTTCTTCATGCAGTATATCCGTCTGCGCCTTGTGTGCAAGTAGAATGCTACCCCTAGCTTCCTCCAGCTGTTGTGCGATTGCATCCAAGTTTTTCCCCTCTGCGATACATTTTCCTGCATCCCGTAAAATATTTCTGGCATTTCCGGCATGCAGGATAATATTCATTGCAGCTGTGATCACGCATTCTTCTTTTGTCTGTTTCATACTGTCTATACCGTTTCCTTTCCTTCTTCCGCTGCTTCTTTTTTCATTTCCTGATTCTCATATACTTTAAAAAACGGAAGATAAATCAGATAAATCAATATAAATAACAGAATCCAGAAAATCACCCCTCTGAAGTCATAATTTGTAAGGAAGGTTGCTACAGGCTGTAGAAGGAAGTTCATTTGAAATGCTCTAGCAGGAATATCCACAAAACCCACTGTAAGAACCAGATAGACGAGCGAAGGTACTATAAAGGAGACCAGAAGGTAGGGAATCATCATAATCGGATTCCATACGACAGGCAAGCCGTACATAACAGGCTCATTGATATTGAACAGGGATGGAAATATAGCTGCCTTCCCAATCGCATTTATTTTTTTTGATTTTGAACGAAGCATTTGAATATTTAATGGCATTGTACAGCCCATACCACCCATGCAGCACCAACCGCAGAATACCACCTCAACTGTAGTGATGAAAACTGCATCCTTACCCGCTGCGACCAAATCTATATTGGCAGCAATATTATTTAACGCCAATGCAAGGAAAATCGGATACACAGCCCATGCGCTCAGTCCGAGACTGTAGCATAATGCCATAATAAAATACAATAATACAAAGCCTAAGTATGTATTTCCAATAGCTGCTATTGGAGACACTACTTCTTCCATCAGATCGAACAGGTTAACACCATTGCCAGCAATCAGGATAGCGATGCCGATAACAAGAAACACAGGCACGATAGATTCAAACCAGTTCACAACAATAGAAGGCAGACTCGTATCCTTTGAAAAAAGACCATGCTTGAAATAAACAGCGAAGATTGCACCAATCAATAAGCCGACCAGCAGTCCTACCGTCATCCCTCCAGTTCCGATATAACCTGCATTTAATGAAATATTACCTTCCTTGAATACCGGATTACACAACGCCAGTAATACAGAAACACCGGTAAATCCGGATATGAGTTTCGCACGATTCTGTTTCTTATTTTCCATGATATTATACGGAAGTATAAAGGCCAGAAAAATGCCAATCAATCCAAAGGAATACTGATTTACTAAAGACAAATCCGGTACCCATTCCCAAAAATTACGCAGAGTATTGATCAGACTAGCAATGGATCCTACCAGGATCATTGGCAATACTGTCTGAAAGCCGTTTTGTATTGCCATTACATAGGCATTTTGTGTAAACTTTGATATCTTTGAACTAAATGGACCTGCCAGCCAGGCAGTTATCCTCACATAAATGTTTTTCATATTTTCTCCTTTTCCCTCACTCATTTAACAATGACAGCACAGTGTCAAATCCTTTTTCTCCGTCCAATGTTGAATAAACGAAATTATCCAGTACTGCATATGGTTTATGATGCACAGCACAAATATCCCGTATCATGTCCTCATTGAATTTCATTTGCGGTGCAACGAGTACCACATCAAATTCATCGACAACCTCTGACAGCTGAGAATAACTGTATGCATCAGAAACAGCATCATAGCCCCTCGCTATTCCTGCCTTTCTAATCTTCTGTGCAATCATTCCACTTGATACACCATTTCCGCAAATCAGTAAAATCTTCATGTAATTCATCTCCTTTCACTCTTTGCATTTTCATTATCACATAAGCTCGAACATCTGTCTTTCCATAAATTTCCTAGGTATAGGAAAAGAATTATTTGGTACCTTTTGGTAAATATATTTATAATATATACATAGAGGGTATATTGGGAGAATAAGGAGATCGTTATGGATAAGAAAAAGAAACTGCTTGCTTTATTATCAAGTGCAAATCATCCTGTTACAGGAAAAGAGCTTTCTTCACGCCTCAACGTTTCAGATCGTACGATTCGAAATTATATCCGTGAAATAAATGAGGAAAAACTTATCATTCAATCTTCTAGCAATGGCTACTGGATAACAGTATTAGATAGTCCATGTAATAAAAGGAAGATTGAAAGTTCCCTCGTTTATGATTTCTCGTCACAAAATGAACGTCTTTTATATATAGCAGAAAGGATCATCACTTCATCAGAGGAAGCAGATCTTTATGATATAGCAGATGACATTTATATCAGCTATTCCACCATTGAGAAAGACCTGATACAAATTCGCGGTATTATAAAAGATTTCCATCTCACTCTTCTGCGTGGTAACGGGAAAGCCACCATCCAAGGTAGTGAAGAGAGCAAGCGTTCTTTTATACGCTATCTGCTTTCTCAACAAGATTCTGCAACTGTGCAAAATACGCTCCATGCCATATGTAAAGATATACATATTCCCTTCGATACGCTTAAGGATCTGATTACTTATCAAACCCGTCAGCAAAAGCTTTATGCCAGTGATTATGCGATAAAAAATATTTTAACACATGTCATTATAACTTTATCAAGATTACAAAATAAGTATTCTTTGCAATTACAAAGTTCTCCTTCGGCAAAGGAAAAGGAACCGGAAAGCATTTGTGCAGCAAATATCATTCAGGAAATAGAAACAAACTATAATATTATGTTTAATACAGAGGAGAAAAATCAGCTGATATTTTTACTTATGAGTAAAACTACTAGATTGGATCACAATAATCAAACTAGAAAGTATACACAGGATTTCATAAGTCTGGAATACATAGAGTTTACAAAACAGTTGGTAGAGAATATCAATTATATTTATTATATTGATCTAAACGATTCTGATTTTATTAACTTTTTCTCCCTCCATTTGAAAAACGTATTGTTTCGATGGAACAACAATACCTTTAATACCAATCCTTTCAGTGATCAGATTTTTATTCAGAATCCGCTCATCTATGATATTGCCGTTTATATAGCGAATGAAATTCGAAATAGATATCACTGTAAGCTGAATAAAGATGAAATCACCTTCATATCTTTACATATTGGAGCAGTTATCGAAAAAAAAGCGGAAGAAAGCCATACGTATAAAGCCCTGCTTATAATGAATGAATACTATTATCCGGTTTCAAATTACCTTTATCAATTCCAAAAAGAATTTCAGAATAAAATTGACATAGTTTCCATTATGCAAAGTATTCATTCGATAGATACAGAAGGTATAGATTTTATCATAGATGCGTCCGGAGAACAAAACAGATCATATGCTGTTCCAATGGTATATATCAGCCCTCTTTTCGATAGAAAAGATTTGAATAAAGTATATGATTTCCTTAATAAACTTATTGACCAGCAACATACAAATACGATGAAGCATCAATTCCATTCCTTTTTCTCTAAGGATATGTTTGAACTGGAGCATTACGAGCTTGATGCAAATGCCATGATAAGATATATCTCACAAAAACTTATTGATGCAGGAATTGCACCTGCATCCTTCACACAGTCTGTCTTGGAGCGTGAAGAAATAACCTCAACAAGCTTTGACAACAAAGTTGCAATACCACATTCTATACTTTGTTCGACAAGCAGAAACTGCTCTTATGTAATCGTCAATAAAACGCCAATGAAATGGGGCTATTTTGAGGTCAATATTATAATTATGATTGGTATAAATCACAATCAGAGAAGATTTTTTAAAGAGCTTTATAGTAATTTATTGGAAAAGCTCCAAGATATGACCATCATACAGGAATTGATCAAAGTAAAGTCCTACGATGCGTTCATTAAACTTCTTACCGGTGAATGCTGATATATTTTTTACTCTGAAACAAACTGCGTGGAAAAGCAGAGGACTTAAAATCCTCTGCTTTTTCTAGTGGTATTAAGCGTTTTATAATATTCCTGAACCTGCCTCATGATTGTCAATTTTCCAGATCTTCGCAATCCTGTAATCACTTTAATTACATCCATATCTTTAAAGCAAGCAATTTTAGAATGTAATTCTCACGATATAGCATAAACTTCACCCCTTCATTTCGATTATACTCGAAATAAATTATGTTTTTAATCACTTTATCGACTATAATCGAAATTTTTCGTTAATAGGTTGTGACAAATAAGATGGTATCCTAAAGCTAACGCTTCTCCAGTAATATCAATTTTTGAATGCTATACGAAAAACACGCTTTCTCTGTTTGATCAAATAGGATTTTGCGTGTTTTTCGATTTCACGACTGTTTGTTGTCCCAAATGATTCCAGTATCACAAACAGCATCAATTCTTTTCTTTTATCTGTTTTTATTAAGCTTTGTTATATAACAGGATTTCTTATAAAATGCAATTCCATATCCAATAAAATCAGTATATCCATCTGCAAGATATCCCTCGATATATTGTTTTTCTCTAATTTGTTCTGCGGCTGCTTCACTCTCCGCTTTTAAACTTCTCAGGGATGCAGCATGTTTGCACTCGATGATCAGTCCTCTTTTCGAAAAATCATCCGGTATCACAGCCAAATCAAACCTTCCCATTCCAGATTCACGATTTGAAATGACATGAAATTCCTGAAGCATACCTGTCAGAAATCCATGATAGAAATCTTCCTTCGCATCAAAATAACTGATGGATTGAAATAAAATTGCATTCAATACTTTTCTTGCTTCTTCTTCATCTCCTTTGTATAATGCTGTATAAAAGGAAGTACTGTTTTTCTTTATGACTGCATCAAACCACTGTGAGAATATCTGAACATAAATCATTTCGATTTCTTTATTTGGAATCTTTAAGTAATATCGGTATAAGTCTGATGATTTTTCAATTTTTAAATATCCAGTAAATAACAGAAAACTGTAAATATTATCAATATCATCCATTTCTCGATACGTTAATTCTGATTTAATATTCTTTTCAATTGCATTTCCTTTCATCAATTCATCAAACTCGACTTTCATCTGTGCAGTTCCCTGTTGAATGTAGCGATAAATGATCTCATTACCACTGGTGTTTGCCCAGAATGATTCAGGTACTGGCGATTCCTCCATACCTTTTTTTACATACTTCAAAACGCTCCAGGGATTATATACCTCCGTTTGATTGAACAAATAACCATCACGCCTTGGGCGGGCAGCGCCTACCACTCTTTCACAGTTGCTTCGCAAGAAATCATATCATAGGATTCTAATAGTTCTTTTGTTTCTTCTGATGTAAAGCCAAAACAACTGCTTGATTTTCTTTGAAGTATAGAATATACATTAAAATTATTCAAGCCTGTAAATACGCTCTCTTTGGCGATTCTTAAACAGCCTGTCAATACGCCTTTCCCTAACGCGTCATTCGTTTTCAAAGCTGTACTGAATACATTTCTAAGAAACTCTATCATTTCATCATAGTAGCCATTAAGATAGGCGCTTTGCAGTGGAACATCGCGCCTTGGGCGGGCAGTGCCTATTCATCAATTAAAATGATCGTCTTTTGTTCATAATGTTTTTCCAGAAAAACACTTAAATTGAATAAGGCATCCATAAGTTTATTTACTGGGGCAGCTTCATTCAAATACTGTGACAATAGTTTTCTTTCTGACTCTCGTAATTTAGGGCTATCCAACAGCTCAGCGTATTGATCAACCAGCATAGAGATGATAGATTTAAATTTATCTATTTGCGCTTCAAAATGATTCCTTTTCATATCCTTCAATGTCAAAAACAAAACAGGATACTGATTCTGATGTTTACATGCTTCTTTATCCTTTGAGATTTCTAATCCATTAAACAAATAGCTGTTTTCTTTTTCCTTGTTGGAAAAGAAATAGTATAACACGCCATGGGCGGGCAGCGCCTGCTCATATTTAGCGTTTTCCCAAATCTTCTTGGTCTGGTGTACAAAGCAACCTTTTCGCTAGAAACATCTTTAATCAGCGCCGTTTTATCTACATAATAATACTTATTATCAATCAATTCTTTGAAGTTTTCTATTCCAATCGGCAGCATTTTCATAGGATCATCAGCTCCTTTTTATAGTATCGTCATTATATCACATTTTTATCTTTCCAAGTTCTCTTTTTGAGGTAAACGGAGAGAAACATGCATATGGAACTATGCTTTATTTATTATCATATCCTATTTTCAGTAGAGTGTTTTTATTTCCTTGAATACCTCCCATGTCTTTGGCGTATTTCCCCCTAATCATTTCTAGTATAAAACGTAGATCTACCACCGCCATGACGGGTGATTTCACCCTCATCCACCAATATCTTCAGGGCCTTTTCAACTGCAGCACGCCGAAGTGCAGGTAAGTACTCAACGATCTGAGCTTTTGTAAATTTGCCTATTTGTTCCTTTACGGCATTTCGCACCATTTCCAGAGCCGGTTTCTTTTCTTCGACCAATTCTAAACGATTTTCGAAATCTCTATAGCAAGCTAAAATGACGCCTAGAAGATATTTGATAAAGGGTGTGACATCATTGTCTCCTTCATGCCATCCCTCATCGATATCCTGCAATGCTTCATAATAATTTAATTTTGTTTTAGCGATTTTAGTTTCTATACTGATATATTTTCCCACCTCAAATCCGCTCTTATAAAGAAGCAATGCGGTCATAAGTCTTGACATGCGACCATTACCATCATTAAAAGGATGAATACACAGAAAATCTGTGATAAAGGATGGAATTAACAGCAAGGGTTCAATATCAGCAGCGATTGCCTGATTGTAGCTTTCACAAATTACATGGATTGCCTGTGATGTTTCATAGGGAGCTAACGGCTGAAATCGAACAGCTCTGGTTCCATCCGCTCGTACTTCTGTAATGTAATTTTGCGTATTCTTGAATTTTCCACCAAAGGATTCTCCTGAATAACTATATAGAACCTTATGAAGCTGCAGGATATAATTGCTTTGGATTGGTATATATTCATGACTTTCATGAATCATGTTCAGAACATCTCGATAGCCGGCAATCTCTTCTTCATCCCTGTTTCGCGGTGATGTCTTCTCGTTGACCAGCTGTTTAATTCTTGTATCCGTCGTAACAATACCTTCAATTTGATTGGATGCTTCCGTACTTTGTACTTTCGCAATTTCCACTAGCTTTTCCAAACTCATCGGTTTCTGTTTGATATAGAGTTCCTGTTTTCCCTTGTATTCATGGATTTTAGCAATCAATGTTAAGACTTCCAAATCCCATTTTTTATCTCTAATCTTCAGATAGTCAAAAGATCTCATTCTGTACCACCTCATTATTCTCCTATTATAGCAAAAATTCAGGAGAAAAGCTAAGGCTCATAGGAGAATAATAAAGATAATCTCCTATCAATTCCCATATTCTCCTATAATATTGTATAAAATAGGGGAATAAAGAATATTGTAGGAGAATACGATATCATTTCAAATTCATTACGATGATGGAACAGGCATATCCTAAGGATCTCATCAACATTCGTATATTTCAAGTTTGTTCTATAAACATTTCCCGCAGTCATGAGTTTAAATTGTAAAAATGAAAAAAGCGATTCTATTGCTGAACCGCCTTTTGCTATGCTACTTCAAATGTGCGTCGAACCAGTCTGCCATTTCCTGCAGTCTGCGTAATCTATGCTTTGGTTTTCCACTCCTGCTCAGCTCATGATTCTCCTGTGGAAACAGACACATGCGGCTTTCCACATCATGATACTGTAAAGCCGTAAACATCTGCAGTCCTTCACTCAGCGGACAATTATAATCCTCCAGGGAATGGATAAACAGGGTTGGCGTCTTTACCTTGTTTGCATATGCCAGCGGAGAAGCCGTCCACATCGTCATGACATCCTTCCACGGTGTTGTCTGCATCTCATTAGGATCAAAGGTATAGCCGATACAGCTCGTACCGAAATCCGATGTCCAGTTTGCGACACTGCGCTGGGAAGCGGCTGCCTGAAACCGGTCTGTCTGTGTGATGATCCAGTTTGTCATAAAACCTCCATAGCTTCCGCCAAGCACACCCAAGCGCCCGCTGTCCAGTTGTGGGGTTTCCTGCAGCACCACATCCGTAAACGCCATCAAATCCTCATAATCTATCGTACCGTATTTCCCCCGCAGGTCCGCATACTCCTCACCGAAGGAATCACTGCCCCTTGGGTTTGTGTAAAATACCATATACCCCATGGATGCAAACATCTGCATTTCATGGTTGAAAACATTTCCATATGCGCAGCGCGGTCCTCCATGAATACTCAACAGACCCGGATACCGGTTTCCTTCCACATAGTCAGCCGGATATAAAATCCAGCCCTTCTGTATACCTCCCTCACGATTGGTATACAGAATTTCTTTTGGCTGCACATGCCGATGCGTCTGTAAATACTCCGCATTCCATGCTGTGAGCTTCTGACAATCATCCTGCTTGCGGTAATAAATTTCCTCCAGCGCATTTTCTTCCATTTCCAGTGTATACCAGCCCTGTGCGCTCACGGCAATATCCCGTATCACATTGGCTTTTGGTGTCAGACAGATATCCCTGCCATCCATGGACAATGCGTACAGCAGGCAGCGACCTTCCTCATTTTTCAGATGGTAAACAATCTGGTTCTTCATCATGATGGATGTGGAGGCTCCGACATGGCAGTCACTCACTATATTGCAATATGCGTAATGCTCGCAGTCCAGCAGCTTTTTCACACCCTGTTCTTTCGTCCAGACATAAATATCCGCCGCCTCTTCATTGCCATACTGCTGCATATCCGTTCCTGTGAAAACAACGGTATCCTTCTCACAGGTAACTGCTTCAATGCGTAAGGTGTCACAGTTGAGAAGCTCTGTTTGACGCAGGGTATCTGTGGTAAAGGTAAAAATCCCCTGTGTCAGCGGCTTCTTTGTGGAATACTCCTGCGCGCTACATACAATTTGCGTATTTGAAACCGACAGGTTTTCCACATGCCAGTTTCCTGCAAACAACGCTTTGGATGTCTGACTTTCCTCATAATAGACATACAGGTGGTTTCGTTTCCCGCTGATATAGCCGACACCGTTATCCCAGAAGGGAATCTGTGTCAGCACGATGGTGTCATCATCATTCTGTTTCTGTACGGATTCCTCTGCCAGATAGGCATAGTGCTGCACACTTATCCTCTCCAGCTGGACAACATTCGCAGGTATTGTAAAAGCCGGTGTGGTGCATAAGGTATCCAGATGCAGACGAACAAATTCCGTTTTCTGTTCCTTTGCAGGCTTTTGAATCAGCAGCGTATGTTCATTTTCCCACAGAAAGGCGGAAAACTTCTGCTTCTGATAGATACAGAAATTCCTCTTTCCCTCCAACAGCCACAGATTTTTTTCGTACGTATCACTTGCTTCCGCCATCTGCGTATGCACATAAACCAGACGGTTTCCGGAAGGTGATGCTTTCAAGCCGCTCAACAGATGCAGCTGATAGAGATCGGTTTTCTCTACACCCTTTTTCATCCCTTATTTCCTCTTTCCTGCATATGCTCTTTCAATAGTTCACAGATTTCCTCATATGCCGCATTGACATCCGTATTCTTCACAGTATGGCGAAAGAGTGTGGACAGCTCCAGTTCAACAAGCGCCTTGTTAATTCTGCGCTGTGCGCTTGCCGCATCATCCCGATACCGCAGCATGATCTGTTTCTCCAGTTCCTCCATGCTTTCCGGTTCCACGAATACGCACAGAGCGTCCGGATATTGCAGCTTGATCTGCCCAACACCCTGTGCTTCCACCTCAACCATGACATTTTTCCCACTATTTAGCAGAAAATCCACCTGATGCTTTGGTGTTCCATAGTAATAGCCGTCAAACTCTGTATACTCCAGCAGCTCACGATTTCGCAAAGCCTGCGCAAAGGCTTCATGATTGACAAAATAATAATCCCTGCCATCCACTTCCTCCCCGCGTTTTGGACGGGTTGTCATGGAAATGGAATAATTCAGATGTAGTTGTTCATCACCAAGCAGCCGGTCACGGATATCCTTTTTTCCCACACTGCTGGCGCCGGTTAATACAAACAGCAAACCCTTGTTCATGATGTTTCCTCCCGGTATCTTATGCAGCAGGAATGAGTGCCGCATACCATACCTTTTCCTTTCTTTCAAAAAAACGAAAACACAGCCGGATGGACAGTGCTTCGTTTTCCTTTTATATGATCACATTATTTTTCATACAGGAAGCAGGCAACCGTTCGTTTCCCTACGTTTACCATTCCCGGCTTTTCCCTGGCACAGCGCTCTGTGGCATTGGGACAGCGGGTACGGAATACGCAGCCGCTCGGGGTATCCAGCGGACTCGGCAGCTCGCCCTCCAGTACAATGCGCTTTTTTTCTCTGGCAACACGGGGATCGGGAATCGGTACCGCTGATAATAAAGCCTGTGTATACGGGTGAAGCGGGCGGTGATACACATCATCACTGTCTCCGATTTCCACCAGATTTCCCAGATACATGACACCGATTCGGTCGGATATATGCTTTACCATGCTTAAATCATGCGCAATAAACAGATAGGAAATGCCCATTTCCTTCTGGATATGCTCCAGCAGATTGATAACCTGTGCCTGTATGGAAACATCCAGTGCACTGATGGGCTCATCACAGACGATGAACTGCGGATTCAGGGCAAGTGTTCTGGCAATTCCAATACGCTGACGCTGTCCGCCGGAAAATTCATGCGGGTAACGGCGGATGTGATCCGGCTTCAGCCCGACGATATCCAGCAGCTCGCGAACCCGCTGCTCCCGTTCTTCCTTCGTGTTGAAAATATGATGAATATCCATTGGCTCACGGATAATTTCTCCTACCGTCATACGGGGATTCAGACTTGCATAGGGATCCTGAAAAATCATCTGTACATTCCTGCGGAATTCCGCAAGATGGCTGCCTTTGATTTTCGTAACATCCTCTCCATGGTAATACACCGTTCCGCTTGTGGGCTCATAAAGCTTGACGATTGCACGACCGGTGGTACTTTTTCCACAGCCGCTTTCTCCAACAAGTCCAAAGGTTTCTCTCGGATAGATTTCAAAGCTGACACCGTCCACGGCCTTTACCACCTGCTTTTTTGTGAACAGACCGCCCTTGACCGGGAAATGCACCTTCAGGTTTTCCACCTTCAATACTGCATCACTCATTGGACTTCACCACCTTTGCATGCCTTGGGATGCTGCAGCCAGCAGGAACAGCGATGCGTAGCAGATATCTGTGTTTCCTGAGGCATATGCAGCTTACATATCTTCATTGCAGATGCACAGCGATCCGCAAACGGACAATTCTCCTGAATATTCAATAAATCGGGAGGACTTCCGGGAATCGGATGCAGCTCCTTTTTTTCCAGCTCATTCGGATTGGAAATACAGGACAGCAGACCGATCGTATACGGATGCTGCGGATGTTCAAAGATTTCAAATACTGTCCCGGTTTCAACGATTTTTCCACCATACATAATCGCGATACGATCACAGATACTTGCCACAACACCAAGATCATGCGTAATCATGATAATACCGGAATCAATTTCCTCCTTCAGATGGGAAATCAATTCCAGAACCTGTGCCTGTATGGTCACATCCAGCGCCGTTGTCGGCTCATCCGCGATAATGATTTTCGGATCACAGGCGAGTGCGATTGCAATGATGATACGCTGCCGCATGCCACCGGAAAACTGATGCGGATACTGTCGTATTCTGGCTTCCGGAGAAGGAATGCCAACCTTTCGCATCAATTCGATTGCGCGCTTTTTCGCTTCTTCCTTTGATATATCCATGTGATTCAGAATCGGCTCCATTAACTGCGTTTCAATACGCAGAACCGGATTCAGAAAGGTCATCGGGTCTTGAAAGATCATTGCCAGATCATTTCCACGGATGTGATCCATTACCTGTTCATATTCCTTACGGTCGGAAAAAGCCTTTGGCGATATTTCCTTGCCGTCAATGGTGATACTGCCATCCTTCACGATCCCGTTGCCTGACAGCAGCCCCATAACGGAAAACATCGTCTGACTCTTTCCGGAACCGGATTCCCCTACGATTCCCAAAACCTCTCCCTTATCCACAGACAAAGACACATCACGCACGGTGTGTACCATACCGTTTTCTGTTTCAAAATCGGTAGAGAGGTGTTGTATTTCCAGCATACTCATATGATTCCCTCCCTACTTCTTCTTTTTCTTCGGATCCAGGGCATCCCCCAGACCGTCACCGATAAAGTTTAATGCAAGCATCGTCAGACAGATTGCCAGAATCGGCCACAGTGTCTGCAGCGGATACGAGGTCAGGGTACTTCTTGCCTCATTTGCCAGCGTTCCCCAGCTTGCCTGCGGTGCGCTCAGACCGATGCCCAGAAAGCCCAGAAAGGCTTCATAGAATATCGCACTTGGAACCAGCATTGTGACAGATACGATGATCGGCCCCATACTGTTGATAATCAGATGCTTGAAAATAATACGTCCGGTTCCCGCTCCCAGCACCTTGGCTGCAAGGGAAAACTCCTGTTCCTTCAGCGTCATGACCTGTGCTCGTACCTGCCGGGCCATCCCCATCCAGGAGGAGATACAGATACCGATCAGAATGGAGCTCATCGACGGTCCCATGACCACAACGATCATAATGACATACAGCATATCCGGGATGGAATACATCATATCCACAAACCGCATCATTGCCATATCAATTTTACCGCCGAAGTAGCCGGCTATTCCTCCGTAGAGAACACCGACACCAAGAGAAATCAGCGCTGCCGCAAAGCCGACGCTTAAGGAAACACGTCCGCCCCACATGATACGAACCAGAATGTCACGACCGAATTTATCGGTACCCATCAAATGCTGAAGGGACGGACCTATATTGCGCAGCTCCAGATTCTGTCCGTCATAGGTATAGGGGGATATCATTGGTATGATAATCGCACACAGCAGCATGAACATCAGAAAGCAGAAGCCTACAAATGCCAGCTTGTTCTGTCGGAACCGATGCCATGCATCCGCCAGATAGGTCCGGCTTTCATATGCTATTTTTTCCGCATTTTTTTCAGAATCATCCAGACGTTCAAACAGATCGTCGCTCAATTCTTCCTGCAATAATTTATCACTCATAGCCTTCACCTCCTAATCCAGCTTGATCCGCGGATCAATAATGGCGGACAGGATATCTGTAATCAGATTAAAGGTGATGACAAGAAAACCAAGGAATATCGTCAGCCCCATGATAATCGGATAATCTCGTGTTGTAATACAGGATACAAATGCACTGCCGATACCCGGTATCGAGAAAACACTCTCGATGACGAAGCTTCCCGTCAGCATGAAGGCGAACATCGGACCTGCATAGGTCACCACCGGCAGCATGGCATTCTTCAAAGCATGCTTGATGACAACCTTCTTATACGGCGTACCTTTGGAGCGAGCCAGAATGATATAGTCCTGATTCATAACCTCCAGCATACTGGAACGGGTCAGTCTGGCTATCATAGCGATTGGATAAAACGCAAGTGAAAGCGCCGGCATGATGTAATTCAGCGGGCTGTTCAAGCCGATAAACGGCAAAATATGCAGCTGTACCCCAAATACGATCAGCATGATCATCGCAATCAGAAACGACGGTACGCTGACACCGATCGTTGCCACAAACATACACAGGTTGTTCACCCACTTATGCCGTGATAACGCTGCCCCGGTTCCCAGTGCGATTCCTCCCACCAGTGCCAGGACAAAGGCAATCAGCCCCAGACGTGCGGTTACCGGAAAGCCGGTTTTAATATAATAGGAAACGCTGCGTCCGGTATTGATCATACTTTCTCCGAGATTCCCCTGTGCGACCCCCTTCAGGTAGATCACATACTGCTCCACCAGCGGCTTATCCAGATTATACTTTGCCTCTGCGGCAGCCAGTGCCTCCGGTGTCTTATACTTCGCCAGGGAAAATGGTGATCCCGGCGTTGCCTTCATCAGAAAAAATGTAACGCTGGCTAATACAAACAGTGTCACAAATCCGATCAGCACACGTTTGATGATATACTTTGGCATTCAAACAACCCCTTTTCTCATTCTATAATAGAAGGATACTCCCGATGACTATATCCCGCTGTGTTAATTCGGATTTTTGGTAATACTTAACACCTTGTATCCATTTGCTTCCAGATCACTTGCCAACGCGTCTGTCTGGAAGGTATCAATACGGATGATCATATCCGCAAAGCCGTTGTGCTGAGAGTATACCCCCAGATGGGTGATATTACAGTTATTGCGGACAAAGATTTCCGAGATTTTACCGATCGTTCCCAGCTCGTCCTTGACTTCAATGCAGACACGGCTTCCGCTTGTACGATAGCCCAGAATATCCAGGAATGCAGAAAGAACATCGTTGCTGGTCAGAATGCCGACAACCTCATTGGCATCATTGACAACCGGCAGACAGCCGATATCATGCTTATACATCAGCAGTGCCGCATCCTCCAGAAAACGGTCCTCGTGAATCGTGATAACATCGCGAATCATAATCGCGTCCACGCTTGTCTTTGAAAGCAGGTAATTCAGCTCATAAATACTCAGACTGGTTGCCTTGCTGGCACCCTTTTTGGAGATCATGCCCTCCGTAACCAGTCCGACCAGCTTTTTACCGCTGATGACCGGAATACGGTGCAGCTCCTTTTCACTCATGATATCGACAACATCGCTGATTTTACTGTTCACATCGATACAGATCGGATGCTTTGTCATTCTGTTTTTTACGTACATAGTATTATCCTCCCAGGTATGCTTTCTGAATTTCCGGACTGTTGACCAGTTCTGCACCGGTTCCCGTCATGACGATATTGCCGGTTTCCATAACATAGGCACGATCCGCAATGGACAATGCCATCTTTGCATTCTGTTCAACAAGCAGAACGGTTGTCCCTTTTTCATTGATATCCTTGATGATATTGAAGATTTCCTTTACCAGAATCGGCGCAAGCCCCATGCTCGGCTCATCCAGCAGCAGAATCTTCGGCCGGGCCATCAGTGCCCTTCCCATCGCCAGCATCTGCTGTTCTCCTCCGGATAAGGTGGAAGCATCCTGTGAGCTTCGCTTCTCCAGAATCGGAAACCGCTGGTAGATATCCTGCAGATCCGCTTTGATGCCGTCCTTGTCCTTACGCAGATAGGCACCCATCAGAAGATTTTCATATACACTCATACCGGAGAAGATATGCCGTCCCTCCGGTACCTGTGTGATACCTTCCTTTACGATATTCTTGGCACTGACCTTGTTCATGGATTTTCCAAGGAACACAACCTCTCCGCTCGTCTTCTTCAGCAGGCCGCTGATGGTTTGAAGCAGCGTTGTCTTACCGGCGCCGTTGGCACCGATCAGCGAAACGATTTCGCCTTCCTTAACCTCCATGGATACATCCTTCAATGCATGAATTACGCCATAGTGGACATTTAATTTTTCTACCTTCAGCATCTTAAATATCCTCCCCCAAGTACGCCTTGATGACGCGCTTGTCATTCTTAATCACTTCCGGAACGCCGTTGGCAATGCATTTTCCATAATCCAGCACATAAATTCGCTCACAAATCGTCATGACCAGCGACATATCATGCTCAATCAGGATCACGGTCAGATGGAAGTCATCCTTGATCTGGTGAATCAGTCTGGTCAGATCTGCTGTTTCCTGTGGATTCATACCGGCTGCCGGTTCATCCAGAAACAATACCTTCGGCTTTGTGGCAAGCGCTCTGGCGATTTCCAGACGGCGCTGTTCCCCATAGGGAAGGTTGCTGGCAAGCTCATTTCGCTTGTCGTACAGATGAACCACCTTTAACAGCTCCTCTGCCTGCTGCTCCACACGTTCCTCCTCACGATAATAGTTTGGTGTACGCAGGATTGCCTGCAGGGTTCCGTATTTAATATTCTTATGCATTGCGATTTTCACATTATCCAGCGCTGTCAGATTTTTAAACAGACGGATATTCTGGAAGGTTCTCGCCAGCCCCATACGCGTTACCGCATACGGCTTCATACCGCCGATTTCCTTCATCGCGCCATCGACATTCAGCTCGATTTTCCCCTCACTCGGTTCATAAACACCGGTAAGCAGGTTGAACAGCGTCGTCTTTCCGGCACCGTTTGGACCAATCAGTCCAATCAGCTCCTGTTCATTGATTTCCATATTTACATTGGACACCGCACAAAGACCACCAAAGTTCTTTGTCAGTCCGCTGACCTTCAACAATGCCATATTAACGCACCTCCTTCTTTTTCGAGAACCGCCTCAGCAGACCCGAGAAGGTGAATTCCTTGGTTCCAAACAGGCCCTCCGGACGAAAGACCATGATCAGTACCAGTGCTGCCCCGTAAATAATCATACGGACATCTGCGAAATTCTGAAGATACATATTGATAAAGCCGATAACAACCGCCGCAACAATGGATCCGGTAAAGCTTCCCATACCGCCGAACACCACCAGAATCAGGATGTCCACGGATTTATTGAAGGTGAACAGGTCCGGCTTTACAACATAGAAGTTGCAGGCATACAAGGCACCTGCCAGAGATGCCAGAACAGCACCGATCACAAAGGCGATTGTCTTATATTTTGTCGTATTGATTCCCATTGCCTCGGATGCTATTTCATCCTCACGGATGGAAATACAGGCACGCCCGGGTGCACTGCGTGAAAAGTTCAGTACAATTAACAGGGATACGATCAGGCAGAACAGCAGCAGCGGCCAGGTCGTCAGCTTCGGAATACCGAACAGTCCGGCAGCCCCGTTGGTAATCGTCATATTCAATACGATGATACGAACGATTTCAGAAAAACCAAGCGTCGCTATCGCCAGATAGTCCCCCTTCAAGCGCAGGGTTGGTATCGCAACAACCAGAGCGACAAGCGCGGAGATCACACCGCCGATCACAACGGCAAGCGCAAAGCCGCCCAGATTCGGTGTTGCCTTGGTAATGATGGCAGCCGCATAGGCACCAATACACATAAAGCCGGCATGTCCCAGAGAGAACTGACCGGTCACTCCGATGATCAGGTTCAGGGAGATTGCCAGAATCATGTTGATTCCGATGGTATATAAGGTACTCTGATAATAGAAGTTGATTACACCGCCCTGCATGAGCAGCGTGATGATCGTTAACAATGCCGTTGTGAATAAAATCCAGCAAAGGTTCAGCTTACTAAAGATATGTTTCATACGCCTACACCTTCTCTTTCACATTTTTGCCCAGCAGTCCTGCCGGCTTGATGATGAGGATCAGAATCAAAATGGCATATACAACGGCATCCTTATATAAGGAGCTTCCGTATGCTGTGACAAGCGCCTCTACAATGCCGATGAAGAAGCCGCCGAACATCGCACCCGGAATGATACCGATTCCGCCGAATACCGCAGCGACAAACGCCTTGATACCGGGAACCATTCCCATCAGCGGGTTGATCGTATTGTAATACATACCAACCAGAACACCGCCGGCTCCGGCCAGTGCGGAACCGATGGCAAAGGTATAGGAAATCGTTGCGTCCACATTGATCCCCATCAGCTTTGCCGCATCCGCATCCACGGAAACAGCACGCATGGAGCGTCCGATTTTCGTCTTGCGTACGATAAACTGCAGTGCAAGCATCAGAATGATGGTGATCGCCAGAATGTAAATCTGCTGCATCTGAATCTGGATGCCGAACACATGGAAGGTTTGATTGCTCAATACAGACGGATAGGTTTTAACCCCCGGCCCCATGATCTTCTGTGTGGAATATTCCAGAAAATAGCTGACACCGATTGCCGTAATCAATGCCGCAATTCGTGTAGCATTACGCAGTGGTTTATACGCAATGCGTTCGATAATAACACCCAGCACACCGCAAACCACCATGGCCAGCAGCAGTGCCGGAAAAAAGCCCAAATGTAACTGTGCTATGGAGATGAATCCCACATAGGCACCAAGCATGTAAATATCACCATGCGCAAAGTTGATCAGCTTGATAATACCATACACCATCGTATATCCCAATGCAATCAGAGCATAGATACTGCCAATGGAAAGACCGTTTACCAGCTGTTGAAAAAATTCTGTCATAACTTCACCCCTCTATACTGGAAAATAGGAGAAAGAATATCTTTCCCCTATTCTATACTTCATCGTATTCTACTATTTGTTTGGATCAACTTCAACTGCATTTTTCTGTTCGCCGTCTACCAGCTCAACAACAAGTGCAGCCTTCTTCGGTGTATGTGTTTCATCAAATGTGAAATCTCCGGTTACTCCCTTGAAATCAAGCTCAGTCATAGCCTTCTGTGCTGCTTCCGTATCTGCACTTCCTGCTTTTTCAAAGGATTGAATCAAGACGTTCGTCGCATCATATGCCAGAGCGGAGAACATGCTTGGATCTTCATTATATTCTTTCTTGTAGTCCGCAATAAACTGTGTCAGTGCATCACTTGCATCCACGGTTGTATAGGCTGTTGTAAAGAATACATCGTTCAGGTTCTTGTTTCCTGCCAGCTTCACAAGGTCGGTAGAATCGAATCCGTCACCGCCGACGATTGGTACATCAATTCCCATTTCACGAGCCTGCTTGATAATCAGACCTACCTCATTATAATAGCCTGGGATATAGATCACATCAAAGTCCATTCCCTTGATTTTTGTCAGCTGTACGTTGAAATCGGTATCCTTTGCCTGATAGTTCAGCTCGGTTACGATGTTTCCGCCTTTTTCCTTGAATTTATCTTGGAATGCTTTTGATAAACCTTTTGCATAATCAGAGCTGGAGTCGGAAATGACAGCAGCCTTGGTTTTCTTTAAGGTATCCTTAGCATAAACTGCCATGGCAGCTCCCTGATAAGGGTCTTCGAAGCAGACACGGAATACATACGGATACACGCTTTCCTTCGTCTTACCGTCCTGCAGCGTCACATTGGTTGCAGTTGCGGATGGTGAAACAACCAGCACCTTATTATCGGTAGCAATCTGGTAGGTTGCCGCAGAAGCGCCGGAGGTTGCCGGTCCTACAATCCCCTTTACACCATCGGATGTAATCAGCTTGGTAGCTACGTTTGTGGATTCATCCGCCTGTGATTTATTATCCCCTTTTATTGCCTTATAGCTGAACTTGTTGTCCTTGTTTGCATTTGCCTGTTTGATGGCCAGCATGGAGCCGTTGTATTCCGGCGTACCATAGTTTGCTGTCTCCCCGGACAGCTCATAGTTTAAACCGATTTTGATTTCGTTTGTATCTCCATCACCGGAGCCTGCATCACCGCTGTTTCCACAGGCTGTCATCGTTGTCAAAGCCATACAGCTGACTGCTGCCATGGCCATAAATTTCTTAAAATTTCCCATGTTCCTCTCTCCTCTTTTCATTTTCCTTATATCAATTACCGTTAAAATTGATAGTTCTATTATATTCGCTCACGGATTCTTTTTCAAGTGTTTTCTGCAAATTTTTCACACATTTTCATGACATTATGTAATTTATTACAGTACTCCATCTGTTTTTCTTGCAATGCAGTTTGTAATAGTCAGGTTTTTTCTTATTCAATGGGTAAAAGCCATACCGGCAGCATTCCGATATGGCTTTTGATTAAAAAAAAGCCCTGCTTTAATAAACAGAGCTTCGTTCTCCATCCCAAGGTTCGATTTTCAGCTTTGTAAAGGTGACCTGCTTACCAGCGCCATAGGAGGATACACCTGTGATGATCTGATTAGCGCCCACCTGATCCGCAAACTGGGTATTCATTGCTCTGCCTGCCGGAATCAAAGCATCCTTATTTAGCAGAGTATCGTTGATCACAATGTAAATGGAGCAGTTTTCATTATCTCTGTTATATTTCACAAACACCCGAAGCGTAACCGGACGGCCATTCAAAGCAGGCAGTTCGGCTTTTGGAATCCGATGATATACCTGATGATTGGAATACTCCACATACTGATCATGTTGATTGAGATTTTTCTGAAATCCCTGATTGATAATCACAAGATCCCCATTGTCCTCAAACTTCAAAATATTCCCCATTGCAGTATAGTTCGTTCTGCCTTCCTCTCCTTCACTGGTCACATTCGCAGAGCCGCCAAATTGAAAGGCGATGGATTGCAGGGTATCCGGCATAATTGATGTCAGTTCCACTGAGGCCATGTAATCCCCCTTTGCGGGTAGCTTGGTATGCTGTATAAAAGCTCCCGATTCATTTTGCAGGATAATGCTTTTCTGTTCCTTGTCATAGACAGCAGTGCTGTCTGCCACGGTATCCACCATTTCATAGTGAAAGAAATCATCGATCGTAATTTCTCGGTGAAAGGTAAGCTCACCGCTGTAGGATTGAGAATGCGTATAGACTGCGGCGCTATCCGAAACGGAAGATAGCACAATCGCGCACAGCAGAACAACAGCAAGCATTGCATAATTTCTCATTCCTGCATTCCTCCTTACTCTGTAATAAACCCTTTCTTTTTCAGATAGGCGAGAATCGGTTTGTAGTAATACAGCATAAACGCCGGAATCAACAATAGAATCAGCCTTCCTAAAACAGTATTGGCAAACAGGATGATCGCCCCCAGCCATCGGCTTCTTCCGCTGTAGCGTCCATAGACCGCATCGCGTGCTATGACTTTTTCATAGGCTCCTTTTTTCACATCGTCCGTATACTTCAAAATATCAACGGAAAGCTTTTCTCCCTTTACCGCCTTGATGCTTGCGACCTGCGGACCGTCATCCTCATGGTACAGAACACTATGCCCGGCATGCAGTGGCTCCTGTTTGTCGATTGCATCAAAGAACGCCAAATCATTATACATAATCTGCGGCTCCATGGATTCCGTATGGAAGACAAACGGTATCACACCGAAGAAGTTGGTTTCCCGCTCCGGTGAGGATAAGGATACAAACAGCACGAACACATTGATCAGAACACCGGCCGTGATTAGTAAAACCATGGCCAGATTCACCAGTGTATCCATTCCCTTTCTGCGCTGTCTGCGTACATACTGCTCCTCGACCTCACGATATCCGTCCTCCTGAAGAACAACGATATTCACATCCTCACCCATATCCATATCCCGTTCATAAAATGGAAAATTAGTATACTGGGCAATTCGCTTCGCCCGAAAGACAACCACTAGAACACAGAGGATAATCATAATGATAAAGTACAACAGGTAGGAGCATTGCGACAGATCAAATAAATTCCCGGGTGTACTCATCCATATACGATCACTGATCAGATGATAATAACCGCATTGCAGTCGCAGCATCCAGATGCATACCGCACCGATGATAATCACATACCGTGCATTCCTCTGACGGCTGATGAACAAAGAGGCGCTCATGGTGATCAGGGACAAAAAGATCAGATCAATCAGTCCGCATATATATAAGGGAAGCATATATGATACGACAAACGGATATTTCAGAAACATGGTCAGAAACAGCGTTGCCAAAAAACCGATGGTATAGTAGGCAATCACCTCGGACAACCGCATCAGCAGCTTGACGAGAATCATGCGATGAGGCGCATAACCGTTTTTTGCCAGAGTATACCATTTATTTTGTGAGATTTCCGCATAGGTCAGAAAATCATAATAGCGAATCATGTAGGCCGTGTATAAGATAAAGGCCATGACAATATACAGGGAGAGTGTGGAAAAGTAGCTTGGCATCATCAGCTGCGGCAGAGCGGTGGATAATACGCTGCGCGTCAGGGTCTGCAGCATGAAATGCAGGGAAAAGGTTAAAAGAGCTACGATGATTCCGTAAAAGAAAATCTTGTTGCGGCTCTCTTTTCTTTCAACAAACGCCTGCTTCTGTTCCTTTGTAATTATATTATGGTTGTAAATCATGATGGTTTCTTATTTCCTTCCAGGCATTTTCCACACACAGTGGATGGCGGCGGATACTATCCGGATGCAGCTGATGCTCGGTAAGCAGTTTCCAGATGCTGTGATAGGTATCCGTTTTCTGTTCCTGATCCCAAACATATAACGTTTGCTCCCGTTCCAGAACCGTATAGTCGCTGTGCGCCGTTTCTATCGCATGTCGTATAGCTGTAATATGTGCATCCTGTATAATCGTACTCAGGTGATCCCAGGTTTGCACAAAGGCTTCTACCGTTCCCGTATAGAGCAGCCTGCCATCATATAAAGGAGCGATATGCGTTGCACAGCGTTCGATCAGCTGATAGTCAAATGTGGAAAACAGCAGTGTTCGCTTCTGTTTTTGGATTTCTTCACAGATTGCGGCAATTGCCTGAAGACTGCGTTCATCGTATTCCAACCGTGCCAGATTCCAGATAATCAGTTTACTTTCCGTGAACAGTGATACAAGAAGTGTGACCACAGATCGCTCAGACGGTGTGAGATTTCCTATTACGGATAACGCGACATAGCCCATGTTCAGTTCCATGATTTTCTCCAGTATACGTTTCTGCCTGACTGCCGCATCCCCCTGCTCACGCGCTGTGATATACATCAGATACTCCAGTACATTCATATTGGTAAACAGCATATTTGTACTTCCTATATAATATACATGTGGAAGGATGGTTCTTTTTTTGCGCATCATGCCCTTTTGCGCAAGTACACAGCGTCCGTCCTTGTAGGGTCTTGCATTTGCTATAATTTCCAGCAGCAGTCGCACTTCGAACGCACTGGTGCCAAGGATGGCCCACACCTCGCCCTCCAGCGCCTCAAAGTTAATATCCGAAAACACCTGTTTTGGATCCTGCTGCGGACTCTGATAATATTCCATGGAGCCGACATGCTCCATCAGTACGCACTGAGCGCGTTTCTTCGCTTGTTCCATAGCGATCACCTAATCACTTTCCGATGTGAACCGGAAGGGTAGCTTCATCACATAAACGGCCTGTATGCGATCCGGTGTGAGGATATTGGGGTCTACAGAATTAGCGGGATTATCGCCCTTGGTACGATATCCAATCGCTCCCTTTTCCTGTATCACCTCAACAATACGGTGTGTTATAGTTACTCCGTTATCCTGAAAGGTGACAATATCTCCGACCGCAAGCTTTGCCGCGTCCTTTGGAATGCGGGAGAGGATGAGTGATTTTACAGGGATAGTCGGTACCATACTGCCGGTTTTCACTTCATATATCTGATAACCGCATACAGTCGGTACCTCTCCCCTGCTTCTTGCATCCTCCACCTGCAGCCATGTGATAAACAGAAAGGCAATGATAAGCACGCCTGCCAGATTACCAATCAGCTTGAACAGCTTTCTTCTGGCAATGCGCGTATGTGCCTTGCTGTCGAGATCATGTGCATGCTCCAGTTCGTCCAGCATTGCCTGCAGCTGTGCTTCGCTGGTATACACATCCTGCTTCATTTCCTGTATGTTCCTTACTTATTTATTGGCGGGCTTATATTCCGGCTGGTTCATACTCTGCAAGATTGCTGCATCCGTGGTCTGCGTACCGGTCACTGTTACAGAAATACCGGATAGCGTGTCTCCCGGATTCGCCTGTCCGTCATCTTTAATAGCGCCATCACTACCGATTGCCGTATCCAGCGCATCATTGCTTCCAGCCGTATCCTTCCAATAGAAGCCAAGCTTATAGGTGCTGTCTTTTTCAACATTCGGAGCAAATTCACCGAGCTTCTCTAATTCAATCGTTGTGCTGCCATCTGCTCTTGTTCCACTTGCCAGTGCGACATCCTTATCACCATCCACGCGATATAACGTGCATACAAGATCCGGCAGTGCCGCTGCATTTTTCAAATCCACCTTCAGCTTCAAATCCATCGGAACCTCGGTAACGATATGCTCCTTATGATTCGTCACCTGGAAATCCCAGAATTCTTCGTTTCCCGGAGCCAGCTTTATGTTAATTTTATCCGTTGCTGTAGAGTTTATATAAAACTTTTTCGCGCTTACCGTATCATTCGTTGCTCCGGCAAGTGTATCTGCATGTGTGTAAACGGCCATGGTTCCCGCAACCATGGATGTAGCGATTGTAAGTGCTAAAGCACCCATAAATAACGTTTTTTTCATTTGTCTCTTTCCTCTCTCTTCCTAATCTGCAGCAGTGCTGTGATGGTCATTGCCACATTCATCGCAAATGGTATATACCACTTGGTCTATACCATATAATACTAGGACACAAAAATAAATGCAAGCGTTTTCTTAACATTTTATGGAAATTTTCTGAAATAAAATGAATGTTTTATTTCAATGCAGAAATTGTAAACAAGGATATTGTATTTAATTTATACATCTTGAACAAATGATAGGCGATGTATTCTGCAGAAGCTGTACTGTCATTAAATAACAAGGAGCATGAAAGCTTGTTGAATGCGTACATGGAACCGGAAAAGTTACACCCGTTTCTGATAATAAGCCGTGAAATCTGTGCTAAGGTTTTTACTTGGAAAGGAGAATTGATAAAACAGTTTAAAAGAAAGAAAACATGAAGTTTCTAAATTCACAGGATAATTACTTCCTCATTTTTCCTTATTTATACTTGCACCCAAAGTGAGTAAGAATCCCTGTTATATTCGACACCTTCTTTTTTAAAATCCTTCCTTGAGAAGCTAAATTTATAAAAAATTTAAGTTGCATTCTCATAAAAGTATAGTATACTAGTAACAGTTATTATGTTTCAGGGAGGGACATGAGGAATATAGTAATGAGCGCCAGGACCTACGTGGTTGACGAGGATAACAGTTATCGAAAGATTCGGCGGGTACTGTTACGGTTATGTGTGGATCGAAAGATTTCAGACAAAAGCAAGATCATACTGCTACAAAACTGATTTCATCACACATTTATATATCATACAACAGAATTTTCATTTTTTTATCATGCTCTTCACGAATTTGCGTATACGCATTGCAGTACATGCGTATACAAACACATTTTTTTAGTATGCAGTTTCATCATAAAATTGACAATAACGAAAATGGAGGACAATTTATGTGTGGAATCATAGGCTATGCGGGATTATGCAATATCTCAAATAGTGTTTTAATTGAGGGTCTGGAGGCTCTGGAGTATCGAGGCTATGACTCTGCCGGAGTCGCCGTTGTACATGACGGCGAGGTTCAGGTCGTTAAGGCAAAGGGCAAGGTCAGCTTTCTAAAGGAAAAAATGGAGGCTGTAGGCTTAGCCGGCGGTCAGGTGGGAATCGCACACACGCGCTGGGCAACACATGGTGAACCGAGCGAAATCAATTCCCATCCGCATCAAAGCGGCAATACCACGCTGGTTCACAACGGTATTATCGAAAACTATAATGAGCTGAAAAAAGAACTAGAAAATGCAGGCTATACATTCAAGAGTGACACTGACAGTGAAATCGCCTGCGCGTATATCGACTACTGTTATTTTTTGAAAAAGGACAAGCAGCAGGCTCTTGCATGTGCTTATCATCATTTCCGCGGCTCCTTTGCATTTGCCATTATATTTGCGGATGAGGCGGATGTCATCTATGCCATGCGAAAGAATTCTCCGCTTGTACTTGGTGTTGCAAGTGACAAGGCATTCCTTGCAAGTGATATTTCCGCATTTCTGAAGTATACGAATAAATACCTGCTTCTGGAGCATGAAGAAATTGCCCGCTGCAGCAGTGAAGGTATTATTATCAAGACACTGGACGGTGATTTTGTGAAACGCGATATCCTTGTGACCGATTTGGATATAAAGGATATTCAAAAGGATGGCTTTGAGCATTTCATGCTGAAGGAAATTCATGAGGAGCCGGAGGTCGTTAAGAAAACGATTGATTCTTTAATGCAGGTGGATATGAAGGACCTGTTGAATACCATGCCGAATCTGGCAAAGTACAACGATATTCACATTGTTGCCTGCGGAAGTGCCATGTATGCGGGGATGATTGCAAAATCTCTGATTGAAACCAGAGCACGGATTCATGTGGACTGTGTGTGCGCCAGTGAGTATCGCTATGCAAATCCGATATTCACGGATAAGACTCTTGTTATTCTGGTATCCCAATCCGGAGAAACCGCCGATACGATTGCGGCATTGCAGCTTGCGAAAGAGCACGGTGTGGATACTCTGGCAATTGTCAATGTTGTCGGCTCTACAATCGCCAGAGAGGCGAGCTTTGTTATCTATACAAAGGCAGGTCCGGAAATCTGTGTAGCGACTACAAAGGCATATTGTACACAGGTTGCCGTATTATCTCTGATTGCCTGTAATCTGGCCTATGTTCATGGAAATATTGATGCAGAGGAAGCGGCACGCATTACGAAGGAACTAAAGGATTTGCCGCAGCATATGCAACAGCTGATCGATTCCGACCAGTACAAGGCATTTGCTAAAAAAATATATGAGCACAACGATGTCTTCTTTATCGGTCGCGGTCTGGATTATTCACTATCCATGGAGGGCAGTCTGAAGCTGAAGGAAATTTCCTATATCCATTCCGAGGCCTACGCTGCCGGAGAATTGAAGCATGGAACCATTTCCCTTATTGAAAAGGGAACACCGGTGATTGCACTTGCGACCGATGAGGATTTATATGAGAAAACAATCAGCAATATCAAGGAGGTTAAGGCACGCGGTGCTTATGTTGTGCTGTTAATCAGCGATGACCTTGATATCGCTTCGGATTATTATGATGATGTGCTGGTGATACCAAAGGTGGATAAGCTGATTCAGGGAATCCTGACGGTAATCCCTTTACAGCTGATGGCATATGAAATCGCCAGGCTGCGCGGGTGTGAAATCGATCAGCCGCGTAATCTGGCAAAGTCTGTCACTGTAGAATAAGGTATTTAACGTAAGATGTGCGCTTACATTCAATTTCCTGATACTACACACACGTTTGCACATCTGCGGTTAAATATAGAAAAGAGGGCATGGAAAATGCCCTTTTTATGTGCAAATCTGGATGAAGCTTTTTTTCATTATCCCCAAAGGATTGATATGCAGATAATTGCCGGTATAGGAAACATATCAGTCTTAGAAGTCCTTCGTTCTCCTTTCAGCGAAAAGGGATCATAACGCTGATTTCCGCCACGATCCCTTTTTTAGAAACAAAAAACGCAAATTTCATAATCTGCTTCCGGAAACACGCCAATTATGTGTCCGCCATTTTCCTTATAGAAGCTCTTCAATTTCTCGTTACCGTTCCAGCAATCCAGATAAACAGGCTGTTCATAGCCTTTCAGCCAGGTACAGATTGCCTTTCCTATGCCTGCTCCCTGATAATCGGGATGCACAGCAATACGGGTTGCATACGCTGTATCCTTTTCATACGGCTTTATGCAAAAGGAAGCAACCACGGTATGGTCTGACAAAAGCACATAGGTAAACGGAAGCTCCTTTATAACATCACCTTCCGACATATAGGTCCATTGGCGAATCCCCTTTGCAAGTAAGAAATCCGTACAGACATGCTGCAGGGCTGTTAAGGGCGCTGCATGCTGTGGTGATGCTTTATGAAACAACAGCTTCATTTAGCCAAGGCCAGTGATCATGCTTGCCGCTTTGACGAACACATCCAGAATAGCCTCTCTGGCATGAATCAGCGGGCCATCCAAAACACCTGACATTAACAGGAATATCATGATGAAGGATAGATACATTTCATATTGCATCAGCTTGAAATAGGTTTCCTCCTTTAAGATTCCCATTAGAATCTTGGAGCCATCCAGTGGTGGAATCGGAATCAGATTGAAAATTCCAAGACCAATATTGATGGATGCCGTTGTGCCGATTACCTGAAACAGATAATAAGTGAATTCATTTTTATACAGCAATCCAAAGCGTATGAACAGCATATACAATATGACCATCAGAAAGCCGACGATGAAATTCATCAGCGGTCCCGCCATTGCGGTCCAGATCATACCGTCTTTCTTATTGCGATAAAAATATGGATCCACCTGTACCGGCTTTGCCCATCCAAAGCCAAAGAAAATCAGGGACAGAGTTCCAAACGGATCCAGATGCTTTAGGGGATTTAGGGTAAGTCTGCCACGTTGCTTTTGAGAGATATCACCCAGCTTATAGGAAACAAATGCATGTGCGAATTCATGCACGGAAAGTGCAATCGCAACCGCAGGCAGTATATAGATCAGATTAGCAAAAAAACCACGAATATCCATAAACATTCCTCCAATAGAATAGTGTTAGTATATCATATTTTGAAGGAATTACAAGTTTCATAAATGTCACCCCTGCAGGAACAGCAGGTAACCCTTATCCGTGGCGCAAACCGTCTTGCCAGGTATTTTTAACTGAACAGGGATTCCTGTATAGAATCCCTGTTTCTGATTACATCTGATCGATATTCCTCTTGCAGCCAAGATACGCCATCACATAATAACAGCCGTAAACAGCGAGGAAGAACAGCATACTTCCCCCCAGATAAATAAACATATTCGCACTGGCATAGGTCATCTCGAAAAGCTCATCAAGCATACGGATAATCGGAAGCAGATACACGATAGGAAGTACCAGCGGAATGATGAAATAAACCGCAATCTGCTTAGCCAGTAATGCATGAAGCTGTCTTTGATTCACCCCCATTTTATGCAGCATTGCGTAGGAATACCGCTGCCGGTGAGCATCGGAAAGCTGCTGCACGGCGAGTATGGTTGCACTGATGCAGATGAAGATAAAAGACAGATAGAACAGGGAGAAGCAGATACTGACAAAGCCCACTGCATTTTCCTCAAACCATTTTGCCTTCACACGATAGGAGGCATAGCTGTAAAAGCTGTCCCCTACCTGCTCTTTGTTATCGTCAAAAAACTGATTGACCGTATCCTGATACCAGGACACCTCCGTCTCAGGATCCGTATTCGCCACCCATTCTCGAAAATACGGCTTGGCATGCTTGACATGCTCATCCGCAACGATAAGATAATAGCCACTGTTCCGTGTCTGTCCATATTCCGTATCATCTACACCACGTAGCTGCAGACGCTTCCCCTGCAGATGCAGAGTATGCTGTGCGCCATATTCCTGCAGGCTATCCTTAATATCTGTTGCGCATACGATCAAATATTCATCAGCCTTCAGCGTTACAGACGGTTTTCCCTTTAAGGAACGAAGCTTATTAAAATCGCTTTGCTTCATATAAACCGAATGCTTTTCATCCTCGGTATAATAGCTTTTCCCCTTTACTACAGAATAGAAATCATCACGCTCTTCCTTCTGATAGTAATGAATATCCGCTGACTGATACGAAATCTTATGTTCCTGCAAATAGCTTTCAATTGATTTCATATTGAGCTTTTCACTGCTGCTTGCCATGATATCAAATGGTACAAAGCGTGCATTACTCAGCTCCTTCACCTCATTGAATTTCAATGCAATACAGAGAAACAGCAGCGTCAGCAGTGTCAGCAGTGACAGAGTCGCAAGCACCGTTCGGTTGGAACGCAAGCGACCCGCTATCTGCCCGTACAGATACATGCAGTTTCCCTTATATTTGATTTTTCTGTGACGATTCAGAAAAATCCCAAGCACTGCCGATATGCCATAAAAGAACAGATAGACGGATACGATAATCGCAAATACCCCCAGCATGAGCAGCATGGAATCTGAGCTTTGGCCGTTTACCATACTTCTCAGATACTGCTGTGTCACATATAATCCTGCTACTGCCAGAAGGACAGCTGCAAGGAAGTAGAATCCGGATAAACGAGAACCCTTTGCTGTTTTTTCATTCCTGCTCGCATTATACAGCATGGTATGAATGCTCTGCTTTTTCAAAGCAATCCCTTCCCTGATCATCTCCAGCAGATAAATACTCAGGAAGCAGAGAAATGCAGCACCGCATGCGCTCCAGGAGAAGGAAAGCTGAAATGCATATGCAAAACCAAAGATATTCAACAGTATTGCGTGCAATATCTCATAGACAAAAATACCGAGAACACAGCCGATAAAAAAACCGACAGCCCCAAGAGCCAGCTGTTCAAACAGGAACATACGGCTAACCTGTGTTCGCTTCATCCCCAAAAGCAGATACATACCAAATTCACGGCTTCGTTTCTGTAGAATAAAATTCGATATATAATAAATCAGCCAGGCGATAATCAGGGTTACCAGAATACTGACCATAATCATGATGCTTTTGACATTGTCATAGGTTGTAACCAGATCCTGCATTTCACCGGAAAAGGCAATCGCGAAAAACGCATACAGCAGTGTCATCGTAATCGTCACTGTAAAAACATAAATACTGTATTCCTTCAGACTTCGTTTCAGATTGCGAAGTGCAAGTTTAACGTACAGCATGCACATCACCACCCAGCAGCTGCATCACATCCAGTATTTTCTGAAAGAATGCTTTTCTTGTCAGGGAGCCGCGATAGATTTCATTGAAGATAGTTCCATCCTTCAAAAACAAAACACGCTTTGCATAAGATGCTGAAAACGCATCATGTGTAACCATCAGAATTGTTGCCTGAAGCTCTGTATTCATTCTCTGAAACTGTTCCATAAGCAGATAGGAGGAATGTGAATCCAGTGCACCCGTCGGCTCATCCGCCAGAATCAGACTCGGATCATGAATCATCGCTCTTGCACAGGCACACCGCTGACGCTGACCACCGCTTACCTGATACGGATATTTTTCCAGTATATCCTGAATCTGAAGAATTTCTGCCAATGCATTTACCTGTGGATCAATCTGCTCCGCCCTTTTCTTCAAAAGAGTCAATGGCAATGCGATATTTTCCTGCAGGGTCAGAGTATCCAGAAGATTAAAATCCTGAAAAATAAATCCCAGCTCCTTTTTACGGAATTCAGCCAGCTCATTTTCCCGCAGCTCACAAATACTGTTTCCGTTGATTTCTATATTTCCTGCGCTTACAGCATCGATGGTTGAAATGACATTCAGCAGGGTGGTTTTTCCACTGCCGCTTGCTCCCATAACCGCTGTAAACTCCTGCTTTTCAACTGCAAAGGATATATCATTCAATGCCTGTGTGATATTCCCCTGATTTCCATAAAATTTTTCCACGTGGGAAACTATAACAACACTCATATACTTCACGTCCTCTCTACCTGAAGTATACAAAATATGCCCAGGTAAGTGTAGGAGGTTTCCTTACAGGAATATGACAGTTCTGTAACTTTATACATGGGAGAACTCCAGACTCATCACGGTTCCCTCCTGATCTGAATCCGCATGCAGATCGATCTGCAGTGATGTACAGAGCTTTTTGCATAAATACAGACCTATGCCTGTGGAATGCGAATGAATCAGTCTTCCGTTATCCCCGGTAAAGCCCTTATCGAATATTCTTGGCAGGTCATGTTCCGGAATTCCAATGCCATTATCTTTTACCGTCAGCACAACATGGCGCGCATCCTTTTGTATTGCCAGACTTAAAACCGCACCCTTTTTACGCCTATATTTCACTGCGTTTTCAATCAGCTGATTCAATAGAAAAATCAGCCATTTTTCATCTGTATAGACAAGAGCATCCTGCTCGGGAAAACGAATCGACATAGAAGCCTGTGTACACAGATATTTACATTGCAGCAGTGCCTCCTGAATGCAGGAGGATAGTGATACCTGCTGGATACGAAAATCCTTTTCCACAGATTCACTTCTCGCATAAAACAGCACCTGCTCCACATAATGCTCCACGCGCTCCAGCTGCTGAAACAGCTGTCGTTTTCGTTCCCCCTGCTGATTCTCGATGGACAGCTTCATTGCTGCAATCGGTGTTTTGATTTCATGTACCCACTGCTCGACATAATCCTGATATTCCCGGCGGGAGCGCTGAACAGTACCGATTTCCTCCAGCATGGATTTATTACCGAGATACAACAGCCGCCGGTAAAATGCCTCTTCATGGTTTGCCCCTTTGGGCAGCATCTCATGCATGAGATAGCGTTTTTCCATGGAATCGATAATTGCGCACAGCTCTTTTCTGCGCCTGTTTTTTCTGTGATAATCCTGAATGAAATACAATAAGAAAAACAGGAGCCACATTCCGCACAGCAAAATCGCAAGTCCTGCAGGCATGCCTAAGAAAACGAGCAGTACACACTGCAGCAGAAAAACCAGCAGCATACCGGCCATGAGAATTCCATGATCCTCCAGATATTCATGCAGCTTCATATCTGATATCCCTGCCGGTGACGTGTCACAATAAAATCCTCCACCCCCAGCTCACGCAGCTTATTGCGGATTCTGGTAACATTGACACTGAGGGCATTATCATCGATAAACAGCTTATTATCCCACAGATAGTCAATCAGATCCTCCCGCGGAATGATTTCCCCTTTATGCTGGAACATGTAATGCAGGATTTTCACCTCATTCTTTGTCAGTTCTCTTGTATTATTTTGATATTCAATACGGCTCATTGCGACATCCAGCAGAACACCATGATGTGTCAGATTCTGATCCTTCCATTCATAGGAGCGCTTCAGTAGTGCCGCAATACGGGCAAGCAGAATACTTGTATTGTATGGCTTGGTAATAAAATCGTCACCGCCCATCTGCATACTGCACAGCTCATCCATATCGGTATTCCGGCTCGTCACAAAAATAATAGGAACCTTGGAAAAGCTGCGAAGCTGGGAACAAACTGTAAAGCCGTCCATCTGCGGCAGATTGATATCCAGCAGGATAATGTGTGGATCATGCGTTTTCACAAGCTCTCTGATATCCTCCTGCATATTCCAGCAAATCGCCTCATACCCCTGTTTCTGCAGCAGCATCTGCAGTTCTCTGCAGATTGCCTCATCATCTTCAATTATTAAAATCGTATACATACGCATTTCCTCTCTTTTCTGTTTCATATAGGAACAACAGCTTTATAACACCTAAAATGAAATGGAGGCATTTCATATTTCATCCTTGGGATGCTGTAAGCCTCTCACCCATTATACAATAGCCGTAAGGAAAAAGAAAAGATGACCGCAGTCATCTTTCAATACTGTAAGAACTAAGCGTCCCCATAGGCCTTGTTCACTAATAGATGTATTCCGCTGTATATGATGGAAATCACCGTCCAGATACAGGTGGATACCAGTGCTCCGAATGTATCCAGATACACATCACTCATCGATGATGTGCGGCCGGTAAATTTCTGATGATATTCATCTCCGAAAGCAAAGCAGAAGCAGATACCGACAGTAAGCAGAAAACGCCAGAATTTATTGACTCCCAAAATCGCCAGTGTGATATAAATACCGGCAGCCAGTGTAAAGTAAATGGAAAAGTGGGCAAGCTTTCTGATATTGGCATTCCAGTCACTGCCATAGGGAGAGTGCAGAATAACGAAGTACTTGATGCGTTCACTTAATGCTATTCCCTCTTCGGTGGTTTCCAGTCTGGTATTCACCTGTTCCTTGATTTTTTCCGTTACAATCTCACTTCGTGCATTGGACATCTGTCCGTCCTCTGCCGATAACGAGTAGATTGCAAACATAACGGAACCGCAGACCCCCAGAAAAATCAATGCACAGAGAATGCGGATTCCCATGTTCTTTTTCTTCTTCATACGCTCACCACCTTGTTGCCTTATTGTAAAACAAAACAGATGCATACGCAAGACATGCAGTTAAATATAACAAAAATTTAAGATATACCGTTGATCTGATTTTTCAGTATGCCTTACCTACTTCATTCCTTCAACATGATCTGTATGATGCTTTACCAGCCGGTCTGGTTACATTGTGGAGGCATCCACATTATCCCTTATAATACCCCTATCTGATACGCATTCAGATCAGATTTAAAAGCAATGCAGAAAAAAAATACGTCCTTTAGGAAATCGGACGTATTTTTCATTCCATATATTTGATCCCTTACATACTGTTTATCTGCAGCTTATTTTGTTTTCTCGATGATTTCAATGAAGCTGTCTGCCTTCAGACTTGCGCCACCGATCAGTGCACCATCGATATCCGGCTGCGCCATGTATTCAACGATGTTGTTAGGCTTAACAGATCCACCATACTGTACACGAACATTTTCAGCAGCCTCGTCACCATACATAACACGTACCTGGTCACGAACGATACGGCAGCAGTTTTCTGCGATTTCCACAGAAGCGCTCTTTCCTGTTCCGATTGCCCAGATTGGCTCGTAAGCGATTACCATGTTTCCAACACATTTTGGACACATATCCGCAAGAGAACCAGTCAGCTGATCACGGATTACTTTTTCAGAATCTCCGGCATCATACTGAGCCTCTGTTTCACCGATACACAGAATTGGTGTAATACCGGCATCGATCAGGCGTTTTGCCTTTTTGTTTACAGTTTCGTCTGTGTCATTGAACATTTCACGACGCTCAGAATGTCCGATGATACAGTGTGTAACACCAACCTCCTGCAGCATAGGTACAGAAATTTCACCAGTGAAGGCTCCACTGTCCTCCCAGTGGCAGTTTTCTGCAGCGATTACCAGGTTTTTCGCACCGGCAACAGCAGCAGACAGTGCCGTGTAAGGAGCACCAATACCGAATACGGCATTTTCACTTGCGGCAGCAGCATCTACAGCTTCCATGAATTCCTTTGTTTCCTTCATGGTTTTGTTCATTTTCCAGTTTCCAACAATAATTGGTTTTCTCATGTCTCGTTCTCCTATTTTCGTTTTTTATTATTTATCTGCGATTACAGCGATTCCAGGCAGGACTTTCCCTTCCATATATTCCAGAGAAGCTCCGCCACCTGTGGAAATGTGAGAGAATTTTTCTGCGAATCCCAGCTGAATTGCAGCAGCAGCACTGTCTCCGCCACCGATTACAGTCGTAGCTCCTGGCAGCTCGGAAATAGCAGTACATACTTCCAGTGTACCCTTCGCAAACGGTGCCATTTCAAATACACCCATAGGCCCGTTCCATACAACGGTTTTTGCACCGGTAAGTGCTTCCTTGTACAGTTCGATAGATTTCGGACCGATATCCAGACCCATGTAGTCTGCAGGAATGCTGTCATTGTCAGCAATCACTGTGTTTGCATCCTCTGCAAATTTATCAGCACATACGTGGTCAACAGGCAGGATCAGCTTGCCTTCAGCTTTTTCGATGTATTCCTTTGCAAGTTCCACCTTGTCTTCTTCAACAAGAGACTTACCAACATTGCAGCCCATAGCCTTCAGGAAGGTATAAGCCATACCGCCACCGATCAGGACCTTGTCAGCCTTTTTCAGCAGGTTGTCCACAACAGCAATCTTATCGGAAACCTTAGCTCCACCGATGATTGCGACAAACGGACGTTCAGGAGTATCCACAGCAGCTCCCAGCATCTTCACTTCTTTTTCTACCAGGAAGCCCAGCGCATTCGGCAGAATGGATGCGATACCTGCAGTGGAAGCATGTGCACGGTGAACACTACCGAATGCATCCTCAACAAACAGGTCACCCAGCTTTGCCCAGTAAGCAGCCAGCTCCGGATCATTTTTGCTTTCGCCTTTTTCATAACGAGTATTCTGCATAACGACGATTTCACCGTCATTCAGTGCAGCGACTGCATTTTCCAGTTCTTCACCACGTGTAACCGGAACGAAAGTCACCTTCGTATCAACCAGTTCATTTAAACGCTCAGCTACACAGCGCAGATCGTTCTTTGCTTTATCCTCTTCTGTCTTCACCTTTCCAAGGTGGGACATCAAAATAATCTTTGCGTTGTTTTCCACTAAATATTTGATGGTTGGCAGAGCCTGAATAATACGGTTGTCGTTTGTAATCTTGCCATCTTTTCTAGGAACGTTGAAATCGCAGCGTACGATGACACGTTTTCCAGCAACATCTAAATCTTTTACAGTTCTTTTGGCCATAGTAAAATTCCTCCTTATGTATCGGCTTTATTATACCACCAAGAGCCTTTTTCGTAAACGAAATTTCACTTTTTGCGAAAAAAATCACAATTCTGGATATTTTCAAGAAAATCATATGGAAGCTGCGGTTTTCTGTGTTTTTAGGACAACATTTATAGTATAATGTGAATACGAGCTACCATACAGTAAGGAGCATTTTATGGATACGATAAAGGAAACCATGCAGGATCTCATGGATATCATAAAAAGATCCAAAAACAGCGATATGGAAGAGGAGTACCGCTGTTCCGTAATGCTTTTGAATCTGGGTAACCAGCAGCAGGACAGCTATGCCCTTGCATTTGCCCACGCCTATCTTGCGGATTATTACATTCTGACCAGACAGCAGGACATTTGTCTTCAGCATCTGCACGAGGCGATTTCCTGTTCGGAAGAAAACCATTATGACGATCTGCTGCTTATGTGCTACACGATTGCCGGATTGTATTACAACTCGCATTTTGATGAAATCAGCGCCGTTCAGTATTATATGAAAGCCTATCATATCGCTCTGGAACAGAATAATCTGCATGAACAGATGGTGATTCTCAACAATCTCTGTGTTCTGTTTATGCAGAAGAACGATACGGTTGAAGCCCTGCGCTATATCCGCAATGCCTATGAGGTGTTTCTAAAGCAGCAGACACCGCCCGAAGATCATGCACAGCTGATTGTTATTCTCAACCTCGTGGAGCTGTATATCCGCAACGGCCAGCTGAATGAGGCCGTGAATATATATGCTGCCTATGGACCGCTGCTGCATGAGGGGCAGGCAAAGGGTCTTCGTCTGCATGTGGCTATGCTGTGTGAGCTGTTTCTGGCGGACGCCTTTCACCGAAGCGATGAGATACAGAAAATTGCGGATTACTTTGCTTCCGCCAAGCTGCATCATCATCTCAACCGCAGTATGTATTTTGCTTTCTATAATGATATCTTTGACATTCTGCTGAACATAAAGGATAAAAAGCGCTGTGAACAGTTCCTGCAGTATATGGGGGAAATCTGTCTGGAGGATGACATCGAACAGCAGCTGCAGCTGCACCTGAGCTGGATCAACTTCGCAGAGGTGTTTCATATGGAGGATACGCTCATCAATTCCTATAAGCAGTATTATCTGCTGCAGAAAATGGTGGTGAATGTCACCAACAAGACCAAGGCGGAAAGTATGAAGGAAAAGATTTTGATGGAGCATATGCTGGAGGAACAGGAGCGCATAGTCCGTGAGAAAAATGTGCTGGAGGCGCGCGTGAAAATCGATGGACTTACCGGCCTGTTCAATCGCAGCTATTTCAATACCCTGTGCGATGTCATGCAGAACAATCCGGATGTTAAAGCCATCGGTATCATCCTGGTTGATGTTGACTATTTCAAGGAGTACAATGATCTGTATGGACATTACAAGGGGGATGAGCTGTTGCGCAGGGTTGCCTTGTGTCTGGATGAAAACGGTGACTCCCGTTTCTTTGCGGCACGCTACGGCGGCGATGAATTCATCTGTCTGTGCGTCAATACAGAAAAAGAAGAAATTGAAAGCTACCTGAAAAGGGTCTATGAGGATTTAAGGCTGGCTCATATCGAGCATGCCACATCCCCTGCAGCTTCTCTTGCCACCGTATCTATCGGATATTCCCTGTTTGATAATGATGAAGGCTTTGATTTGGAAACTGCCATCACGATGGCGGATACGGCACTTTATCAGGCAAAAAACAGCGAAAGAAACCGACACAGCTGCTGCTTATAGACTATGTAAGAAATGACCGCTGCCTTTATGGCGGTTTTTTACAATACAAAATACAGTACCTCCTTTATAATAGCGTATATATTCTATGAAGGAAAAGGAGTGTGGTGATATGATAGAATCACGTTGCGGTATCAAATGCGGAAGCTGTGCTTACAAAGAGCAGATGGGATGCACCGGCTGTCTGCACATACAGAAGCCGTTCTGGGGGGAAGGCTGTCCGGTGAAGAGCTGTGTGGAAGAAAAAAAGCTGCAGCACTGCGGAGAATGCGAAACGTTTCCCTGTGAGCTTGCGAAAGCGTTTGCCTATGATGAAAAACAGGGGGATGGGGGAGAACGCCTAAAGACCTGCCGCTGCTGGAAGGAAGGTATTCCGGGCTGATGGATGCTGAAAGCATCCAATCCGCATTACAGGCAAAAAACGGTGTTGTAATGGATTTCAAGCTGGAGTGGGATGCCTTTCGTTTTCTTCTGTTTGATAAAATGTTTGCCATGCTGGGATTCAACAAACAGCAGGAGCCGATTCTTACGCTGAAGCTACCGCCGCAGGATGGTGCCTGGTATCGCGAGGAGTATGCGTTTATAACAGAGGGCTATTATATGAACAAGGTGCATTGGATCAGTGTACGATACGATCTGGCCTCCCGGGATTTGTTGATGGACCTCATGGAGAAGAGCTATACAGGCTTTCTGTGTACGCTGACAAAGAAACAGCAGCAGCTTATTGCCGGGAAAGCTCAGCATACTTAGTTTTATGATATTCCTTTCCCGGGAATATCTTTTTAGCTATTGATTGTTCATGTCTTTTGCATGTATGAATGCTTTTATTTCATGCCGATATGCATAGGCGGGTTCTTTTTGTTTGGTATGTATATAGACATATTTGTGAATGCCATTCAGAGGCTGGAAAAGCATGTATGTATATAAAAAAGACGCAGGTAATAAAATACCAGCAGGCATGTGTTCTGTGACGATTCATACAAAAAAGCCGTTATTCTGTAGGTAATAACGGCTTTTCTTATGTTATGTATCACTTTCCAAATTTTTTAACTTCGATAATGCAGTCTTAATATGGTTATGCTGTTCCCATGGAAAATTTTTATAAATTTCATGTAATCTGCCAAAATCAAATTCAGGAACACGTATGCTCAAATATATATTCAGCTTAGCCTTTGTTTTATACCTTCTTTTCTTAAGATATTTTTCTTTTGTATCGATGGTATCTACAAACGTATTTCCCTTCTCAATCAGCATTGCATCATACTTATAATATGGATATCAGTAACTATACTTTCCCTGTTCTGCAAATTCTATCTGATTTTGTTATGGTTGTAATCTATTTCTATTTATATCCTATTTCCCGTAAAGTTAAAAAAAGCGGCGTGGTTTTTCCTTCCATTCCGCTTTCCTTATATATATTGGAAAATTTATTTTACTTTGGCATCCAGTGTGTTGTCCTTCACAACAACATCATGTGCCCCGCCTTCTACGATACTTGTAGAAGACACGAGTGTGATTTTGGCATTTTTCTGCAGCTCCTCAATGGTCAGCGTTCCGCAGTTGCACATGGTATGCTTTACCTTGCTCAGCGTCAGATCGACATTATCCTTTAAGGCTCCTGCATATGGAACATAGGAATCCACACCTTCCACGAAGGACAGCTTTTTACTGCCTCCCATGTCATATCGCTGCCAGTTTCTGGCGCGTGCGCTTCCTTCTCCCCAGTATTCCTTCATATAGGTACCGTTGATTGTAACCTTTTTGGTTGGAGATTCTTCAAATCTGGAGAAGTATCTTCCCAGCATGACGAAGTCTGCGCCCATAGCAAGCGCCAGCGTGATGTGGTAGTCATGAACGATACCGCCATCGCTGCAGATTGGAACATAGATTCCCGTTTCCTTATAATATTCGTCACGCGCTTTCGCAACATCAATCGTAGCCGTTGCCTGTCCGCGCCCGATTCCCTTCTGTTCACGGGTAATACAGATGGAACCGCCACCGATTCCGATTTTCACAAAGTCTGCGCCTGCCTCGGCCAGGAAACGGAAGCCCTCCGCATCCACGACGTTACCGGCACCGACCTTTACACTGTCACCGTATTTCTCACGAACCCATTTCAATGTGCGTGCCTGCCATTCGCTGAATCCTTCGCTGGAATCAATGCATAAAACATCCGCACCGGCTTCGATCAAAGCAGGAATACGTTCCTCATAATCGCGGGTATTGATACCGGCACCAACGATATACCGCTTCTGATCATCCAGCAATTCATTTGGATGCTCCTTGTGGGAATCATAATCCTTGCGGAATACGAATGCCTTCAAATGCTGATTTTCATCAATGATCGGCAGCTGGTTCAGCTTGTGTTCCCAGATCATATCGTTTGCCTCACTCAGTGTGCAGCCCTCGTTGCCGTAAATGAGCTTTTCAAACGGCGTCATGAAATCCGCTACTTTGGTGGATGGATCCATACGGGAGGTACGGTAATCTCTGCTTGTGATAATACCGAGCAGCTTTCCCTCCGGTGTACCGTCTTCCGTAACCGCCATAGTCGCATGTCCGGTTTCATCCTTCAGATCCAGTACATCCTGCAGCGTAGCATCCGGACGGATATTGGAATCACTGTATACAAAGCCTGCCTTTGTCGCCTTTACACGGCGAACCATGGCAGCCTCATTCTCAATTGTCTGAGAACCGTAGATGAAGGAAATGCCTCCCTCTCTAGCCAGTGCACATGCCATCTTTTCGCCTGAAACAGACTGCATGATTGCGGAAACCATCGGTATATTCAAGGAAAGCTCCGGTTCTTCCTTTCCTTTTCTAAATTTTACCAGTGGTGTTTTTAAAGAAACGTTTGCTGGGGTACATTCTGCTGAGGAATATCCCGGAACAATAAGATACTCACTGAATGTACGTGAAGGTTCATTAAAATAATATGCCATTTTCACATCTCCTTTTCCATATTCAATTTTTTATAAACTTTCCCAATTAAAAATTGATATTTTAATACATTATAAAGACATTCACTTTTGAAGTCAATATGGTTTTGAAAAAATTTTCATGAAGCTGAAGTGAAAAGTTAAATTCCACTTTCAAAGTAGCTAAGTAGAAAAGACTCTTACACAACAATCTAGTTGAATTTACACTTACAATTGCATTTAGTCTTTCATATATCCTTTTTTATATCTATGA
>NZ_JAHOOJ010000013.1:0-139536 GCF_019132535.1 Erysipelatoclostridium sp. DFI.2.3 | reverse complement strand
TAGATATAAAAAAGGATATATGAAAGACTAAATGCAATTGTAAGTGTAAATTCAACTAGATTGTTGTGTAAGAGTCTTTTCTACTTAGCTACTTTGAAAGTGGAATTTAACTTTTCACTTCAGCAAAAGTTTGAAAACCATAGGAAAAACTAACAAAAAACCTTTAAATATGATATAATATATAGGAATGTGAAAGAGGTTTTATAATGGATATAAAGATAACCGGTGAATACATAACATTAGGTCAGCTGCTTAAAATGACGGATTTTATCCAGAGCGGCGGTGAAGCAAAATTTGCGGTAAAATCCCTGAAAATCAAAGTGAACGGGGAACAGGAAAACCGCAGAGGACGCAAGCTGTATGCAGGTGATGTCATTGACATTGAGGGCAGCGTATTTTCTTTGTCATGAGACTGGAATCACTTCGTCTTCATGATTTTCGCAATTATGCAGATGTAAATGTCAGTTTTACCGACGGCATTCATATTCTGACAGGAAAGAATGCACAGGGAAAGACCAACCTGCTGGAATCTATCCTTTATTTATCAACGACCAGATCCCATCGAACCAGTGAAGATAAAGATCTAATCAAAGAAGGTGAGCAGGCCTTCTTTATTAAAGCCTTGATTGCAAAGGAACAGAAAACGGAGGAAATCCGTGTGACGGTAAATGAAAAGGGGAAAAATCTTTTTATTTATCAGAGTCCCGTGAATCGCGTCAGTGACTTCATAGGTGAATTTAACTCCGTTATGTTCTGTCCGGATGATATGAATCTGTTCCAGGCCTCTCCCCGCGTCAGAAGACGCTTTGTGGACATGGAGCTGAGTAAGATAAGTAAGAAGTATGTATCAACGCTTTACGTCGCTACACGGCTCTTAAAAGAGCGGAATGCTTATCTGAAGCAGGAACGGGTGGACCGCTCCTATCTCGAGGTCTTAACCTCACAGCTTGTGGATGCATCTGTTGTCATCATGAAGCAGCGGCATTTCTTTCTGGAGGAGCTGCTGGACAAATGCAGGACATTTTACCGCCAGCTTTCCAATGATGATACGGATATAACGGTTCGCTATCTCAGCTGTGTTCCTTTTTCGGACAGTGAGGAAGCGCTGAAGGAAGCTCTGCTGAAGAAATATCAAAAGCATCAGGATCGTGACCTGCTGTTGAAACAGACGACGGCCGGTATTCATAAAGAGGATTTTATCTTTGAAATGAATGGGCACGAGCTTGTCAGCTTTGCTTCCCAGGGACAGAAGCGAAGTGTATTGCTGGCATTGAAAATCGGTATGATTCATATGATTCATGAAATCATACAGGAATATCCGGTGTTATTGCTGGATGATGTATTTTCGGAGCTGGACAGCTATCGGAAACAGGAATTATTAAAATCTCTGCCCAAAGAGGTGCAGATTTTCATCTCCACAACAGATTTTGTGGAAATGGATGATATGAAAAGTGATCGCAGAGTCACGTTGTGGAATGTAAGCAACGGTACAATCGAGAGATGTTAGGAGGATGAACTATGGATGAGAATCAGATGAAAGAAATCGAAGAAATGGAAGATAAGGTTGATCATTCTTATACGGCTGATGATATTCAGGTCCTGGAAGGACTGGAAGCTGTACGGAAACGACCTGGTATGTATATCGGTTCTACCAGTGAGAGAGGTCTTCATCACCTTGTCTGGGAAATTGTTGATAACTCGATCGATGAGGCTCTTGCCGGATTCGCTACGGATATTGAAATAACGATTGAAAAAAATAACATCATCCGTGTAGAGGATAATGGTCGAGGAATGCCGACGGGAATCGTTGAAAAGACAGGAATATCCGGTGTGGAAACGATTTTTACTGTACTGCATGCCGGTGGTAAATTCGGCGGTGGTGCTTATAAGGTTTCCGGAGGTCTGCATGGTGTCGGTGCCAGTGTTGTTAATGCATTGAGTGAATGGCTGGAGGTTAACGTACATCAGAACGGACATGAGTTTTTCCTTCGTTTTGAAGACGGAGGCAAGGCAACAGGACCTTTGAAAATCATCAATGACAGCGAAAAGCATGGTTCCATTGTGCGTTTCAAGGCAGATCCTGAAATCTTTCAGGAAACACAGGAATATGATTTTGATACTTTGAATGCACGTATTCGTCAGCTGGCTTTCCTGAACAAAAGCATTCGTCTGGTGCTTTGTGATGAACGGGAAGCGGAGCCGAAACGAATTGAATATAAATACGATGGCGGTATCCGCCAGTATGTGGAATATCTGAACAAGAACAAGACGCCGCTGCATGAAGAGGTTGTGTATGTGGAAGGGATAGAGGACGGGATTCTTGCGGAAATCGCCATGCAGTATAACGATGGCTACATTCCAAGCATCTATTCCTTCTGTAACAACATCAACACGATGGAAGGCGGGACGCATGAGGATGGCTTCCGACTCGCTCTGACAAGGATTATCAATGCCTATGCGAGAGAGCAGGGAATGATAAAAAAAGACGAGACACTGGCTGGAGATGATGTGCGTGAGGGATTAACGGCTATTATCTCGGTAAAGCACCCCGATCCGCAGTATGAAGGACAGACAAAGACGAAGCTGGGAAACTCAGAGGTACGAAAAATTGTTTCCAGTATACTGGGTGAACAGCTGGATCGTTTCTTCATGGAGAATCCGGAAACAGCAAAGATTATTGTAGATAAGGCGATTCTTGCGAGCAAGGCACGTCTTGCGGCAAAAAAGGCAAGAGAGCTGACAAGAAGAAAATCAGCCCTGGAAATCACATCACTGCCCGGTAAGCTTGCGGATTGTTCCAGCAAGGATGCCTCGGAATGTGAAATCTATATCGTCGAGGGTGATTCCGCCGGCGGAAGTGCAAAGCAGGGAAGAAATTCCAAGTTTCAGGCAATTCTGCCACTGCGTGGTAAGATATTGAACGTCGAGAAGGCGCGTTTGCAGAGAATCTTCGAAAATAATGAAATTCGCTCTATGATCACAGCATTCGGCTGTGGAATCGGAGAGGAAATGGATGTCAGTAAGCTGCGTTATCATAAAATTATTATCATGACCGATGCCGATGTCGATGGTGCGCATATCTGTACACTGATGCTGACGTTCTTCTACCGTTACCTGCGTCCGATCATTGAGGGTGGCTATGTATATATCGCCATGCCACCGCTGTTCAAGGTTGCCAAGGGAAACCGTGTGGAATATGTGTATAAAGAGGAAGAAGTGGAAACGGTACGTGCTTCTATGGGGGAGAATGTAAACGTACAGCGATATAAAGGTCTGGGAGAGATGAATCCGGAGCAGCTGTGGGAGACAACCATGGACCCAGCATTCCGTACGCTGAAGCAGGTAAATATTGATGATGCTATGGAAGCTGACAGTATTTTTGAAATGCTGATGGGAGAAGAGGTTGAACCAAGACGTGACTTTATTCAGGAAAATGCAATCTATGCAACACTGGATATCTAAGGAGGTGTAAGGGAACATGGATTTAAACAAGGAAAAACTGATTCAGGTAGATATTTCAAAAGAAATGAAAACCTCCTTTCTGGACTATTCAATGTCTGTAATCGTAGATCGTGCACTGCCTGATGTTCGTGATGGAATGAAGCCTGTTCATCGCCGTATTCTGCATGCGATGAATGAGCTGGGAATTGTGGCAAGCAAGCCGTTTAAAAAGTCAGCGCGTATCGTTGGTGAAGTAATCGGTAAGTATCATCCGCACGGTGATACAGCCGTATATGATGCCATGGTTCGTATGGCACAGGACTTCAGCTACCGCTACATGCTGGTACAGGGACATGGTAACTTCGGTTCCATGGATGGTGACGGTGCGGCGGCAATGCGTTATACCGAAGCCCGTATGTCTAAAATCGCTATGGAAATGATGAAGGATATCAATAAGGATACCGTTGATTTCATACCCAACTATGACAATGAGGAAACTGAGCCGGCTGTGCTGCCTGCCAGATTCCCGAATCTGCTGGTAAACGGTTCTGTCGGTATTGCGGTAGGTATGGCGACCAATATACCGCCGCATAATCTTACAGAAACAATAGACGCAACCTTTGCCATTATGGATAATCCGGAGATTTCCGTTGTGGAGCTGATGGACAATTATATCAAGGGTCCTGATTTTCCAACAGGCGGTATCATTCTGGGAAGAGCCGGAATTCGACAGGCATTTGAAACAGGCCGCGGCTCTATCATGGTACGCAGTAAGCATCATCTGGAGGATATGGGCAACGGTAAGACAAGAATTGTTGTGACTGAAATCCCGTATCAGGTGAATAAAGCGAATCTGATTACCAAAATCGCAGACCTGGTAAGAGAAAAGCAGATTGAAGGTATCACCTATCTGAATGACGAATCAAACCGTGAGGGTATTCGAATCGTGATTGAGCTGCGTAAGGATGCTCAACCGGATGTTATTTTGAATCAGCTGTATCGTATGACACAGCTTCAGACCTCTTTCGGTGTCAACATGCTGGCACTGGTAGAGAAAACACCGAAGCAGATGGGAATCCGGGAGGCACTTCAGCATTATGTGAATCATCAGATTGACGTTACGGTACGCCGTACAAAATTTGAATTGAAAAAAGCTGAGGATCGTGCTCATATATTGGAAGGTTTGCGTATCGCACTGGATCACATTGATGAAATTATTCATCTGATTCGCTCCAGTCAGAATGATGCGGAAGCAAGAACTGGTCTGATGGAGCAGTTTAAACTCACGGAGATTCAGGCAAATGCAATCCTGGAGATGCGTTTGCGTCGTTTAACAGGCTTGGAACGCGATAAGATTGAAAATGAATATCGTGAGCTGATGAATACGATAGCAGATTTACGTGATATTCTTGCAAACCATGATCGTGTTCTCGGGATTATCCGTGATGAGCTGACTGAGGTTAAAAATCGCTTTGGCGATGAGCGTCGTACAGAAATCAGTGAGGCAGATTACGATATGCAGGATGAAGATTTAATTCCTGTTGAGGATGTTGTTATCACAATGACAACAAACGGTTATATCAAGCGTATGCCGACAGATACCTATCGTACACAGAACCGTGGAGGCCGCGGTGTGAAGGGTATGTCTGTAAATGAGGATGATATTGTTGATCTGCTGATTACAATGTCCACTCACGACTATCTGATGCTGTTTACCAATCTTGGCAAGGTTTACCGTATCAAGGGGTATAAGGTGCCGAATTCTGGTAGAACGGCTAAGGGCCTTCCGGTCGTGAATCTGTTAAATCTGGACAAGGAGGAGAAGGTGCGTGCACTTGTTCCTGTTCGTCCGGATAGTGAATCCTCCTTCCTGCTGTTTGTCACAAAGAACGGACTGGTTAAGCGAACACCGATGAGTGAATTCGATTCTATACGTCAGAATGGTAAAATCGCCATTACACTACGTGAATTTGATGAGCTGGTTGGTGTGAAGGAAACAACCGGAGATGATGAAATTATTATCGCAGGCTCCAATGGTAAGGCAGTTCGATTCCATGAAGATGATATTCGTGCTATGGGACGTACGGCAAGCGGTGTGAAGGGCTTTAATGTTGATGGCTCAATCGTAGTAGGTGCTGCCACTTCTAAAGAGGGAACACATCTGCTGGCTGTTAGTGAAAATGGTTATGGTAAGCGTACCGCTATTGAGGAATACCGTCTGACAACACGTGGAGCGAAGGGTGTAAAGACAATCAATGTTACCAATAAAACTGGTGAGCTTGTTTCCGTTCGCGCTGTAAATGGTGATGAGGATGCCATGATTGTTACAAACTCCGGTATTATTATCCGAATATCTGTTGATGATATTGGTATTTACAGCCGTAATACTCAGGGTGTTAAGCTGATCAACGTGGCAGATGAAGAATCTGTTGCCAAGGTGGCTATTGTTGAAAAGGAAGAAGAGGAGCCGGAAGAAGCTGCAGCTGGTGAAGCTTTGGAAAATAATGAAGAAACTACGGAACAGATAATTGACAATCCTGTAGAAGAATGATATAAAATAATAAAACGTTGAAAAGGTCAAGTAAGAAAGCAGGCTACTTTCAGAGATATAACGGTAGGTGTGAGTTATAATAGCTGCTTATGAAATCCGCCTTTGAGTGAATCAATGAACTATTAGTAGTTGATTACGGTAGCACCGTTATAGCTATGAGAGGGTATATCTTTATAGGTATATCAAAAAGGGTGGCAACACGAGGTATCGTCCCTTTATGGACATACCTCTTTTTTATATTCTAGGAGGTTATGATTATGCTTGATATGAAATTTTTACGCGAAAATCCTGAAATTGTAAAAGAAAACATAAAAAAGAAGTTTCAGGATCACAAGATTGAGCTTGTAGATAAAGTGATTGCTATGGATAAAGAGAATCGCTCTCTTAAACAACGAGGGGATGAGCTGCGAAGCAAGAGAAATGCTATGAGCAAGGAAATCGGCGGTCTGATGGCCAAAGGTTTAAAGGATGAGGCAAATGCTATTAAAGCCAAGGTTCAGGCTATGGCAGATGAAATGAAGGAAACAGAGGTTAAGGAAACTGAGCTTGCTGAGAAAATCAAGGAAATGATGATGCAGATTCCAAATATCATTCATCCTACGGTCCCGGTTGGTAAGGATGATTCAGAAAATGTTGAACTGCAGAAGTACGGCGAGCCTGTGATTCCTGATTTTGAAATTCCATATCATACAGATATTATGGAACGGTTTGAAGGTATTGATCTGGATAGTGCAAGAAAAGTTGCAGGGAACGGGTTCTATTATCTGATGGGAGATATTGCACGACTTCATTCTGCTGTCATTTCATATGCACGTGATTTTATGATTGATAGAGGATTTACATATGTTGTACCGCCTTTTATGATTCGTAGTAATGTTGTGACCGGGGTTATGAGCTTTGCGGAAATGGAAGGAATGATGTATAAGATTGAGGGCGAGGATTTGTATCTGATCGGTACCAGTGAGCATTCTATGATTGGAAAATTCATTGATACAATTCTTGATGAGAAAAAACTTCCTTATACTTATACAAGCTATTCTCCTTGCTTCCGTAAAGAAAAAGGTGCACACGGTATTGAAGAAAGAGGAGTTTACCGCATTCACCAGTTTGAGAAACAGGAAATGATTGTTGTTTGCAAACCGGAAGAAAGTGCAGACTGGTTTGTAAAGCTGTATACGAATACTGTTGATTTATTCAGAAGTCTGGATATACCAGTGAGAACCTTAGAGTGCTGTTCCGGTGATCTTGCTGATTTGAAGAATAAGTCTGTTGATGTCGAAGCATGGAGTCCACGTCAGAAAAAATATTTTGAAGTGGGAAGCTGTTCTAATTTGACAGATGCACAGGCAAGACGTCTTGGCATTCGCGTAAAGGGTGAGAATGGAAAATATTTTGCTCATACTTTGAATAATACGGTGGTAGCTCCACCTCGAATGCTGATTGCTTTTTTAGAGAATAATCTGAACAAGGACGGCAGTGTGAATATTCCGGAAAAATTGCAGCCATATATGGGAGGCACAAAAATATTGATGCCAAAAAATTAAGCAGTATTGAAAAGGTGATTTTTATATAAATTTCACCTTTTTTTAGTATCTAAAACAGCTTATTATTTGTTGGTTAAAAATAGCAGAAAAGCCTTTGTTTATCGTATTATTTGGATAAATAATACGATATTGTGACTCTCTGATTTACATCGATATTTGAATAATTGGACAATTGGTCATGTCGTTGCAAATGATTGCACAGCTTTTTTAGGCATTTTTGTTTCACGTGAAACAATTAAGGATAAATCAAGGAATTTCAGCTGTTACTTATGCTTGTTTCATAATGTTTTAAAAGAGATAATAAAAAATGTGTAAGCAAATAGAAGATAAGTTATAATGATGCTATACATAAAAAGGTAACCTTATATATGAAAATTATTTTTATACGAAGTAGGCGCAAATCCAATGTTAAGACAATTTCAAACTTTCTTATGTATGCACTAATGATTTTCTAATAATAAAATAAGAAAGCTTCCTCCAGTTGTAACGTGTTTGAGAAAAGAAAGTATCAAATTCTGTTGAATAATATAATGGTGATAAGTACTCAATGTAGTTATGTTCAACCTGAGTTTATGAACTGTTTAGAAAATTAGCCTGCTCACTTTTCTTAAAGAGGATAAAAAGTATTCCGTTTCATTACAATATATTGTATTTGAAATACAATTCATATTACTATCTTGTTAATAGCTCAGATAAAAAAAATAGTGTTAATCTTAAGGATAAAGGAGTTTCCTTTATGAAATACAGGATAGACTTGTTCATCACTTGTAAAAGTCAAAATGGCAATTATAAAATATGTGAAAGCAAATTAACTGTTGAAAAAATCAGAGAATATGCTATAATATATAAGCTACTACAATGGTATCTACTGAATTAGGTCAGATTGGGAACAAAGCAGCCTTAAGGGAGCTCTATCATGTGTGGTAGCCCTTTTTTATATCTGAGGTAATTTTATGAAAGAAGAATATATGCGGGCTGCTTTAAGAGAGGCAGAGAAGGCTAAAAAAATAGATGAGGTACCCATTGGCTGTGTTATTGTTAAGGATGATAAAATTATAGCAAGAGGTCATAATCTCAGAGAAACAAAACAGCAGTCAATAAACCATGCTGAAATCATTGCAATTCAAAAAGCTTGTAAAAAGGTAGGAAGCTGGCGTCTTGAGGATTGTGATTTATATGTTACTCTGGAGCCCTGTTGCATGTGTGCCGGTGCTATTCTGCAATCACGTATCAGAACTGTTATCTATGGAACTGCTGATCCAAAGGGTGGAAGCATTGAAAGTACCTTGCATATGTATGAACAGCCGGGATATAACCATTATCCGAAAGTTGAATCCGGTGTTCTTCAAAACGAATGTTCACAGCTCTTAAAGAATTTCTTTAAAGAAAAAAGACTAAAAAAGAAATAAAAGCAAATACTGTAAGAAAGAAAAGTATTTGCTTTTCTTATGTAAAATTCATTGTCAGCATGATATAATTGACAGTGGAGAAAGCAGGTGAAGTATGGCATATAAAGCGCTATATCGTACTTATCGTCCAAACAGTTTTGATGAAGTAGCAGGACAAAAGCACGTTGTACAAACCTTGCAGCATGCAGTGGAACAGCATAAGATTGCACATGCTTATTTGTTCTGCGGCCCCCGTGGTACAGGAAAAACATCAATTGCGAAAATCTTTGCGAAAACTATAAATTGTGAGAATCCAAATCATAAACCATGTTTGGAATGTGATAACTGTAGGGCAGTACAGGATGGAAGCCATCCGGATATTATTGAGATAGATGCTGCCAGCAATAATGGTGTAGAAGAAGTACGTACACTGATAGAAAAAGTTAAGTATGCGCCATTGAAGGGTAAATATAAAATTTATATTATTGATGAGGTCCATATGATGTCAACGGGTGCATTTAATGCGCTGTTAAAGACGATTGAGGAACCACCGGAACATGTTATTTTTATTTTAGCTACGACAGAGCCGCATAAGGTGCTGCCTACGATTATTTCACGTTGTCAGCGATTTGATTTTACTAAAGTTCCACGTGAAGAAATCGTTCAGAGGATACATACTATTCTGGAGAGAGAACAGATTACGTGTGAAGAGGAAGTAATTCGGATTATTGCACAGCTTGCTGATGGCGGATTGCGTGATGCTTTATCTATTCTTGATCAATGTATTGCTTATGCACAGAATCATATCCAGGTGCATCATATCAATGAAATTTATGGCATTACAACCATACAGGAAAAATTAGATTTGTATCGTTATATCTATGGAAAAGATGCAGTATCCCTGTTAAATGCGATAGATCAGCTTATTGAAAAAGGTATTGATATCAAAAGGCTGACTGTTGATTTAATTGAAATATTAAAGGAGAGTATCATTTTCGAGTATACAAAGGATGCATCTCTGCTGCATATTCTAAATAGTGAAGAGGTTTTAACTCTGATTGATGGAAAATCTATTGCAGAGAGGTTTCAAATGATACATCTTCTAATGGAAACATATGATAAATATAGAAGTGCAGCAAATGCAGGATCTTATTTTGAGGTCTGTTTACTGCAAATGCTGGATGTAAAGGCAACTGTGGTGACAACGACGATATCACATCCATTGGAGACTCCTAGGCAGGAACAAAAACCAGTAAGCACTGTTAATAATGTTTCACGTGAAACATCTAAGAAGAAACCTATACTTGAGGTTCCTATGGATGATGAACCATTTACACCATATGATACACCAGTATTTGATTCACCAGTAACAAAGAGTGCGAAGTCTTCACATATACCGGAAAATATAGTAAGCAAGGAAATTACTGCTGTTTCAACAAAAGCTTTAAAACCATTGGATAATGAATTTGTTCTTGGACTTCTTGCCGGGGCAAATAAACCTGAAAAAGCAAAGGATAGTCAGCATTTTCAGAAAATACCTGAATTCATGCTCGATTTTAAATATGCTAAATATGGAAGTCTTTTAAAGAATGCAGGTATTGTAGGCAGTGGTAATACCTATATAGTGGTATGTGTCGATAATCAGGCAGTAGCAAATGAAATAAATGAGATGGACAGTAAAAATGAATTTCATGATTTCATTACTGAATTGATGGAAAAGAATAAAAAAATATTTGCTATTTCTGCTGATCAGCAGAAATATGTTATCAAAGAGTTTAAAGACCGTATGATTGCAGGTACATTGCCGGAGCCTATACAGATTGAAGCTGTGACGATTGAAAGAAAAGAAGTAAAAGAATTAACACAGGAAGAAGCTGTATTGGATTTGTTCGGTCAGGAAAATATAATAATAACGGAGGAATAAGATTATGAATATGCAGGGATTATTAAAACAGGCACAGAAAATGCAAAAGGAACTTACTAAGCTGGAAGATGAATTAAATGAAAAAGTATATGAAACAACAATGGGTGGTGGCGTTATCAAGGTAGAAGTAAAAGGAAGCATGTCTGTAGAAAGTATCTCAATTGATGAAAGCTTGCTGGAGAAAGATAACAAAGAAGATTTAGAGGATATGCTGAAATCTGCCTTGAATGATGCATTCGCTAAAGCAGTCGAGGATAAAGAAAAAAATATGAATCAAATTACAGGCGGAGTGAAAATGCCAGGTGGCTTCTAATGTATCCTAAGAAATTTGAAGCACTTGTTGAATGCTATCGGAGACTACCGGGTGTAGGAATAAAAACTGCAGAACGCTATGCATTTCAAACGCTCGAATGGGATGATGAAACTATGGACTCTTGGATTCATGCATTTCAAAACGCAAAAGAAGGCTTAAAAAAATGCGCGGTATGCGGCAACTTATCGGAAGATGACACATGTGATATTTGTGGAGATCAAAGTAGAAATAGTCAGATTATATGTGTTGTACAAAGTCCAAAGGATGTTATTGCAATGGAGAAAACAAAAGAATACTCTGGAGTATATCATGTGTTGAATGGTGTAATCTCAACATCAAAAGGTATACTGCCTGAGGACATCAACATAGACTCTCTATTAAACAGAATTAGTGAGGAAACCGAGGAAATTATTATTGCAACCAATCCGACAGTCGAAGGTGAAACTACAGCATTGTACTTATCAAAGCTGCTGGAAAAATATCCGGTTACTGTAACAAGGATTGCACATGGTCTTCCAATGGGCGGACATTTGGACTATGCGGATGAATTAACCTTGATTAAAGCAATTGAAGGAAGAAAGAAAATGGAACCATAATGTTGGTTCTTTTCTTTACTGTATTATAAAACGTAAGAAGTATATAGTAAATGAGGAAGGACAGGAATACCCTGCTTTCAAATGTATGGATGTTTAAATAGCGTTTAAATCAAGAATATGAAAAAGGGAACAACCTCCTACAGCAACAGCAAAATAGGCGATACACAGAAAAAGCATCATCACTATATGAACTAATTGTATAAATCCAAAATCACCAGCACCTTACATATATAGAAAAGAAATATTTTCATTTTACTGCAAGCGCTATCATGGTAAAATGGATATATAGGAAGAAGGCGAACATATGGGCTCAATTGCTTATATTACTGATAAAAATATGATGGAGTACCATAGACTTCATGGTAACTCTGTTATCAATTTCTGGAAGCCAAGTATCAAAAGTATTACTGATTTTAAAAAGGGAGACATGCTGTTTTTCTTGACAAAGGGGACAGAGCGTGGGAAAAAAAGAGAAAAGGGAATACTTGGATACGGTCATCTTCGAAAGCAACAAAACATGGGGTTTACACAAATGTGGAATGTATATAAAACTCTGAGTGGCTATCCGGATAAGGAATCATTAAAGCAGGCAATCTGCAAAATTACAAAACAGGAGGAAGTACCTGAGCTACTTTCCTGCATGGAATTAGAAAATGTTATCTATTTTCAATATCCGATTTACCTAAGTGAAATCGGTATGAAAATTTCCAATAATATTGAAAGCTTTTTCTATATAGATAAAGAGGATATACAAAATACAGGAAGACTACTGCATCTGGCATCCTCTATTGGTACGGATATGTGGGTGAACAGTACTGTTATTACAAAGGAAAAGAATATGCAGGAGGATGCTGTACTTCAAATACTGGAGAACCTGAGCAGACGTATAGAGACTAGCTTCTATTCAGAATATGAAGAATCAAAAATACGTCATTATATACAAAAACTTCAGGATGCAAATATACAGTCAATTAGAAACAGTAAAACAGAGTATTGGACAAAACGCGATGGAAAAATAATGATTCTACTTCCATGCCTCTTAAACTTTATAGATGCTGAAAGTAAAATGCAGTATAGCATTGGTCATTATCAGTTATTTAAAGTATATATAAATCAAAGTGAATATGCTGATCAGATTTCCATCAAACTATTGTTTAACCAAAAGATCCACAGTAATTGGAGACTTGCTCTCAGCTATTTAAAGATAGAATATGAAGAAAGGCTAGTCGAAGAGGACTAGCCTTATAGCTATTACCTGAAGAATACAAAAGAAAGGGACCATAAGAATGAATTTTGTTTTCCTTATTTTGTGTCGGAAAGCAATCATTCCAAGACCAATACCAAAAGCTCCTCCAAGGAATGCATACAGTAATAGAAATCGCTCAGGTATTCGATAACGCTTATGAATGGCTTTCCATTTATCAATTCCCATCATACAAAATGAAATCACGTTCCAGAAGACGACGTAGATCATTCCTCCACTGCCTGCAAAGCACGCTGAATCTTAGATGTGCAGTTTTTTTCATAAACAAGCTGCACATGAGAAAGAAGCTTCTGAAAAACAGAAAGCCCGTCATGTGGCTGCTTATATTCATATTCAATTTCATAATCTGTATGATTTCCATAGGTGCTGATATCAAAGCATAGTTCAGCATTCTCTGTTTCTACAACAGCTCTTTTTGTCACGAGAGTAGTTAACGGAATGATTGCAGCTTCAATTTGATACTCATGCAATAGCTGAACAATTTCCTCTGATTGCAGAGCATGAATACTGTTTTCAGATACTTCACACTCACACTCGCACAGCCCATCAAGATTCTCCTGCCGCATCTTTAATGTAAACAGAAACCTTCCATTTCGCTCACGTATACGCATTGCACCCTTCTTTTTCTGAATGTCCCCGTTTACCGTATCATAATAGGTATTGGTCTGGGTTATAAAATTCAGATTTTCATACAAACTACACAGCTTATCAAACTGTTCCTTGTTCACAAGCATTTTATATTCTTTTTCAACATGTTTATTCATCTTTCATCACCTTATAGGATATGATACAATAGTACCATAACAAAAGGAAGTGATTTGTGATGAAATATTCAGTAGTTGCGAAAAAAGATGCAAAATCACATGCAGTAGAGGAGAAAATCAAAGAGCGTCTGCAGTCTTCTGGCTGGATTTATGACAAAGCAGAACCACAGCTTGTTATCTGTGTGGGAGGGGACGGTACACTGCTGTATGGCGTGCATCAGTATCTGCATCGAATCAGCGAAGTAAACTTCCTTGGCATTCATACAGGAACCCTTGGCTTTTTCACGGACTATACGGAAGAGGAACTGGAGGAATGCCTGCATGATGTATTGGAAAAGGAGCCTGTGATATTTGAATCCGGTTTATTGAAAATAAAGCTGGATAATAATCCAAACCCTTATTATGCATTAAATGAGATGCGTGTTGAGAATATTGTGAAATCTCAAATCATGGATATATATGTAGACGGTGAGTTTTTTGAAACCTGCAGAGGCTCCGGCATCTGTCTATCCACTCAGGCAGGCTCCACTGCATATAATCGATCTCTTGGAGGAGCAGTTATAGACTGTGGATTATCTCTTATGCAGCTGGCGGAAATAACAGCTATTCAGCACTCCAAGCACCGCTCCCTCGGAAATCCGTATATCATGATGGAGAACCGTCATGTAACAATGAAAAGTGAAACCTTTGATACAGCAATACTCTGCTATGATCATTTGAATGTGCCGTTGGAAGCCACCAAAGAAATCTATTGCGAGATGTCTGATCGGAAGGTTAGATTCGCACGTTATCGTCATTACAGTTATTTGAGAAGATTAAAAAATTTATACTGACAGATAGTATGGATGAAGGGATATGATTTAGTCATAAGCTGCTTCATTAGTCTATTCAGCTGCAGGGAGAACGAGGATTATCGCATCATGAAAAGTAAAAAAACAGATACGCGGGGAATCTGTTTTTTATATCCGTTTATTCCTGTATCACCCATTATTTACTTTTGAGAAATGTATCAAATATCAATAAATTGAAGTAGCATGCGCATTTCATTCGTTATAAAAAAAGCAAGCAAAATAAAACCAATCACAAAACTTATGATTGGCTTATTCATATACATAATCAGAGAGCTTTTTTGCTTTTGCACTGGCATTCATAATGATTCCAAATGCAATCAGATATGACAGTAATGATGAACCGCCATACGATATCATAGGAAGCGTGATTCCGGTAATCGGCAATAAACCGATTATCATCCCGATATTTTGTATCTGTTGATACAGCAGCATCCCCAGAATACCCAGAATGAAATACTTTTCAAACATATTCTTTGACATGCTGGCAATACGGCATAAATGAATATCAAGCCCAAGACACAGAACCACTATGAATAATGTTCCGATCAAGCCCCAGCTTTGTCCAATAACAGCAAAGATAAAGTCGGTCTGTGCTTCCGGTATGGATACCAGCTCGATTCCCATACCATGACCTGTAAGGCCGGCCGAGCCAAGAGCAAGCAGGGCCATATACAGCTGATGCCCCTCTCCATTGATATCTGTTTCCGGATTCAGCCATGCTGTTATTCGTTTCAGACGATATCCTCCTTCACCACCAATCAGCTCATTCAGAACATTGAAATGATAGTAATACATATAGAAGAATAATACCAGCACAATGACAATCAGGATACCTATGATGACAAACCATTGTTTTTTTATACCGGAACATACGATCATCGCCACCAGTGAAATAGCGATAATCAATACCACTCCGGTATCTGGCTGAGCAAGAATCAGAAGGATAGGGGGAACTGCCCATTTCGCTACATTCATAAACAAAGAGAAATCCATTTCATAGGACTCTGTTAATTTGTTATTGTTATGCTCATCAATCACACCGGCAGTTATTAAAATCAAAACGATTTTCATAAACTCACTGGGCTGAAAAGAACCAAACGGCCCCAGCTTAAACCAGGATGTGGCACCGTTTGTTGTGATGATCATTCCCAGCAGACTGCCTCCGGTCAACATATTGTATACCTTACCAATCAGCAGCACCACAAGACAAACCATAAGAAACCAGTATCCTATTTTTGCGAACTGCAGCATAGAATCATTACCGAGATACATAATCACACCGATCGCGATTGATCCGATAATAAACCACATTGCCTGCTTCATCATATAGTCAATACCGGCAGCCTGACCGATAATACCAAAAGCGGAATAGATGGACAGAAGGCTCATGACAATCATTAAAATCAAATATGTAACTAAAACAAAATCGAACTTATCCGGACTCTTTGCCCTGGATAATCCTACTTTCATTTGCACCACTCCAGACAAAAACCTTTTTGAAACAAGGTTGTACTTATTATAACACGGTTTATATTTCTTATGTTGCAGCATGGTCAATTATTTTCTGAATTTCTATTAAGAAATGAGAATAAGCATACACTGCAGGTTAGGATGATTGTATGAAAAAACAAAAGCATATAGGATTATACCCAATGGTCATGTTATAATAATAAGCAGTGAGTGGAGTTGATAAAATGACTAAAAAAGCTACCTATACACCGATGATGAAGCATTATCTGGAATTAAAAGAACAGCATGAGGATGCAATCATATTCTATCGTCTCGGTGATTTTTATGAAATGTTTTTCGAAGATGCAAAGACGGCATCCAGTGAGCTTGATCTGGTTCTGACAGGAAGAAATGCCGGTGTTGAAGAACGGGTACCGATGTGTGGAATTCCACATCACGCCGCAAAGGGATATATACAGCGACTGATTCAAAAAGGATATAAAGTCGCAATTGTTGAGCAGCTGGAGGATCCGGCACTGGCAAAGGGACTGGTGAAGCGGGATGTCATCAAAATCGTTACACCCGGAACCATCATGGATGAAGTAAGTGATGAGAAAACAACTGTCTATATTGCTTCTCTGCATGACTTTCAATTCGGTCTTGCCGTCATACTCTGTGAAATGACAACCGGAGAGCTGCGTGCGCAGCTGATTGATAAGCATGTCATGGCAATACAGAAGGTTCTGCTGGGAAACAATGTACGAGAAATTGTAATACAGGAGAAGTTTGATAAGAAAATCGTGAAGATGATAGAAGAAATGCAGACGATTACCGTTTCCTATCATAATGATAACGCATTAAAGGAAGAATACCGTCATTTGCTGAATGGAATTGAAGATGATCGTGTGGAAACTGCCTTTGGCGTTCTCACCAATTATCTGGATGAAACACAGAAGCGAAATATGGCTCATCTGAATGCTGTTGAAATGGTATATGAAAATGATTTTCTTCAGATGGATTTTTCGACAAAGCAGAATCTGGAGCTGACCTCCAGTCTGCGCAGCAATTCACGCTCACAGACATTATGGAGCTTTCTTGATAAATGCCGCAGCTCCATGGGCTCTCGGTTATTAAAAAAATGGATTGAATACCCGCTGGTTGATACAGCGATGATTAACCGGCGTCTGGATGCTGTTGAATATTTGAATGATAACTTCATTACGAAGGATGAACTGCGTGAGCATCTGGGCTTTGTCTATGATATGGAGAGACTGAGTGCCAGAGTGGCCTATGGTTCTGCAAATCCGCGGGATATCCTGCGACTGATCAAAACGCTGGAGCATACACCGCAGATTTTTGAATTATTTCATGACTGCAGTGCCTATGAGGAATTTCAGAGTATCGATCCATGCCGGGAGCTGTACGATATGATCGAGGGTGCCATTATTGATAATCCTCCTTTGACATTAAAGGATGGCGGTGTGTTTGTGGAGGGCTATAATGAAGAGCTCGATCAGGTGCGCGAAATCGGTAAAAACGGGAAGAACTGGATTCTTGAGCTTGAAAACAAGGAGCGGGAAAGAACCGGTGTAAAGTCTTTGAAAATTGGATACAACCGTGTATTCGGGTATTATATTGAGGTTACAAAAACCAATCTGGATTCTATAAAGGATGAATTTGGTTATGTCAGAAAGCAGACACTGACCAACGCAGAACGCTTTATCACGCAGGAGCTGAAGGATAAAGAGGACGCGATTGTACATGCGCAGGAAAGAAGTATCCGTCTGGAAGCAGAGCTATTCAATCACCTTCTGAATCAAATCAAGGTATATCTGCCTAAGCTGCATGATCTTTCACATGCATTGGCCACAATTGATGCATTATATGCCCTTGCAGAGATTTCCAGTGAAAACGGATATACACGGCCACAGTTTCATACCGGTCATTCCATTCACATGAAGGAGGCAAGACATCCGATTCTGGATCGAATGATGAAAACAACACGTTATGTTTCCAATGATCTGGAGATGGGTGAGGACAATGACATTCTGATGATTACCGGACCGAACATGGGTGGTAAATCCACCTATATGCGACAGACCGTTCTTCTTGTCATCATGGCCCAGATAGGCTGCTTTGTCCCTGCAAAGAAAGCGGAAATGCCAATCTTTGATCAGATATTCACACGGATCGGCGCAAGTGATGATATCATGTCGGGACAGTCAACCTTTATGGTGGAGATGATCGAAGCGAACAATGCATTACAGAATGCCACAGCAAATTCACTCATTTTATTCGATGAGATCGGGCGCGGTACCTCCACATATGACGGTATGGCACTGGCGCAGGCTATGATTGAATATATAATGCGAAATATCAAAGCGAAAACGCTATTCTCTACCCATTACCATGAGCTGACAGAAATGGCAGAAAAGAATGCAGGTATCCGCAATGTGCATGTGGATGTACATGAAGAGGATGATAAGGTTACATTTTTATACCGCGTGCTTGACGGCAAAGCAGATAAATCCTATGGAATCAATGTTGCACGTCTTGCACATCTTCCTTCCTCCGTGCTGGAGCGTGCCAAGCAGATTCTGGACAATCTGGAGCTGCAGCCGAATATGGTAAAAGAGGTGAAGCCACCACTCGTCATAGAAAAAGAGAATCCGCAGCACATGCAAATCATCAATCAGGTTAAACAGGTAGATGTAAATAAAATGACACCGATGGAAGCCATGCAGTTTCTGTATGAGCTGAAGGAAAAAATGTCATAGAAGAGAACTCTGTAATCCCGGATTACAGGTTTTCTGTTTTATAAGAAAGAAGGTGTACTTATGGGTAGAATCAATCGACTGGACGAACATCTCAGCAATATGATTGCGGCTGGAGAGGTCGTGGAACGTCCGCAGGGTATTGTAAAGGAACTGGTTGAAAACTGTATCGATGCACACGCATCAAATATAGAAATACAAATATCACAGGGTGGTATTGCGACCATTACGATTATAGATGATGGTGACGGTATGGATCCTGAGGATGCCACGCTGGCATTTGAGCGGCATGCCACAAGCAAGCTGAAAGAGGTTAATGATCTCTGGAATATACATACAATGGGATTTCGCGGGGAGGCACTGCCTTCCATCGCATCTGTTTCTCATGTACTGCTGCGAACAAATGACGGCACAAGCTCTACCGAGGTGGAGATCAACTACGGCAAGCTGATCAGTGCCAGACCATGCGGGACTCCGAAGGGAACCATGATAGAAATTCAGAATCTGTTTCAGAAAACACCGGCACGCTTCAAGCATCTGAAAAGTCCGCAGTATGAATTTTCTCTTATTTCGGATGTAGTTCAGAAGTTTGCCCTTTCCCATCCGGAAATCGGATTCTGCCTGTCTCATGATGGAAGAACGGTTTTTAAAACCAAGGGCAGCGGTAATCTTTTGGAAGTACTTATGCAGATTTATGGAAGAGACAGTGCGAAGAGTGCGATTTCGCTGGATGGAAGTGATCAGGATTATAAGATAAAAGGCTATATCATGCAGCCGCAGTTTAACCGTGCAACAAAATATTATATGCTGCTGTACATTAATGGTCGTATGATACGTAATTACCATTTGCAGAAGGCAATACTGGATGCATATTCACCTTATATGCCGAAGGACAGATATCCCATCGTTGTCATTGATTTACTGATGGATGCACAGCTGGTGGATGTCAATGTACATCCGTCCAAATGGGAAATTCGTCTGTCCAAGGAAAAGCAGCTGGAAAAGCTCCTCTATGAGACCATTCGCAAAGCACTGCAGGAACAGCTTGAGGTTCCACGCGTTAATATTACAAAGGAAACCGTAAAAGAGAAGGTGGAAGAGCAGGAGCTGCAGTTTACGTATGAACGTGATGATAGCATTTCAAGACTGCATGAGGAAGTAAACGACAGCTTTATACATCCGGAAAAGAATGAAAAGCCCTCTCTGGATATGGAAGAGCTGCGTAGAAAAATCGAAGCAGATAAAAACCGGAGAAAAGAATCAGCTGCTCCGATACAGCCTAAGACTAAGGAACTTCTTCCTGAAATCCGGGAAGAAACAGCATCCTACGAGTCTGAGGATTCAACATCGGTAAAGGCGGAGACAGAGGAAGCAGATGTCAAGGTTCAGCATGAGGACACTGACAAAACAGAAGTGCTGCCCGCTGCCGACACCGGGTCTGAGGCACACACACAAGCTATAGAACCAGACATTTCTTCGGATGCAGCTGTTGCATACATGGAAATCAGTCAGTCCGAGGAGCTTGTCTATGAGAAAAAGGCAGAGGTGGAACAGTCACAGCCTTTGAATCCGAGTCTTCCACAGCTTCGTGTGATTGGTCAGTTCCACAGCTGCTATATCTTGGCAGAGGGTGAAAAGGGCCTGTACATAATTGATCAGCATGCAGCACAGGAGCGCTATCATTATGAAATTATTAGAAAGCAGATTCTTGATGGAAACAATGATACCCAGCCGCTGCTGCTGCCTATAACAATAGAATCTACGATTTCTGCTGTTTCGCAGGCAGATGATTTGAACGCATTGCTGGAACAGCTCGGCATCCATCTTGAGGTGTTTGGAGATCATACCTTTGTGTGCCGTCAGCTGCCGCTGTGGATGAAGGATGTTGAAGAAGAGGCTTTTCTCTGCGATATGATTGATATATGGGAAAAGGATAAGGAAATCAGTCTGGATAAGCTGCGGAAGCATGCAATAGCTACCATGGCATGTCACAGCTCCATACGCTTTAACCGCAGTCTTACACTGGATGAAATGAAGCGTGTCATAGAGGATTTAGCACATTGTGAGCAGCCGTTTCATTGCCCGCATGGAAGACCGACAATGATCTGTATGGAGGATAAGGCATTGATCCATGAATTTGAACGTGGATAAGCAGCAGGAGGAAACAGCCTGCAAGCATATAGCTGCTTGTAGTCGCTGCCTTTTGAAATGGCATACCTCTGGCTACAGTGAGAACGGATACTGTGAATTTTGAGGATATCTTGTGAGAGAACGGAGTTAATTATGGAAAAAGTACTGGTGATTGCAGGTCCCACAGGCGTAGGAAAAACAAGCCTTAGTGTGGAGCTGGCAAAAGCCTGTCATGGAGAGGTTATCAGCGGAGATTCCATGCAGGTTTATAAAGAAATGAGTATCGGAACAGCAAAAATAACAAAGGAGGAAATGCAGGAGGTACCGCATTATCTGATTGATTTCTGTTCCTTTACAGAGGAATACAATGTTAAAATTTTTCAGGAGAAGGCCAGAGAATACATAGCGGAAATCACCAAACATGGGCATCTTCCCATCATATGTGGAGGAACAGGGCTATATATAAAGTCCTGTCTGTATGATTATCAGTTTGTCGATCAGCCGCAGGATACGGAGTTTATGAATTTTCTGGCAGAGCGAAGTACGGATGAAATATGGGGAATGCTGTCAGTCATTGATCCAAAAGCCTGTGAGAATCTGCATCCGCATAACAGGCAGAGAATCGTTCGTGCTCTTGCGATGGCACATACCGGAGAGAAAAAAAGTGAAATCGTTGAGTCACAGGAACACCGTCCTGTTTACGATGCCTATATCATAGGACTTACAATGGATCGTTCGCGGCTGTATGAGAGAATCAATGCAAGAGTCGATACCATGATGGAACAGGGACTGCTGCAGGAAATCGAACAGCTCCATACCCTGCAGGAGGATGTCTGGAGTCTGCAAAGCTTTCAGGGAATCGGCTATAAGGAATGGAAAGCTTACATAGAGGACAGGGAATCAGTTGCCACCTGTGTGGAACGTATTAAGAAAAATTCACGTAATTTTGCGAAACGCCAGTATACATGGTTCCGCAATCAGATGCAGGTGCACTGGTATGATGTTGAAGATGAGAACTATCGCGAAAAGATTTTAGAAGATGTAAAAGCATGGATGGAGAACTGAGATGGAAACACCTTTACAGAGAATGGAGCTTCTGATTGGAGAAAACAATCTGGAAATATTAAAGCGTTCCACCGTCATGGTTGTAGGTGTCGGAGGTGTTGGCTCCTATGCTGCGGAGGCACTGGCAAGAAGTGGAGTCGGAACCCTGATTCTTGTTGATGGTGATACCGTTGCACCCAGCAATCTGAACCGTCAGATACATGCCGTCTATGCTACCATCGGTCGATCAAAAACAGAGGTTATGAAGGAACGGATAGAAAGCTATCGCAGGGACTGTACAATCATCTGCAAGGATATATTTTATAAGGAAGAGGAAAATGCAGTCCTCTTTGATAAACCGGTGGATTTCGTTATCGATGCAATTGATACCATGAGCAGTAAGCTTTCCCTAATCACATACTGCCTGAAACATAAAATACCCTTTATCAGCAGCATGGGGATGGCAAACCGTCTGGATCCGACAAAGGTGGAGTGCTGCGAGCTTATGAAAACAAGCTATGACCCTGTTGCGAAAATTATGCGAAATCTGATTCGGAAGCATCATATAAAAGGAAAGATTCCGGTTGTGTTTTCCAGCGAACAGCCCAGCGTACAAACCAAAATCATAAATGAAAACGGTGTTACCAGAAAGCAGAAAATGCCGCCTGCCAGCTCACCGTTTGTTCCGAGTGCTGCCGGTCTTGCAGCTGCTTCCTATGCTATGCGCATACTGCTTGAGAAAGGAGAACACCATGGACAATGAAACTCTGAAGGTTATTCGTAGCCGTACATCCCTGCGTACCTACGCTGCGAAACCGCTGCGTGAGGAAGAAGAAAACGCCATTATCGAGAGTGCTCTTCTTGCCCCTACTGCTGGAAATCAGATGCTGTATTCCATGATCATCATCCGTGATCAGGAAAAGAAAAAGAAGCTAAGTAAGCTTTGTGACTATCAGATGTTTATACAGGATGCCCCGCTTGTTATTGTATTTGTCGCAGATCATCACCGCTGGTTTGATTATTATCGCATGAACGGCGTAAAGAGGTATGCGGAAAAGCACGGATTATCATTTACATCACCTGCGGAGGGGGATTTAATGCTTGCGGTGGAGGATGCGATGGCTGCAGCGCAAAACAGTGTCATAGCTGCGGAATCTATGGGAATCGGTTCCTGTTATATTGGTGATATACTGGAAAATTATGAAACGGTAAAGGAACTGCTTCAGCTTCCCGATGAGACCTTCCCCATCGCAATGCTATGCTACGGACATTATAAACAAGAGCACAAAAAGGTGTTTAGAAAACGCTTTGATAGAAGGTTTGTGGTATTTGAGGATTCCTATCGGCAGCTGCAAAAAGAGGAATATGAGCAAATGTTTGCCGAGCGTGCGGAAAAGGAATTTCTGACACAGAATAAATACGCAGCGAAAAACTATGCACAGCAGTTCTATGCGAGAAAAACGGGAGCCTCCTTCAGTAAGGAAATGACTAGAAGTGTAAAGGAAGCCTTAAAGGCCTGGACAGGAAAATAACGTCTTATTGCTAACAGACTTTATTTGGAAAGGATATTATGAGACAAATAGATGTTGTCTATTCACCGATGTGTGAAGCTACAGCTGCAATGATTGAAAAGCTTCGGATCTGGCTGGAGGGCACAGACATACAAATCAATTTAATTCCGTATCATCAGCTGCCATCGGATAAAAAAAAATTGCGAAAATGTGAAAATTGCTTTATCGATGTATACGATCGTGGTCGAAAAATAGACACGGTACCGTTGCATAAGCAACAGCTGTATGCAGCCCTGCAGATTGAAAGAAATGCAGAGGATGAAGAACCTGTATTCTCAAAGTGGAATGGTTTGACAGCAGAGCAGTTTAAAAATTGTTTACATAAGGATGAAATTTCATTCATACCTATCACAAAACAAAATTATCTCAGAGAAATGTCGATGTGTCTTACCAATTATCCCTTTGGTAATCCCTCTGAGCAATATCATCAAAGCTGTATATCATTAAAATCCAAGGTGTTTTCAGAGGTATGGCAAAAGGAAGATATTGCTGGAATTTTTGCAGTTTTGGATGATAGGGTAATTGGCTTACTGGAGGTAATGCCAAGAGAGATTTTACAAAAATATGGCTATATGACAGGAACAGCAGGGAATAGCGACAGCTATTTGACAATAGGCTGCTACGAGGTTGGATATGGTGTTCCTCGGGTTGAAATGCTGGATGCTCTGATGGAGAACCTGGAAAAGGTATATCCGCTCTTCCATCGGAAATACCTCGAAGGTATCGGTATTTATGAATGGAGGGATGGATTCAATCCATACTGGGTATATGAAAAATATGGGTACAGCAGAACGGAAAAATTAGCTGACAATATTATTGTAATGCCAAAGAAGCTTTGCAAGTAGTGCAATCCATAGCAGATGAGAAGAGGAACAGCTGTTAAGGATGCAGGGTACTTTGTGTCATAGTAAATATATAACATATAAGGAATCAAATTTATCAGTTTATGATATTTGATTCTTTTTATTATGTTCGCTTAATTTCTTGTTGTTATAGAAAAGCCTTATGATCACTGATTGTATCTATAAATGAATAAAAGGAATGAAGCATGCAGCAGCCTTTGAGACAGCAGAGTCAGTTTCTATTGACATATAGATAGCACTGCGATATAGTATATATAGAGGTTCGATATATAGAGATACAATGTAGTGGAGGTTATCTATGGATGAAAAAATAAGACGTGTTTATGTGCCGATGACAGAAACCGGTTTTTATATTCTGTTTTCCCTGCAGGAGGAACGCCATGGTTATCATGTAATTCAATATGTGAAAAAAATTACAGATAACGAAATCATTATAAGTGCAGGAACCTTGTATGGAACTCTTTCAAAAATGGAAAAGGATCAGCTGATCAGGTTTACAAGAGAGGAAGAAAAAAGAAAATATTATCAAATTACAGAGCTTGGCAGTACGGTACTGCAGCTGGAGCTGGCCCGTATTAACCGCTTATATATCAACAGTAAAGGAGGATGCTATCATGGAAACAAAGAGAATCTTTAGATTCTTCTCACTTGCGGAATATGGCGAAGAACAGAAGTTTCTGGAAGAAATGCATCAAAAGGGCTGGAAGCTGAAAAGCTATACGGTTTTCAGGGGGTATGTCTTTGAGAAATGCATACCGGAAAACTGGATTTATCAACTGGATTATCGTGATGAAGTAGAGGATCTGAATGCTTATATACAGCTGTTTCAGGATTGCGGCTGGGAATATGTCATGATGTTTAATTCCTTCTATTATTTTCGCAGAAAAGAGAATGGGGAAGAAAACAATTCGGAGATTTTCAGTGATCGTGAAACGCGGCGGGAATATTGTGAGTCTATTTATAAGCGAAGTGTATTTCTTACCTTGTTTTGTGCAATCATATTTTCTATTATCATAGTTCCCGGTCTGTGGAAGGCTTTGCAAATGTTTGACAGAGATCCATGGTTTCTTGTTGTATATTCTTTGATTTCCGGTATTATGCTGTTTGAACTCCTGTTTTTAATAAAATGCACGCTGAAATTATATGCGGCAAAGAAAGAGCAGGAAAGCACTTAAAGCGATGCAGTATGCTTCATAATCTGTTACTTTGTGTTTACGAAAAAACCAGAGCTTATTCATAATGAATGTTCTCTGGTTTTTATTATAATTGTTTTACTTATGCGCAGGAGTATTTGTTTTACTGGTTACGTGAGATCAATCAGTATTAGAATCAACAGGCTTTATGAAAATGATATGCTTATATAGAATAATTTCGCTTACCGAAAATCACAGTACCCAGGCGAATCATATTCGAACCATGCTTCAAAGCAATCGGATAATCATCACTCATCCCCATGGACAGATAGCGGATCTGCTCACTTCCATATTCACTTTGCAGCTTGTGAAAGAGGATATTCATCCTTTCAAAGCATTCCTCAATACGGTCACGGTCCGCATCCAGTGGACCAACACACATTAGTCCCTGAACATCCAGGTGTTTATACTGCATGCACTGTTTTACAAAGGCAGGACATTCTTCCATATACACACCAGTCTTGTTTGCTTCTCTTGATATATTTACTTCAATCAGTACCGGCATAATTTTATCGATTTTCGCACACTGCTTTTCTATTTCCTCAGCCAGACGCAGACTGTCGAGACTTTGGATCATATCAGCGAGAGGAACAACATCCTTTACTTTATTGCGCTGTAAATGACCAATCATATGCCATTGATAGCGATCATCATATTTTTCTTTTAATTCCTGTACCTTATTTTCACCAAACACCCGACATCCGCAGGCATAGGCTTCATCAATTTCTTCTTTCGTATGTGTTTTACTTACTGCAATCAGTGTAACATGATCCGGAAGATGTTTCTGTATTTCCTGAAGTTTCTTTTTATCCATTTTGCATCACCTGTATCATATTATAGCACTATTTTGTATAGATAGAAAAGAATCTGTTTCATATGCGGAAAATGAAGAAGAAATTAGATATTGAATCCCAAAATGTTATGCTTATACGCGTTTGCAGTAATCCTTTATTTTACAGTTATTTTGTATAGGATAGGCAGTGAATGTTTACTGCAAAGAAAAATTCAATATATGAAATGGCAAAAGACATTAGGAAGAGGCGAACATCAGAGAACAGAAAAGACAGAATCTATTGACTCTGTCCATCTGGCAGGTATGCTGCCTGTATGTTGAAGGGAATGAATGAAGTTCCCTAACACTATCTTATGCAGGGACTGGTGTTTTATACGAAAATTTTGATCGATAAAGAAAAAAGAGAATGCAGGAGCAATCTTATCATATTTTTTATGCATTCTTAAGTTTGTACTGTGACTGTCAACATAAAAGCCTATGCGTGTATTTTTATTATCCATGTGTATTGTATCCAGTAATCATTCATCGGAACCAGTACAGATAAGACCAGAGCAAAGAACTTAATAGAAAAGCTGTGAGGCTTTCCTTATGATGGAAAATTCAAAGCTTACTCCTCAGTATGAATTCATAATTATGCCTGAAAACATATTCTGCAGCTTATCAGTACACAATGCTGTAAATAGCATGAGAAATCTCTTTGTAGTGCAATAGCTGATTATGCTATAATGATAGGGTCTAGTTAAAGGAGTGTCAGGCTATGAACAAGGGATTGTTTATCACATTTGAAGGAAATGACGGAAGCGGGAAAACAACCATCAGTAAGCTTGCATATGAAAAGCTGAAAGAGATGGGGTATCCTGTACTATATACAAGAGAACCGGGAGGCATAGATATTGCGGAACAGATTCGCAGCATCATACTGGACCCGGCCAATACGGCAATGGATGAACGCTGTGAGGCATTGCTGTATGCCGCCAGCCGCCGCCAGCATCTTATAGAAAAGGTACTGCCTGCGCTGAAGGAAGGAAAAATCGTTCTCTGCGACCGCTTCGTGGACAGCTCTCTGGTTTATCAGGGAATTGCCAGAGGTATCGGTGTTGAGGAGGTCTTTGCTATCAATCAGTTCGCAATTGAAGGGCATCTGCCGGATGCTACGGTATTTCTTTCTGTTGATTTTGAAACAGGACTGTCCCGCGTCACAAGCCGTGGCAATAAGGATCGACTGGACAATGAAAGTATGGAGTTCCATAAGCTGGTTGCACAGGGCTATGAGCTGATCAAAGACAAATTTAAGGAACGTATGCATATTGTGGATGCCAATCCTGATGTGGATACAGTTTTGAACAATACAGTAGCCTGTCTTATGGAGATTATAAAAAACCATGTTTAAAGATATTCTGAGAGAACAGCAGCCGGTGGTATATCACACTCTGCGAAATGCTCTGGAGCATAACCGTCTTGCGCATGCCTATATGTTCAGCGGTCCCAGCGGTACGCCTAAAAAAGAAACAGCATATCTGCTGGCCCAGAGTCTGGTTTGCAGGGAATCAGGCTTCGCCTGTGAGGTATGTGATACGTGTGAGCGTATTGCACACAACGAATATGCCGATATGATATATCTGGATGGAACAAGTGTTTCCATTAAGAAGGACGATATTCTGAAGCTGCAGCATGCATTCGCAAAAACCGGCCTTGAAAAAACCGGAAAGAAAATATATGTGCTGGATCATGCGGAAAATGCGACACCGGATGCATTAAACTCCCTGTTGAAATTTCTGGAGGAACCGGGAAGTGATATGATTGCAATACTGATTGTGGAACAGCTGGACAGAGTTCTTCCTACCATCATATCCCGCTGTCAGAATATCCCCTTTACCCCGTTGAGCGCATCACAGTGCCATGCGGCGGTACAGGAGGATCTGGAGGCGCTGGATGCCTATCTGCTCAGCAGCATGATCCGCCAGAAATCGGAAATTCTGGAGGCTTCGGAAAGTGAGGATTATCAGCATGCCCGCTTTTTAATGAAGGGAATGCTGGAGCGTTATCTTTCCTCACCATATGATGCTTTGCTGTTTCTGCAGTTGGAAGGCTTTCCTTCAAAACAGAAAAAGCACGGAAAGCAGGCAATGCTCTATCTGCTTGATATGCTTACTATATTCTTCCGTGACTGTCTGCGTGGCAGTCATCGGCAATCGGATACATGGTATCAGAATATGCTTAAGGAATATCAGAAGAAAAATATGGATATGGCGGCAATTCTGCAGATTCTCATGCAGACGAAGGATACATTACTGCGTTCGGTCAACCTGCAGCTGCTCGTTGATCAGATGCTATACAGAATGAAAGAGGTGACAGAATGAATCAGTCGGAAGACAGGAACTGGATTTCAAAAGGAAATCCGAATCCGAAGCAGGATAAAAAGAAGCATCATGACAGAGGCTTTGAACAGAAACGGGATATGAAGCATCATCCCAAGCATGATGGAAAACCCAATATGAAGTCGGAAGCGAAGGAACCACGACAGGAAGTAAAGAAGGAAATGAAGCAGGAACAAAGGCCTGCACAAAAGCCGGAGCACAAGAAGGCAAACCACAATGAACGCAAGCCGGAAGGCAGAATTTATAAATACATCGCGTTTGTATCCTTTAAGGATTCAAAAAAAATCTATACCTTCGGTACCGATGTGGATGAGTACCGGGTGGGTGATGATGTGGTGGTTGAAACGATTCGTGGTCTGGAGCTTGGAAAAATCGTTAAGGAAACAGAAACCTTTTTGTCCAACGGAATGGAGATCAAGCCAATCACACGCAAAGCAACAGAGCGTGATTTAAAGCAGGCACAGGAAAATATTGAAAAGGCCGGTAAGGCTATGGAGATATGTGCGGAATGTATCCGTAAGCTTGGATTGGATATGAATCTGATTGAAGCGGAGTATACGCTGGATTGCAGTAAAATCATCTTTGTTTATGTTGCGGATGAGCGTGTGGATTTCCGTGAGCTTCTCAAGGAGCTGGCAAGTATTTTTAAATGCCGCATTGAGCTTCGTCAGATTGGTCCCCGTAACAAATCAAAAATCATTGGTGGTCTGGGAACCTGCGGTATGGAAACTTGCTGTTCCAGATTTATGAATGACTTTGATGTCGTATCTATCAATATGGCAAAGAATCAGCTGCTGGCATTGAATATTCAAAAGCTGAGCGGACAGTGCGGCAAGCTGATGTGCTGTCTGAAATTTGAAGACAGTCAGTATAAGCGGCTGCGTGAGGGTCTGCCGAAAATGAATTCCCAGATTGAATACAAGGGAAGCCGGTATCGAATTACCAGTATGAATGTACTGCTTCAGCAGGTAAAGATTGAAAATAAAGAGGATGTACAGTTTCTTTCCTTTAAGGAATTGTGGCCGGATATAGATTTCTCCGATCGGTAGGTGAACAAAATGAATCGTCAGAAGAGCTTCGAAAACGAGAAAGCAACCCTGTATGTGGTGGCAACGCCAATCGGGAATCTGCAGGAAATGACACCAAGAGCATTGAAAGTGCTGGAGTCTGTCGATGTAATTGCGGCAGAGGATACCAGAAACACACTGAAGCTGTTAACGCATTTCGGTATTCATACCAGACTGATTTCCCATCATCAGCATAATGAGACTCAAAGTGCGAACGGTCTTTTGGAGCTGCTGCGTCAGGGACAGGATATCGCGCTTGTGAGTGATGCCGGCTATCCTTTGATCAGCGATCCGGGCTGTGTTGTAACACAGAAGGTAATCGAGGAGGGCTTTAATGTCGTTCCGATATCCGGAAGCAATGCGATGCTGAATGCCCTGGTATCCAGTGGCATGGACACCAGACATTTTCTGTTTTACGGATTTTTGAAATCCGGTGAAAAGGAACGGATTCGTGAATTGTATGAATTAAAATACTATCCGTTTACCATGGTCTTTTATGAAGCACCGCACCGTGTGAAAAAAATGCTTGCTTCCTGTCTTGAGGTACTGGGCAACCGCAATATCTGTCTGGCTCGTGAGCTTACAAAAAAGCATGAGGAGTTTCTGAGAGGTACTATCGAAGAAATTCTGGAAATTGCGGAGGAGCTTAAGGGTGAAATGGTAATTGTTATGGAGGGCTCCAGAGAAACCAAGGATCCGGGAGAAGATTCCGCAATGCCGCTTGTTCATGAACAGATCAATACCTATATTAAAGAAGGATTGACTACCAATGAAGCAATCAAGCGTGTCGCAAGAGAGCGCGGCCTCAGTAAAAATGAAATATATAAGCAGTACCACGGATTATGTTAAAATACCTGAACGTAAGTGAATCAATTGTTTGAACTACGTTATTGAGCTGTTAATAAGGATTGATTTCTGTATGGAACAGGAGTTAATCCTTTTTTAAAAGGAGAAGAGCATGAATTTAACAAAGGAACCCTGTCTGTATGCGGATATGCTGCAGTGCAGAAATGCAGGCGGGTTAGTTTTATATGAAACAGAGACAGCCCTGCTTTTACAGGGAAGAATTTCAAAGATTTTATACAGTGCTGCGGCAGATAATCAGGCAGGGAAAGAAATCGTGGAGCACCTTCCAAAGCAGTTTGGCATACTGGTTGCCCATGACACCTATACGGATCCCTGGCTGAAATCCATGCGAAAGCTGGAAAGCGAGCTGGAGTGTGTTCACTGTGTATATGTTGAGGATGTACCCCCTGCAGTAGCCCTGCCGGAAGGCTTTGTAATAAATAGGCTGGATGCATCACATACACAGAAAATCATTGCATTATACAGGCATTCAATGGAATCTCTGGCAAATGAACAGTATATCGGTGAATGTCTGCAGGATGGTATGTATGGTGCATTTTACAAGGGTGAGCTATGCGGATTTATCGGGGTACATGAGCAGGAAAGTATCGGAATTCTGGAGGTTCATCCCAAATGGCGGAGAAAAGGATTAGCTGTGGCTCTGGAGCAGGTGATGATTGGCAAACAGCTGGAGCGCGGCAGACTGCCCTATGGTGAAATTGTAAAGGATAATACTGCCAGTATCCGGCTTCAGAAAAAAGCAGGGATGATTACAGATGAAAAGCTTACCTACTGGTATTTTCCCTGAATATTCATGAAATCATCACATAAGGGTATGGCATTCAAGTTATAATACAGATAGAGGTGATAACATGAGCAAACTGCTGGTTGTGGACGATGAGGAACGTATCAGAAGCATGATTCGTAAGTATGGTGAATTTGAGGGACATGAAATTGAGGAAGCAGTGGATGGAATGGATGCCATCGAAAAGTGTAAGCAGGCGGAATATGATCTAATCATTATGGATATCATGATGCCGAATCTGGACGGCTTTTCTGCGGTAAAGGAAATCCGTAAGGATGTGCAGACTCCTGTCATTATGCTCTCCGCAAGAGGAGAGGAATATGATAGAATCCACGGCTTTGAAATCGGTGTTGATGATTATGTGGTAAAACCGTTTTCTCCTAAGGAGCTGATGATGCGTGTCAGTGCCATATTAAAGCGATATCATGGTGATGTAAACACCAGAAAAAAGGATATCTATACCTATGAAGGCTTGAAAATCGATTTTACGGCACGCAAGGTCTTTATTGATGATAAAGAGGTGGAAATGTCGCCAAAGGAATATGTTCTATTATTTTATCTGGTACGCAATGAAGGAATCGCACTGACAAGAGAACAGCTGATTCATGATGTATGGGGGTATGATTTCTATGGGGATGACAGAACGCTGGATACGCATATCAAGCTGCTGAGAAAAAGTCTGCAGGATTACAGCCGCCTGATTATTACACTGCGCGGAGTAGGGTATCGTTTTGAAGCTGAAAAATAAACAGGTGGCAGGCGTCGACAGAAAAGAGCGCAAACCAATCAGCGTCAAGTGGAAGATTTTTGTCACACTGGTGTTCTTTATTGTCATTATCATTGCAGTACTATGGTTTTTTCAGGTATTTTTTCTGGAAAAATTTTATATGTTTATCAAATCCAATTCCGTAAAAAAGGCCGCCAGTGAAGTAAATGAAGTCATTACGCAGAAGCTGGATGGCTCACTGGATATGGAATCCTATAAAACAAAAATTTCAAACATTTCCCGCAATGGGGATTTCTGTGTCATCGTTTATGATGAGGATACGAGCAAGGATCCGATTATGGGCAATGAAAGCGATGGCAAATGTATGCTCAGCAAATCTGCCAGCTATGCTGCCCATGCAGATGTTATTGATGAACTGAAGGGGGAAGCCCTGTCACAGAAGGATGGAATAGCTTCCAGACTGATTGAGGATACTGCCAAGGTGGAGGTGCCCTTTGAATCCTTTCGTTTCTCTTTGACAAAGGAAGGTCTTATGATACCGCGTCCGGAGGCATTTCCATCACGGCTTACATCGGATATCAGAGACAACGGCAGAAATAAACAGAATATGAAAATTTCCAAGGGTGTGCAGAATATGACCTACATCAGTGTGGTCACAGGAAGCAATTCCCATATGAAAATCAGTGTGATCAATGCACAGCTGACACCGGTAAATGCTACGATTGAAACAATCAAGACACAGTTTATCATCATTGCGGCAATATTGACTGTAGTGGCGCTTATGCTGGCCTTTTATCTTTCAAGAAAGATTGCACGTCCCATCATCTCCATTAACAACGGAGCGAAAACGCTTGCGACCGGTCAGTATGATGTTGCCTTCAGCGGTAAGGGATATCTGGAAATTGAGGAGCTGAGCAATACGCTGAACTATGCTTCCAGAGAGCTGAGGAAGGTGGAGAATCTGCGGCGTGAGCTGATTGCGAATATGAGCCATGACCTGCGAACACCGCTGACAATGATCAGCGGATACGGGGAGGTTATGCGGGATATCCCCGGTGAGAACACACCGGAGAATGTACAGATTATCATTGATGAGACAAAACGTCTGACCAATCTGGTGAACGATATGCTGGATCTATCCAAGCTGCAGGCAGGTGTACAGGAGCTGCATGCGGTTTCCATGAATCTGACGGATGAAATCCGCAGCATCATCGAACGCTATGAAACCCTTTTAAAGCAGGATGAGTATGATATTCGCTTTGAATATAGAGAAGATGTCATAATTCAGGGAGATGTAATCAAGCTTGATCAGGTTATCTATAATCTGATTAACAATGCCATCAACTACAGCGGAGAGGATCATCAGGTCATCGTGAAGCAGCTGCTTGAACAGGGAAGGGTTCGTATCGAAATAATCGATCATGGTCCGGGTATCGAAAAGGATAAGCTTGCGTATATCTGGGAACGGTATTACAAGGTGGATAAGACGCATGTGCGCTCCCGGGTTGGCAGCGGTCTGGGTCTGAGCATTGTTAAAGCTGTTCTGGAGCTTCATAAGGCTGAATACGGCGTACTTAGTGAAGAAGGAGTAGGAAGTACCTTCTGGTTCTCTCTGCCTTACAGCAAAAGCCAAAACGAGGATGGATAGTGTCTGTATCAAGCTGAATCACTAGAAACTATGATAATAAACACAGCTGTTTTAAAACGATGTCAGGGAGGCAGCAGGTACAGACTCAAAACAAGGGGTGCTCGTTATAAAATACATACCATACATATTCATATAGAATAAAAATATCTGTGGATGACATTTCATGGATATTTTTTATTAAACCTCACGTAAATGGAAGAAAAATATCAGGAAAAATGCTTACACTTTTTCATGTAAATAAAAAAAAGCATTTACAGTCCCACAAACACTGAAATTGAGGTATAATAAGTGTCAGAGCAAATAGAGATGAAGGTTCATCTACAATATAAACAATCTGAATACACGTAAATGCCGCGTGTATTTTCTATTGTCATTGTTCTAGGTTAAGGAGGATTCTATGATCACTAGCATTAAGAAAAGGGACGGACGTGAAATACATTTCTCTCCGGAAAAAATCACAAGAGCTATTTTCCTGGCAGCAAGCAGAGTAGCACAGGAGGAAGGCAGCAAAGCAGATTATGAAACAGCGGAAATACTGACGGAGAAAGTCGTAAATCTTCTGAATAATACATACCAGGGCACAACACCAACCGTGGAAAATGTGCAGGATGCAGTTATTAAGGTATTGATTGAAACCGGTCATGCGAGAACCAGTGAAGCATATATCCTGTATCGTGCAGAACGTACAAGAATCCGCAGCATGAAGACAAGACTGATGAAATCCATTGAGGAAATTACGTTTGCGGACAGCAACGATGCGGATATCAAGCGTGAGAATGCCAATATTGACGGAAATACGGCAATGGGTACCATGCTGCAGTACGGAAGTGCTGTATCCAAGGAATTCTGTATGAGTCAGCTGATGAATCCGCAGCATGCGGCGCTTCATGAAAACGGAGATATCCATATTCATGATATGGATTTTATGAATATGGGGACGCTGACCTGCTGTCAGATTGATTTGGAAAAGCTGTTTGACGGCGGTTTTTCAACCGGTCACGGGCATTTGCGTGAACCGCAGGATATCACCAGCTATGCAGCTCTTGCGGCAATCGCAATCCAGAGTAACCAGAACGATCAGCATGGCGGTCAGAGTATACCTGCCTTTGATTTCTACCTGGCAAAGGGTGTCGCAAAAACCTTCCGCAAGGAATATATCAGTAATCTCAACAAAGCGCTGGAGCTGTTTATCAATCTGGATGCTGATGTGAGAGAACCGTTCAAGGCAGTGGAGAAGGAAACAGGAAAAACTGCAGCTATGATCATGGACGACAGCTTCCTGAACAGCCTGAATGCCATGCTGAAGGAAACCTTCGGTCTTGGTGAGGAACAAATCGAGCTGATCAATAAATTCGCTTATAAAGAAGCAAACGTTGCCACAAGAAGAAAAACCTATCAGGCAATGGAAGCCTTTGTACATAATCTGAACACCATGCATTCACGTGCCGGTGCACAGGTACCGTTTTCCAGTATAAACTTCGGTACGGATATGACACCGGAGGGTAGACTGATCAGTGAAAATCTGATGCTGGCACAGGAAGCAGGTTTAGGGAACGGAGAAACACCGATTTTCCCGATTCTGATTTTCAAGGTTAAGGAAGGCATTAACTATAATCCTGAGGATCCTAACTACGACCTGTTTAAGCTGGCAATGCGTGTATCCGCAAAACGTCTGTTTCCGAATTTCAGCTTTATGGATGCTCCGTTCAACAAGCAGTATTACAAGGAAGGACATCCGGAAACAGAAACAACCTATATGGGATGCCGTACCCGCGTTATGGGAAATATCAACGGTCCGGAAATTGCGACAGGAAGAGGAAACAACTCCTTTACCTCCATCAACCTGCCGCGTCTTGGAATCAAGCACGGAGTTGCTGTAAATGGTGATTTCAATGAGGCTGCTTTCTTTAATGAGCTGGATGAAAAGATGGAAATCGTTATTCAGCAGCTGCTGGAGCGTCTGGAAATTCAGGGAAGAAAGAAAGTGAAAAACTTCCCATTCCTGATGGGACAGGGTGTCTGGATCGGCAGTGAGAATCTGAGCTGGGAGGATACGCTGGAGGAAATCATCAAGCAGGGAACGCTGACGATTGGTTTCATCGGTCTGGCGGAATGTTTAAAGGCGCTGATCGGAGAACATCACGGAGAAAGTGAAGAAGCGCAGAAGCTTGGTCTGAAAATCGTAGGGCATATGCGTGAAATCTGTGATGAAGCTACAGAGAAATACGGTCTGAACTTCTCTCTTATTGCAACTCCTGCAGAAGGTCTGTCTGGAAGATTTACACGGATTGATAAGAAAATCTACGGTATCATACCGGGTGTTACAGATCGTGATTACTATACAAATTCCTTCCATGTACCGGTATACTATCACATAACAGCATTTAAGAAGATTCAGAAGGAAGCTCCTTATCATGAATTCACAAACGGCGGACATATCTCCTATGTGGAAGTGGACGGAGATCCTACAAATAATCTGGAAGCATTTGAATCCATCGTTCGCTGTATGAAGGATGCGGGAATCGGTTACGGCAGCATCAACCATCCGGTAGACCGTGATCCATGCTGCGGCTACAGTGGTGTAATTGAAGGGCATGTCTGTCCAAAATGCGGAAGAGACGAGCGTGAGGAAGAATATAAGTTTGAGAAAATCCGCCGTATTACCGGTTATCTGGTAGGTACGGTAGACCGTTTCAATGATGCAAAGGCATCTGAAGAACGGGATCGTGTAAAGCATGGATAGCAAAACCATCCGACTGGCTTCCCCTATGCAGGAGGACAGCTTTGTAGATGGTCCCGGTGTTCGTATGGTTATCTGGACGCAGGGGTGCAGACATCACTGCCCAAACTGTCACAATCCGCAAACCTGGGATACGGAAGGCGGCACCCTGTATTCCGTTGAACAGCTGCAGCAGCAGATTCGTGATGCACAGCTGCAGAGCGGTCTGACACTTTCAGGCGGAGAGCCGTTTCTGCAGGTTGAGCCATTGCTGGAAATCGTAAGAACGGCAAAGGAAAAACAGCTGAACATCTGGGCTTACAGCGGGTTCACCTATGAAGAGCTTCTTGCGGATGAGCGTAAGAAAAGGCTGCTTGTGCAACTTGATGTGCTGGTTGACGGTAAGTTTGTGAATGAGCTGAAGGATTACCGTCTTGTCTTTAAGGGAAGCCGGAATCAGAGAATCATCGATGTACAGAAATCACTGCAAAGCGGCAGTGTCATCCTGTCAGAAAAGGATGAACAGAATCAGAAGCTGAAGGAAGAGGATATGATCAATGCATGACCATATCCTTTCTTTTATCTCTTTCTATAGCATAAGAGGAATAGCTGAATCATCGATTCTCTGTGAAACTGCAAACAGCGTCATATGAGCCAAAAGGAAGAGGGAATGCGGCTGTTCTTAATTACTGCATACCTTTTTCCAAAGGTGATGCTTTGTGCCCTTGTTATTATAATTTCATTCTATACAGAAAACTTTATAGATAATTATTTTGATGTGTGAACTATACAGGCACTGAAGCTGTACAGCAAGATTGCATATATGCTATGGAAGTTCTTCCATAAGATTTTAAGGAATAGATTGCATGACAGATAAGTGTGTTGATACGAATATAATGTAAAAGGCTGTTGTAAAAGGAAATATGGGGAATTCTACTATTGGTTGAGAAGCAGACAACGAGCAGTTGTGACATTCAACCAGCTCTATCTTCCTTTAGGAAGGAATCATTTCTATAATGAGGGTGTGAAGAAAGGTGGAACACTATATGAAAGCATTAGGAACCAAAATAAGTGAATTGAGAAAAGCAAGGGGTATGACACAGGATGAGCTTGCAGATAAAATGGGAGTTTCGCCGCAGGCTGTATCAAAATGGGAGAATGATCTTTCTATGCCGGATCTTCCAGTATTGATTGAGCTGTCAGACTTCTTCCATATTTCTCTGGATGATTTTCTAAAAGAAAAGGTGCAGACAGTCGAACTGCTTCCGGAAGATAAGCGAAAGGATATCGAACAGATGTTTTTGAGAGTGTATGTGGATTCAGAGAATGGAGACAGAGTACGTGTCAACCTGCCGCTGGCTCTGGTAAAAATGGCCAGAGATATGGGGCTGGACATCCCGCAGATGACAGACAATCCAATGATGCAGAAAATCGATCTGGGAATGATTATGCAGCTGATAGAGAGTGGTGTGATCGGGAAGCTTGTAGAAGTCGATTCTGCAAACGGAGATCATGTTGAAGTGATTGTCGAATAGCATGAAGATACGGATTCATGCACAGTCCTGCCGTCTAAATCTTCGCATTCCCGATAGCATGCTTTATAATATGCTCACCTGTACAGTGATTAGAAAGACAATACAGGAGAATACGGAAATAGCATGGACAATGGATAAGGAGACCACAAGAAAGATGATGCGGCTTCTAAAGCATTTCAGTAAGGAATACAGGGGATTAACCATCGTTGATGTAGAAACGGCTGATGGGGAAATTGTGCAGATAACATTATAAAAGGATCATGGCTATGATCTTTTTTCTGTTTACACCTGTGCTCCTGAACAAAGAAGAGAAGCATTTTGAAAAAAAGAAACAGGTGCCGTTGACCTGTTTCTAAGCTGCTTCCTATCTTTTACTGATTATGTAACATGCAAAGCTGTAGTTTTATCTTCAGCTAATGCTGCATTCTTCCAGCAGCTGCAGACAGCCGTCCGGATTGTCTGAATGAAGAAGCGCATTTGTAAATCCCAAATCCATCAGCTTTCTTGCCAGGTTGGAAAGGATTCTAAGATGCTCATTCCCGCTGTTTTCCTTGCGTACAGCAATACCGAATACCATCTGAACCTGATCATCATCCCATTGAATTGGATTTTGTAGTCGAAGAAAGACCAGAGATGTATGCCTGACGCCCAATGACAATGCATGCGGTATAGCGATGCTGGAGCCCATGGCTGTAGATATTTCGTCCTCTCTTGAATAAACATCGTCTATATATTGCTGCTTATCACACAGCCGCTGATTATTCTCCAGTGTATCCGCAATGCAGGAAATAATGTCATCCTTGGACTGCAGATTCATATCAAGGAGAATCAGATTCTCATTGATCAACTTCATGTCTTACTCCTGATCCGGTTCATTTCTGATAAAGAAATAAATCATACAGACAGCAACTGCTGTCCCTGCTGCAAACGATAACAGATATAATGGGATATTGCTGACAAGAAGCAATGTTTCCAGACCGCCAATCGGTGCAGATAGTGTAATTCCAAACATGGCTACCAAGGCTCCTGTTACTGCTGCTCCAACACATAAGGAAGGAAGAATTTTCTTAGGCCGGTCTGCTACAAAGGGAATGGCTCCTTCAACAAAGAAACTGAGTCCCATAATATATGCAGCAATTTTTGCCCCCCGTAAATTTTCGCTGAACTTTTTAGGAAACAGCGTACAGGCGACAGCACAGCTTGTAGCAATTACCATGGCACTGCAGCCGCAGGAAGCCATGACAACAGACGGTACGGTTCCTCCATCTGCTGCAGTCAGTGTTGCAACAGAGAACAGATATGCAGTTTTGTTGATGGGACCGCCAAGATCAAGTGCCAGCATACCGCCGATTACTGCCCCAAGCAGTGCAGCATTTGTACCGCTGAGACCGGACAGGAAATCTGTAAGCGCATTGCTGACAGGGGCAACGACAGAATTGATTGCCAGCATGGCAAGACTTGTTAATGCAAGACCCAGTATCGGGAATAACAGCAGTGTTTTGATTCCCTCCAGAGATCGAGGTATCCCGGCAGTCAACTTTTTCAGACCGAGAATGATATAACCCGCTGCGAAGCCGCCGATCACAGCGCCAAGAAAACTAGAGCCGCCGTTTGCTGCCAAAGCACCGGCTACCATACCGGTCAGCAATCCCGGCCGATCCGCTATGGAATAGGCAATATAAGCTCCCATAATCGGAAACATATACCCCATAGCCAGCCCGCCAATCTGATTCAGCCAGGAAACGAAAACATTGGATGAGCCGAAGGTCGCTGTGTTGGCATTCTGAAAATCAAACAGATAGGCACATGCCAGCATAATTCCACCACCTACAACAAATGGCAGGAAGTAAGAAACACCGGACATCAGATGATTATAGCTTTTTTTCCAATTCATAATTTTCTCCTCTTTCTCATTTAATATTCTTTTAGTGCATCATTCAGTTTTTCATATACGCTTTCTACTTTTCTAACGGCATCTGTTACAGAAACCTCCAGGAGCTTTTTCCCTCGAAAGCGCTCCATTTCCACACGGGTATCTGCCGCAATGATAACGTAGTCTGCTTCCTTAATATCTTCCTCACGTAATCGGTTCTCTACACCTCCGGAACCATTTGTTTCAATTTTTACCTGAAAGCCCAGTTTCTTACCCTGCCGCTCCAGATTCTCAGCGGCCATATACGTATGGGCAATTCCTGCCGGGCAGGCACATACTCCGATAATGCGTTTCATAAACAAGTCCTCCTTTATGTTCTTTCTATCTGTATCATTCTGAGCTCACCCTTACGCAGAGGCTCCAGCTCATTGGACAGCGGTTTGTGTATTGTATGATCCAGTGTCGTCAGTGTGTAAACAAGCGCTTCATCACTATGTATTATGCCGCAGGATACCGGCTCTATTTCATTGTTATACAGACGAAGCAGCCAGTAATCTTTTTCCTTCACCAGTGATCCGAAGCAGCCCTGAAGCTCATCCATATTCAGAAAGCTCCAGGAATCCGGAAGTCTCTGCTCTGGTGGATTGGTAGGAAAATAGGATATCGGATGCACGGACTTATCAAAATGCTGTCCTTCAAAACAGAGTTGCGGGCAGGCATATTGAATGTAGTCTTGGCAGATACGATTACCGTCATAGCTTTCATACCACGTTAAGGCCAGATCAAAGCTGTTTTCTTTCAGCATCTGACATTTCGGTGTTTGGAATATCATGTAGTCCAGACCGCTGGGCCTGCCCGGACGACGATGCAGATCCGGATAGCCCATAGCACCATAGGAACGAAACAATACTACAGCGATATCCTTGTTACCTTCGTCTATCAGCTCATATTCCTTACTGCTTTTCGTCATAACAGTCATGACTTCATCATCCTCTACCGATACATAATTCAATAACGGCCATGTTGGACTGGGCTCTTCAAACCAGCCATCCGCCTTCCAGGTCTTTAAAGCTGCCGGAGTGCTTTCGCGTTTGATGTAGCTGTATTGTGTCCCTGCAAGTGAATACGTATGCGGTGCCTGTCCGGTGAAAACCAGACGTACACGATGATCCGTTGCATGATTATCAATCGTTCCCGAAATACGGATATTATTCTTATCTATCAGCTCAAGCTTAATTTTATATCGCATACCGGAATTTCGTATTCTATCTTTTCTATTCTTCAGATTCTGAGGTATCTCCAAGGTACCTGTCAGGGTCATACAGCTGTAAGTCATATTCTGTACGCAGGAAACTTCTGCATGTTCAAAGTAATCTGTAAGAATCCAGTCATATTCTGGAGGAGAATAGTCAAAGCTGTCTCCCTCATCCCCGGACTCCTCCAGATAGATAGCGCTGCGATGCTCCCTATGACTCCTGTAATCAAAGATATGTACACCCTCTTCATCCTTGTGAATACGGAAACGGTTATTTTCAATATAAGGAACCTGCGCCAGTTCATAGCTGACAGATGGCTGATCAATATCCTGAATATACAATGTGCGATAGGAAAGCCCCTTCATATGATCAATCTGCAATATGATTTCTGTTTCATAGAAATAGCCCTTGGGATCCATATCACGGATATCTTTACGTAAAACACCACAGTTCTTTTTTACTGTCCCTGCACGCGTATACGGCAGCTCCTTTCCATCCAGAAGGATTCGGAAATCAGGTTTTCCAGTCTGTACAGTTGTATGCAGTGTCTGTGTTCTTGTATATGGCAGCGTATTGCATACCAGCAGAGGATATCCATCCTCCCTCTTCTGTACAGAAAGAGAAAGCAGCTTCATCAGAAATACCGTTTGAGAGGTTATCAGATTGTAAGCATTCTGTGTTTCCTGCTGAATATAGTCATTTGTTTCATCTGTCAGTGTCGCAGAGGAATGTGTCTGGCAGCGCAGCAGACGATTCCATATTTCATCGATCAGTCCGTGGTCATACGGGATACCCTGTGCATCCAGCATGGACATAAGAGGCTGAAGACCGTATGTGATCTTTCGCTCACAGGCATCCTGCAGTGCTTTGATATCTGCGCGTGCGGAGAAAATGGAACGGTGAACCCGATGATACTGCGTCGAGAACAGTTCATGCTCATGGCATTTTAAATTGTGACCATGCTCTCTTACACGATTGCAGAAGTCCTGCCATGTTGTTGATACAAATGCAATGTCTGTTTGCTGTGCGTTATACTCTGCTATTCGTTTTGGTATATCCAGCATTGCCGGATTTTGATCAAAGCCCAGCGGAAATACAAATTCGTGATCCAGTGTGGAATAGGACAGGAGCCGGTCAATCAGACTTTGTACACTGATTTTATTGTAGTCAAGAGCTGATTCATCAAATAATGTACCATTACGGAATGCATAGCATCCGTATCCATAGCCTGCAATCATTGTGCATACCAGCAGCTCACTGCCATCATTTGATTTCATGTAAAATTCGCTGCCAAGCTTATAATCATCTCCAACACCGCGTGTTATGACAAAATCCTTAATTCCAAACTGATGAAATATCTTGGGAAAATCCCAGGAATGTCCAAAGGAATCCGGCAGATATGCAACCCTGGAAACATATCCGAGATTTTCGGCAGACTGCATGCCGAGTCTCAGGTTGTTAATGACAGATTCACCATTGCAGATAAAGCAGTCAAGCTGTGAGTGAAAGGGTCCGATTACGAGCTTTTTTTCCGTTACGAGAGTTCGTATGTATGCTTCGTCCTCCGGGTGAAGCTTTCTGTACTCATCCATCGGCGCACTCTGTCCGTCGAAAAAGAAATCTGTAATTCTTCCGCTTCGAAAGCCTTCCAGCATCTCCTTCATATTATAGCACAGCTGAACAGTTGCATCCTGTGCTGTGAAATACCAGATCAGATCCCAATGTGTATGATGAATACAATGTGCTGTTTTCTTCATTGCTGTTCCTCCTTGCACCTCTACTATATCAACCGCTGTCTTCAACAATCAATAGAGCACGGCACTTCCTTTTTTCAACATCTACAGGTATTCCTGCAATTTTTTCCAGACAGCTGTATATAGAAATTATGATATAATTTCTATGGAAGAAAGCGGATATCAGATGCTGTTTATTTTAGGCATACAGCTCTCACCTTCGGTATGCGTTCCGAAAGAAAAGCAGAAATTAAATCTGTATCTTTTCCGCAGGATCGAGATAGATACCGTATGGAAGGCTCTTGGCATACTATAATGGGTGATAAAAACAAAAAGGACAGTGAACTGGAGGCTTATCATGAAAAAAACACAAAGGTGGATGGAACTTCTGAATATACTTGTAGAGGAACAGAATTTTCAGACTGTGGCAGAGCTTGCAGAACAGGTCGCAGTATCTTCGCGAACGATACACAGCGATTTGCAGGATACCAGTTTTCTACAGCTCCTTCATGGTGCCGAGCTGATAAAAAAACCGAACATCGGAATACGTCTTCACTGTACACAAAAACAGAGAGAGGCGATTTACCGGCAGCTTCAAAAAAATCGCTTTGAGACATCTGTCCCCTTGGAAAAGGGAAATGATTTACATACGGTTTTGCATATGCTTTTAACTTATAGGGATGCGATCCGTATGGAGGATCTTGCAGATGCATTATACCGTTCAAAGTCCTCACTGACCACTGTTCTGGAGGAAGCTGAGAGACTTGCTGAGAACTATGACTGCAGACTTCGAAAACGTTCAAACTATGGTCTGTCTCTGGAAGGTCACGAAGAGGATATCCGAAATCTTTTTTACCGTTTTGTAGACACTCTTCCGGTGCAGGGATATCAGCATAATGATCTGGATGTCCGTCTGCCGGATGCATTATATGAAAAAATGAAAATGGTATTTGATGTTCAGATGATTCGAATGATTATCCCGATTGTAAAATCATCGGAAATCAATCTGAATACTCATTATTGTGATTATGATTTCGGTATGCTGATTCTCAAATGCTGTATATTACTTACGCGCTGTCAGATTGACAGGTCAGTACAAAAGCAGACAACCATCAGCACCGATCTTCAGGAATATTATGTAGCCACCATCATGAAGCTGAAAATGGAGCAGACATTTCATGTAAGCCTACCCGAAGAGGAAATATATTATCTGGAACGGGTGATTCTTTCAACCCGCAAGCAGCAAAACCAGGAGCAGTTTCAGGAGCTGGACAGTGCCATGCTGGATAGATTCATTTATCTGGTATCGGAACGTCTGAATGTCGATCTGTCAGAAGATAAACAGCTCAAACAAAACCTTTGCAATCATATGAAACCGGCAATCCGGAGAATGAAGTATGGTATCTCAAGTGAGAATCCTCTGCTGGAAGCAATCAAAACGAAATACACGGAGGTCTATGTCGCAATCATGACAACGATTGATAAGATAGAGGAAAGGGAACACATCTATTTTGACGCCAATGAGCTTGGCTTTATCTGTCTGCATATCGTCGGAGCCTTAAACCGCTCCAGGAATATCCGTTCCATACGCTGTTTATTGATCTGTGATGCCGGAATCACCTTTGAATCCTATATTAAAAGCATGGTTGAAACATCCTTTCGTGAAATAGAAATTGTGAACATTATAGGCAGTGATGAAATGAAAAAAGAAACGGGGCACCAGCATGATCTTATACTGAATGCTACAACGAACCGTCTGCATGCTTCCAATATTATAAATATCGATCACTTGTTTACAGAAGCATCCTGTTCGCAGGTTCGTCATTGGATTTTTGCAAGAGAAATCAAGCATACGCTGGAGCTTCGCACAAAGTTTGACAGCTATCTTTCTTATTTTCAGGACAGCTGTGAAAATCGCAGAAGTCTCATTCATAAATACTGCACATATCTGGAGGATAACGGATATGTTACAGAAGCGTTTGAGGCGTCGGTTTATGATCGTATTCAGTATTCTTCAACAGCAATCGGACGTGGTGTTGCAGTCCCTCACGGTACGAAAAAAGCAGTGAAGAATTCCGTTATTTTAATTATCAAACTCGATCATACGATCACATGGGATGATCAGCTTGTTGACCTTGTATTCTTTGCGGCCATCGGTGAGGATATCAGTACGGAATACAGTAAAATATTTCGCCGCATTGTACGGATTGTCTCTGATGATGAGCAGACGCACATGCTGAAAAGCTGTAACAGTCTTGAAGAAATCAGAAAATATCTGTTTGATACCGAACAAAAAGCATAAGCTTTTTATATTTGCTCTTGCAATCCTTTCAGCTGCGTGTAGGATTTATGGTGAGGTGGTTACTATGAAAGAATTGGAAAGCTATATACAATCCGTCAATACCTGCAGTGATTCGCTGATTCGTGAGGTGTGGAGTGATCAGGATGAATGCTCCATGATATTTCCAAAAGGGGAAGTGGAAGGACTGGACGCTATCCTTGCTTCCTTTTATCACGGAGCGATGGCTCAGTATGAAACGCGCGACCTTCAACAGGATGATGTTAAGATTCAGGAATTCTGTGATATTACAATCGTACGCTTTTACTGGACGCTGTATGCGACGATGAAGGACAGCGGGGAACATATCATGAACAAGGGAAGGGAAACACAGATTTACCGCAGCTATCCGCAGGGGAAAAAGCTGGTGCATGTGCATTATTCCAAACTGCCGTAAGGAATGGCGTTAACACCTGTGAACATTCGTATATATCGACATGATTGCTGAACAGCAGAACAAGAAAAAAGCACGATTTTTCACAACCGTGCTTTTTCTATTGTCTGGAATGTAGTGTTTCACGAGTCTGTTCATCAAAATCCAGACCTTCAAACTGCATATGATAATACTTGGCATAGGTGCCGCCCTTCGCAAGCAGTTCATTGTGTGTTCCTCTTTCTTCCATGCCGTTTTCAGAGATAACGATAATTTCATCTGCATTGCGTATGGTGGAAAGACGGTGCGCAATTGTGATACAGGTTCTGTTTTTTGCCAGCTCTTCCAGACTTTTCTGAATATGCCGTTCACTTTCATTATCCAGTGCACTTGTGGCCTCATCCAGAATCAATATTCTTGGATCCTTCAGGAAGACGCGGGCAATACTGATGCGCTGCTTCTGTCCTCCTGACAGTCGTGTACCACGCTCACCGACATAGGTATCATAGCCATCCGGCAGTCCCATAATGAAATCATGAATATTTGCCTTTTTGGCTGCTTCGATGATTTCCTCATCCGTGCATCCGGGTTTTCCATATGCAATGTTTTCTTTTACACTTCCGGTAAACAGATATACATCCTGCTGAACGATACCGATTGCCTTGCGAAGGCTTTCCAGTGTCAGCGTTCGAATATCCTGACCATCCACACGAACAGCTCCGTTCTTCACATCATAAAACCTTGGAAGCAGGGAACAGATTGTCGTTTTCCCTCCGCCGCTTGGTCCAACCAGAGCAATGGAACGGCCTGCTTCGATATGTATAGAAACATCATCCAAAACATGCTCTTCCTCATTATAAGAGAAGGTCACATGATCATAATCTATGACACCCTGAACATTCTTCAGCTCCTGTGCATCCGGTGCATCCTGAATATCCGGCTCTGTTTCAATGACTTCAAGGAATCGTTTAAACCCGGAATAGCCCTTTTGAAACATCTCTGTAAATTCAACGAGCACCTCAATCGGGGCAACAAAGATGTTGATATACAGGGCATAGGTCGCAAGAGAAATTGGATCGAGTGTTCCGTTGGCAATAAAATATCCACCCGCAACCAGAATCGTCAGGTACAGCATCCCCTGAAAGAAATTATTTCCTGCATGAAACAGTCCCATCCGGTAATAGTTATTCGTCTTGGATTGCAGAAACAGCTGATTGCTGTGAGAAAATTTATCACGCTCAATGTCTTCATTGGCGAAGGATTTGACAACACGGATACCGGCCAGAGAATCCTGCAGGCTTGCATTGACACCGGCAATCTTACGGCGGTTATCCATAAAGGTTGCCTGCATTTTCTTATTCTGAAGCATACTGAAAATCAGCATGACCAGCGTTACTGCAATCAGAATCAGGGTCAGCGGTACGTGGATGTACAGCAGCAACAGAAAGGAACCGATAATTTTCAATAGCGAGATAAATACATTTTCCGGTCCGTGATGCGCGAATTCTGAAATATCAAACAAATCAGAAACCAGCTTGCTCATCATTTCCCCGGTATTGTTACGGTCATAATAGGAGAAGGACAGGCGCTCAAACTGATCAAACAGATCCTGACGCATATCGCTCTCCATACGTGCTCCCATAATATGTCCCTGCGCTGTTACATAATACCGGCAGATTGCACGAACGATATACATTACAAGCAGTCCTGCCCCAAGCAGAAGCAGACTGTCCATAATCATATCCTTTGGTTGAATATAAAATGTAGTATTCAGATAGCTCAGAATCTGCGGAAATGCAAGATCAACCGCACTGATCATAAGTGCACAGAACATATCAAGAAAGAACACAGTCTTATATGGCTTATAATAGCTTATAAATTTCTTCATAACTTCCATTCAAAAATCCCTCCGTTTCGCATACTGCATTATTATACACGAATTAGAAGCGGCTTACAATTCATATCCACTGATTCCAAATCGTATAAAAACAGCTGTAAGCAAAAAAGGAGATATCTCCCTCCTGCATGCGGTCTGTGGAAACATACGCATGCAATCATGCAGTTTAGATTTCTCATTCCGATACAATGGTAATTTGATTATCGTATTTTTTAAATCTGGCGGCAGATGTATCCTGTTCGATAAGAATGATATCGCCATTGGAATCCTTAACGATGTAGGCATCCTTCAAATGCCCGGATAGCAGCTTGAAAACCTGTTCATTAAGCTTTTTATATGTACCATGAGATACACGATCACCAGATAAATAATAAAGCTGATCCTCATCATCCAGACTGATATTCGTAAAGCTATCGGCACTGGTATAGGTTCCACGGATACCTTTTGCGAATCGATGCTCTTCCTTGCGTTCACTGACATAGGTGCCTATGGCATACAGCACAATAAAAAATAAGCAGGATACGAGGATGAAAGAGATTTTAACAATACGGTACTTTTTCTCTAAATTCATGATTTTCCTTTCTATGAATACCTGACTGCGATTTACAGCCTCTGAAAATATAGTGTATACAGCTGTGTAATCATCAGTAATCATTTCAACCGTAATCATCATAGCATACCGTCTATAGGGATTAAACTCCATTTAAGCATTATTAAGATTGTTTCAGGCAAGTCTTTTTGCATAAAATGAGAGCTGCATGCAATATAAAAAGATCTAAGTATTTACTTTGAAAATAATCAAAAACCCCTTATAATGAAAAAAGGGTGATACGATGGGCATACGAATGTTAACAATCAACGTGAATGGGTATGGCATACAGGCAAAATACAGGGAAGAGGATATCAAAACAGTATTTATGCCATTTCTTCAACATGTCATACAGCTGCAAAAGGAATCAGGAAAAAGACTCATAGTCTTTCTGGCGGCTCCTCCTGCAACAGGGAAATCCACACTTGCGATAGCACTCTGTCAGTTCGCCAGAGAATTGGGCTGTATGGATATGCAGTATGCCGGTATGGATGGATTTCATTATACGAATGCCTGGCTCGATAACCATTTTCAGTATGGAAAAAAACTAAAGGAACTAAAAGGCGCTCCGGAAACATTTGATGCAGAAGCAATGTATGCATTGATAAAGGAAACAAAAGGAAGCGATACCTGGTGGCCGGTATATGACCGTAATCTGCATGAGCCGCTGAAGCATAGGCTGCATATTACAGGCAGTATTCTTCTTGTGGAAGGTAATTATCTTCTGTTGGACGAGAAACCCTATCGCTCCCTTTCTGCACTATGCGACTATTGTGTGTTTATTCAAGCGGAGGAAAACCTGCTGCGTGACAGACTCATTGACAGAAAAAGCCGCGGTGGGCTAAGCAAGGAGCAGGCAGAGTTTTTTTATGAAAAAAGTGATCGCTGCAATGTACAGCGTGTCTTACATAACCGTTTGAATAGTGATGAGGTGTGGAAGCTTTGTACAGATGGAGGGTATCGGCTCATTTCTCGCAGCTTTGACGAATCGTGGCAAACATTCTGTGAATGAGAAAGGCAGCGATACACATTGCCGTGATATAAAAGAGATTGCCTATCCATATCCCGGTACGCTTCATAATTTGAGAGAATACAGGCTGGGTAGTGATTTTGTAAGGACTGATATAAAACATATTGATATCCCCGTAGGAATGAAATAAAACATTGAGCAGTGTGGCAGCTCCTATGCAGATAAGTAAAATCGGAAGGGTTTTTATAAACCCTGAAAGAGAGGTATCACCGTGTCTTGAAAAGCCGATGAAAAAGCCGACAAACAGAAGAAGAAAGTGCCAGACAAAGGCATGCAGCGTCAAGGTGATATAAGGATGCATGAGGCCATCCGGAACCAGCAGCGCCATAAGACCGCCAAGCAGATTGAAATCCATCAGGAAGGTTTCCAGAGGAATCAGCTATCTGCTTTTTTTCATAAAGGGAAGAATTGCACAAAGATACATGGGAAGACTGCATAGCTGAAAAGGGAAAATCCACCAGTCATAGGTTTTGTTATCCATAACATAAAAATGAAAGAGCTGCTTGTATAGTTCGGAAAGCAGTAAAATAACTGCAATAGCAAACAATATACGGTGATAGCTGCGATCACTCACCCTGCGCAGCTTCCATGTCAGCGCAATAGACACAGGGATACCGCCTAGCAGCATAACGATATGAAATAGTCCATAGGGCTTTGTCTCAGCCATTGTCCATGCCGTCGCATTCAGAAAATTCTCCATGCGATCACCTCCTGCCTATAGTATGGACACGATAGTATGAAACTGCAATAGAAAAAAGTGTTTTCACTGGAAGCAGCATTGAATCAGGAGGTATTCCATACTGCTTAGCAATTTTCCTTCCTGTATGTTCCCCCTTGTGATACATAGGGATCGTTCCATGATTTCACTTGATAAACTGCATACCCGCTTTATGGTTCATGCAGACTTGAGAAACTCAAATCATAACAGCATACTGCGTCTATCAATTCTGTTATACATATGTCCGCTAGAAAGAAATAAAAGGGATGCTCCTTTCTGCCGTGAGTGTGCAGGCAGGCGCATCCTTGTTTTATGTACGTTGAAAGCTTGTAATCATAATGAAAACACATAAGACCAGAAAGAGGATCGATATCCAGTTACTGAAAAAGGTACGAACACGGGAACCTCTGTTATGAATTATATAATTCCGTATGATCAGTCTTTTCTGATAGAGAGTAAACATCGCATACAGCAGAAACAGCGCTTCCAGTATAAGAAAGACTGTAGAAATCTGGCCGTTGTCTGAAAGCAGTGAGACTTCCATGATTGCGAAAGCGTTATTCAGAAAATGAATCGCTATACCTGGCAGGATACTACCCGACGTTAAAACAACATAGCAAATCATCATACTGAGAGCAAAAACAGGGACACTCTGCGGAAGATTTCCATGCAGCAATGCAAACAGCAGACTTGTCACAAGAATAGCGAAGACATTTCCATATCTTTTCAGCGTTTGCAGTATCAATCCGCGAAAGAGAAGCTCTTCCATGATCGGCGCAATGATACAGGTGGAGAGTACAATGCTTAGATTGTAGGTGATATCCGGCTTCATGGAGAAATCCGGCGTTGTCATGACCCAGCCAAAATGGATGAGGATCTGATTTATCAGCTGTATAAGAATTCCAGCTGCTCCAGACAATCCCATAGCGATAATCGTATAGCGAAGGATGGAAAGAAAATTCCATTCCTTGCATAGAGAGTACGGTATTGTTACATGCAGCTTCTTTTTATATATTACAAGCGTTAAAATCGTTACAAAGCAGGTTGCTATCATACTGAAGATGTTTGTGATTGTTTCAAGCTCTGTTTGCGAAGCGCCTGACATGATGTATGCACTGCTTATGATTCCTAAGGTAAAGGCACAGGCAAATAATAAAATATAATAGAAAAGCAGAGAGCCGGCTATACGTTTACAGTCCTTTTTGCATAGCTGATCTTTATGTTCCTCTTCCAGATACGGCTCATGTTCCATTCGGATACCTCCTATCGGTCAAAGAGCTTACGTCTTGCAGTAGATTGAATAAACAGCTCCTTTAGCCCGTCCACATCATCCTGCTCCAGGGTTGCTTTCAGATGATTGACCTCCTGTATGAAATCATCAATTTCCCGAATCAGGTTCTCTTTATTCAGAAAGAATACCTCACTCCACAGATTCTCGTTGATTTTCGCAATTCTTGTCAGATCACGAAAGGAGTCACCGGTGTATTCTACCAGGTGGGTGTTGTCATTGGTGTTCATAAGAGAAACCGCAATAGCATGTGTCAGATGTGAAACAAAGCCGATCATTTCATCATGCTGTGCAACGGTCAGCTCGGAGATGTTACTGAATCCGAGTATTTCGGCAAACTGGCGCATGGTCGCAACTGCTTCCTTCGTATTGCTTTCTGTGGGCAGAATAATGAAGTTGGCAATATGGAAGATGGAATCGTCTGCGAATTTTACTCCGCTGACTTCCTTACCTGCCATTGGATGGGAGCTTATGAACTCCACATCCCTGCGAATGATTTTCTGAATGGGTTCTACAACACCTGTTTTCACGGAGCTTACATCTGTAATCAGAGCACCGGGCTTGAAATATTTCTGATAGGTGGTTATCCAGTCTACCGTCATATTTGGATATAGTCCGCTTATTATGATATCAGCTTCCTTTATATAGTCAATATCAAATGTTGAACCGCGATCGATGATGTTATGCTTGATTGCATAGTCAATGCTGAGCTGGTTGATTTCAATGGCATCAACATGATAGCCGTTTTTCTTTAAGCCCATGGCATAGCTGCCACCGATCAGACCTAATCCGACAATAAGAAATCGTGTATTCTCCTGTATCATAACAGCTCCACCTTTCCACCAATGGACTGTAAATCTTCAAAGAATGTAGGATAGCTTTTTTGAATTGCCTGAGCACCATCAATGATGCAGGAGATGTTGCTGCAGGTCGCTGCGACACTGAGCGCCATAACGATACGGTGATCATTATGGGAGGAAAGCTCGCTCGTACAGGTATAGGAGGAGTTGCCGGTAATAAAGATTTCATCCTCTGTGGAATGAATATCCACACCGAATTTGCGCAGCTCCTGTTCCATTGCTTCAATGCGGTCACTTTCCTTGATACGCAGTCTGCCTGCATTGTAGATATTGGTATTTCCCGGGGAATACATAGCAAGGACAGTTAGGATCGGCCCGAGATCCGGGCAGTCCGCAAGATCGATTCTACAGCCATGCAGGCTGCTTTTATAAATATGATAGCCGTTTTTTACCTCTTCAATGCGTACACCAAAGTCCTTTAGTATCGAGAGAATTTTTTTATCTCCCTGCCTGGAATCGTGATGAACACCGGTAATGGTAAGATCATGATTGCATGCGGCAAGCACAGCAAAGAAGGCAAGCTGGGAATAGTCTCCTTCGATCGTATAGTCACATGCTGTATACTGCTGATTGCCCGGAATATGAATGGTCAGATCATCTTCGAAGGAAGCTTGTATGCCATAGGTTTTCAGCATTTGCAGCGTGAGATCAACATAGCTTCTGGATTCAAAGGGTGGAAGGATGTGAATGGTGGAATCCTCCTGCAGGAGTGGCAGTGTGAACAGCAATCCGCTGATAAACTGTGAGCTGACATCACCTTGCAATGTAATATCACCGGATTTCAGACATTCACGGATCGTGATACCGGATGCATCCTGTCGGAAGGTGAGCCCCTGCGCGTGGAACAAATCCTCATAAACCTTCTGCGGGCGCTGCAGCAGTCTGCCTTGACCGGTGAAGGTGATTTCCTGATTGCAGAGAGAGAAAATCGGAATGAAGAAACGAAGAGTGGAGCCGGATTCACAGCAAAACACTTCTTTGTTCTTTATTGTAAAATCTTTGATTCCGGTAACAGTAACCTGATCTGCTTCCATGCGGATATCGGCACCAAGCTGCTGCATGCCGGCAATCGTGGTTTTGATATCCTGCGAATAGGCAACGTTTTTTATGACGCTGGTGCCGTTCGCCAGAGAGGCACAGATAATCGCACGATGTGCCATGCTTTTACTTGGCGGAATGACAACATGACCACTGCAGATGGATGGTGCTACATGGGCTTTCATTTACATCGCCCTCCCGATTACACCTGCGATAGCCTTTCCCTTGCGGATCAGCTCTTTAAAGTTATCCGGCTTGAGAGACTGTGCGCCATCACTCCATGCGCATTCCGGATGATCGTGTACCTCCACAATCAGTCCGTCGGCACCAGCTGCGATTGCTGCAAGCGAAGCTGCCTCCACCAGCTCCCAATCACCGGTCGCATGACTTGGATCAATGATAATCGGAAGATGTGTTTTTTTCTTGATAATAGGAACTACACTCAAATCGAGGGTATTTCGTGTATAAGGTTCAAAGGTGCGGATACCACGCTCACACAGCATGACATTCGTATTTCCTTCAGAAAGAATATACTCTGCGGACATGATCCATTCTTCAATCGTATTGGCCAGTCCACGTTTCAGCAGTACCGGCTTGTTTGTTTTTCCAACAGCCTTTAAAAGGTCAAAGTTCTGCATATTTCTGGCACCGATCTGAATGACATCGACATACTCTACAAATTCATCCAGCTTATCGGCACTCATCAGCTCAGTAACAACAGGAAGCCCGGTTTGCTTTCTTGCCTGTGCAAGCGCCAGAATTCCTTCTGTTCCCATACCCTGAAATGCATACGGACTTGTTCTTGGCTTGTAGGCTCCCCCACGAAGCATCACTCCTCCTGCATCCTTTACCTCATGAGCGATATGACAAATCATATCTTTCCCTTCAACAGAGCAGGGACCGCCAATGACAACGATTTTTTCCTTTCCGCCGATGTGAATGCCGTTTACCTCTACTATCGTATCCTCCGGATGAAACATCCGGCTTGCCTTCTTATACGGGGATGATACGCGGACAACACTTTCCACATGCTTGTTCGCCTCAATGCGCTTCGGGTCAACCTGTGATGTATCTCCAACAACGCCGAAGACATTGAGGTTTTCACCAATACTCTCATGAATCTGAAGCCCCTTATCCTTCAGCTGCTTCATGACATGCTCAATATCTGCTTTTGTTGCACTTTTCTTCATTGTGATAATCATATCTGCTTCCTCCTCTTATATATGTTACTGTGCCGGTGTTTTTTTTATTTCATTGTCAGGGTTGCTGATCGCTCCATCAGCTGATCCAGAATGCCAATGGCAAGCACACTGTCCACGACGATTCTTGCCCGATGAATAATTGCCGGATCATGACGCCCCTGAATCTGAAGCTTCACTGCTTCGTGAGTCTTTAAATCCACCGTATTCTGTTCCTTATATATAGACGCTGTCGGCTTGATAACCGTACGGATGCGAATCGGCATTCCATTGGAAATCCCGCCGTTGATTCCACCATTGTTATTTGTAGCGGTATGAAATCCCTTGTCATAGGTGATCGGATCATTGGCTTCACTTCCATACACATCCGAAAAACCAAAGCCCAGACCGAATTCAATTCCCTTTACCGCTGGAACACTGAATAACAGATGACTCAGTGTGCTTTCCAGCGAATCGAAGAACGGTTCTCCCAGACCTGCCGGAACGTTCAGAATACAGCTCTCCAGAATACCGCCCACACTGTCGCCTTCATTTGCCGCTTCCTCTATCATCGCTTTCATATCTGCAGCTGCTGTATCATCCAGTACCGCAAAATCCATTGTATTGACACGTTCCACCTGTTTCTGTAATTCCTCTATATTCTCAGAAAACGGAATATCCTCTATGGTTCTGCTTTTCTGAATATGGCTTCCTATCAGAATTCCCTTTTCCTTCAGTACCTGCATAGCGATTGCACCTGCCGCTACCAGCGGTGCAGTGATTCTGCCGCTGAAATGACCGCCACCGCGATAGTCCTGCCAGCCCATATACTTTTCATTGGCAGTATAGTCTGCATGAGAAGGGCGCAGCCGATATTTCGTCTTTTCGTAATCATGACTTCTTGTGTTTGTATTTTCAATGAGAATCGTCAACGGTGTACCGGTTGTATGACCATTGAAATAGCCACTGACGATATGCAGCTCATCTGCCTCTTTTCGCTGTGTGGATATTCTGCCCTTTGCTTTTCGCTTTTCCATGACGGAGGCTATAAAATCCATATCCAGTTTAATTCCCGGCGCAAGACCGTCAATCACGCAGCCGATGGCTTCCCCATGGCTTTCTCCAAAAATTGTCACAGAATAATTATGTCCGAATGTATTTTTCATGCTTGTGTTCCTTTCAATATAGTACGTACTTCATCAAGCGGGGTTTCTATCAGTTCCGCTGTTCCTGCCTTTGGAACATGAACGATCGTTACATGATCACCGTCCGCTTTCTTATCTCTGCATAAAAGCTGATATACCGCTTCCGGGTCAAAGTCCACATGTGTGGGGATACCCAGACGCTCATACACGCTGATAACACGCTGCTTCAGCTGTTCATCCTCGATAAAATACAGCATTCCCAAAGCAACACATTCCCCGTGCAGATACTCACTCAGGTGATAATAGCTTTCAATGGCATGTCCGATGGTATGACCGAAGTTCAGAATCTTGCGCAGTCCCTGTTCCCGTTCATCCTGCTCGACAACACTCTTTTTCACATACAAAGCTTTTTCAATAATCGTATCCAGATCTTTTTCAATATCTCCATGCTCAAACAATGCAAACAGGGAGGCATCATAGATCAGTCCGGCTTTCAGTGCTTCCATCAGGCCGTTGATATAGTGCCTTCTGGGAAGCGTATGCAATGTTTCCGGATCGATAAAGACCATTTTTGGCTGATAGAAGGCACCGACGATATTTTTAACCTCATCCAGATTGATAGCAACCTTTCCACCGATACTGGAGTCTATCTGTGAAAGTGTGGTTGTCGGTATCTGTATGAAGTCGATTCCCCGCATATAGGAGGCTGCCACATAACCTGCCAGATCACCGACGACTCCTCCTCCAAGAGCGACTACACAATCCTTTCTGGAAAACTTGTGTGCCAGCAGATCCTCATTGATTTCCTTGAAGACGGCAAGGTCCTTGGAATCCTCCCCCTGTTCTATGACATGCACATACCCTTTCTTACATTGTTCCCGTACGATATTTGCATAGGCCTCCGGTACGCCGCTGTCTGTAACAATCATCACCTTGCGGTTTAAATCAATATAGTCATTTAAACGATACAGTATCCCGTGTTCCATCAGGATGTCATATCCGTTCTCCTTTAAATCAACGTGTAATTTCATAACAATATCCTCCCTTTTATGAAAAAAAAGCATCCTGTGTGTATCGCAGATGCTTTTGTGTGCTCGTTATAAAGTGAAAATAACCATGACTTCTTCAATGGCTTTATAACGGACTATTCAAAGTAATAAAAGTATGCTTTCTGTATCATGGTCAAATCACTCCAATTACCAATATGATAATATACTTTATGCATAATTACAAGAAAAAAACACAAATTTATGAAAATAATTTCAGTTTATGAAAATGCAATGAAAACATGATGCCGCTATTGCTGATGACAGAGTTAAGACGGTATAGGAGGACTCTATACAGCTATCCGTTACAGCACAATGAGTTTTGGATGATACTATTTGCACACAATTTGTAAAACTTTTCATAAATTCATGTAAGTTTTGAATTTATGATAGGAAGTTAAATAGAATTATTGTATAATATTGTGGAAACAGGGGTGAGTTTATGAGTTTATTGGATGATGCCCGAAAACGGATCAATGCGATTGATGAGGAAATGGCAAAACTTTTTGAACAGCGCATGCAGGCGGTTGAAGATGTTATCCGTTACAAACAGGCGCATCAGATGAAGGTTTTGGATACATCAAGAGAACAGTATGTTATTGAACATAATACAGCATTTATTCAGCGTGAGGAATACAGGGACAGCTACATAGAATTTATCAGTGAAATGATGGCAATCTCTAGAAAATATCAGCGATCGATCATTAACCGGGATCTTATCGGTTATTCCGGGACAGAAGGAGCATTTTCCCATATTGCTGCTGAGCGGGTGTTTTTGGATCACCGAAAGAAAAGCTATGCCTCCTTTGAAGACGTATTTCATGCAGTAACGGAGCGGGAAGTGGCCTATGGAGTCATTCCGTTTGAAAATTCATATACTGGTGAAGTGGGAGAGGTACTGGATCTTCTGATGCGTTATGATGTATATATCAATGATATATACGATTTGCAGATATCACAGAATCTGCTAGGTGTAAAGGGAGCATCTCTAGCGGATATCAAACAGGTGTATTCCAAGGATCAGGCGATATATCAGTCAAAGAAATTTCTGGAGGGACGCGGCTATGAGCTGATACCATATCCGAACACTGCGCTTGCGGCAGAGTATGTTGCGAAAGAAAATGATAAATCCAAGGCTGCCATTGCCGCGAAGGAAAATGCAGAGCTGTATGGTCTGGATATACTTGCGGAGGATATCAATACAAGTGAACAGAATACGACACGCTTCATCATCATCAGTAAACAGCTGATACAGCAGGGCAATCGCTTCTCGCTCGCTTTTACCACACACCACAAGGCAGGTGCACTCGTACATGCGATGAATATTATCGCTCAGTATGGATTTAACATGCAGAGTATTAAGTCCAGGTCGATAAAGGAACGTCCATGGGAATACTATTTCTATGTGGAAATAGAAGGAAATCTGAAGGATGCAAAGGAACAGCATCTGATCCACGATTTAAAGGAAGCATGTGAAGAGGTAAAGATACTCGGAGCATATCAAAACGATGAAAGAAAGCAGGGATGAATATGAGTTTTGTAAAACAGAACGTCAATAAGGCGCCAATCGAAGATACAGTATTCGCTATTGTGAAAAAGGCAAAGGAAGCCAAGGCTGCCATCGGTGCAGAGCAGGTTGTCGATGCGACCATCGGCTCTTTATATAATGAAGAAGGGAACATCGTTGCCTTTGACAGCGTGTTTACACCTTATAACGAAATAGCAAAGGAAACAAAGGCTACCTACGCGGCCAGCTTTGTCGGCAATGATTCTTTCCGTAAGCAGGTTTATGAATGGATCGTGGGCGGCACGGGCTCAACTCTGGTACACAGTGTGATTGCCACACCGGGGGGGACCGGGGCAGTAGCGATCACCATGCAGGAAATACTGGATGAAGGGGAAACGGTTATTCTCCCTGAAATCGCATGGGGCAGCTATAGGCTGATGGCGACCATGGATAATCTGAAGGTGAAAACCTATTCTCTGTTTGAGGGAGATCATTTCAATGTAGAGTCCTTAAAGGAAGCTTGCCGTGAGGTTATGAAAACGCAGAAGAAGCTGCTGCTGGTAATCAATGATCCATGTCATAATCCAACTGGTTACTCTATGAGTATGGAGGAATGGCAGGAGATTGTGGCATTCCTGAACGAATGTGGAAAGGAAGTGCCGGTAGTGCTTCTCAATGACATTGCTTATATTGATTTTTCTTATGATTTAGAGCATTGCCGAAATTATATAAAGACATTTAATGATTTTTCAGAAAATGTTATGGCTGTAATTGCCTTCAGCTGCAGCAAGGCGCTGACCTCCTATGGCTTGCGTTGTGGTGCCGCTATTCTGTTGGCACAGACAAAGGAAGCTGTACGCGATGTGGAAATCGTATTTGAGAAGGCGGCCAGAGCTACCTGGAGCAATGTGCCGAATGCTGCTATGGAAAATTTCACATATGTTACAACAACCAATTATGATGCGTATATGAAGGAAAAGGCGATGTATGTGGAGCTTCTGAAAAAGAGAAGTGACATCTTTACAGAAGAAGCAGATGCCTGCGGATTGGATTACTATCCTTATAAAGAGGGCTTCTTCGTAACTGTGAGAATCGAGGACAATGCATTGCGTGATGTCTTCCACGAAAGCCTGATGAAGCAGCATATTTATACAGTAAAGGTAAATAAGGGCATTCGTGTTGCGGTGTGCTCTCTAAGCAGTGAGAAATGCAGAGGGCTTGCGAAGCGCATGAAGGAAATACTTGATACATGTAAATAGACGCATATTACATTAGCATGATATAGATAAGCAGACCGGGTATTGCGGTCTGCTTTTACGCTTTTCGTAATCCGATGTATTCACTTTGTATATCGTTTTTTTAGCTTTTCCAGTTCATAAAAATATAATCCTATAATCGGTAAATCGCTTTTTGTAATAATCTCCGCATTCTGACTTTAAAAGCTGCATCCTGAATACCATCTTCTAAATCCGGTAAGACATTGTAAAAAGTGCCGTTTTTTTCTGCTGCTTTTCTGAATTTACTATCATGGAGATACGGAGCTGTTATATATGACAAAATCAAGCACGCCTGTTGTTGCTGTCTGTCTGGGACAAGTCACCATGAACGCTTATTCCCATACATAATTCCTTCATCAGAGTCATTGTTATCGTTCAGTACTTCTCAGCTTCCTGTAACTTTTCCACCCTTATAATGGCGTAGTTTTGCAGCTTTACTTACCATTTTAAATTTCAATTTTACAATTTTCCCATCTTTTCAGTATTCGAAGGAATATGTAAATCAGAATATACATCATAGAAACCAAATTCGTGCAGTTCGAATGAAGGTTATGGTATAGTATAAGAAAAGAAATGAGGGATAGCATGATACTTTTTGTAAGCGGACGCTGTGATATACCGGCATTCTACAGCACATGGTTTTTCAATCGGCTTCAGGAAGGCTTCGTGGATGTTAGAAACCCGTTCAATCCTCATCAAATCAGTCGTATTTATCTGAATGAACAAAATATTGATGGTATTCTGTTTTGTACAAAAAATCCGATTCCCATGATGAACAGACTGGAGGAAGTACCCTTTCTCTATCAGTTTCAGATTACGCTGACACCTTATCATGAGGATATCGAGGAACATGTAGCATCCAAAAAGGAAATCGTAAATGCGGTAAGAGAAATGTCACTGCGACTGGGAAAGGATCGTGTAATCGTTCGCTATGACCCGATCCTGCTTACTCCCAAATATACCGTGGAGTACCATCGGCGGGCATTTGAAAAGCTGTGCAGCCAGTTGGAGGGCTATGTGGATACAATTATCATTTCATTTGTGGATATGTATAAGAATACGGCAGGCAATCAGAAGCGTATGCAGCTACAGGAAATGCGCCGACAGGATATGCTGGATGTCGGAAAGGCACTGGGCAGTGTCGCTGAGCGCTATGCTGTACATATACAAACATGTGCAGAGGATATTGATCTTTCCCCCTATCATATTCACAAGGGACTCTGTATGGATCGTAAAAAGCTTGAGAGACTGGTACAGCATTCCTTGGATCATATTCAGGGAAAGGGTGTGCGATCTGTCTGTGGCTGCATGCCGACGGTTGATATCGGTGATTATAACTGTTGTCCGCACGGCTGTCGGTACTGCTATGCCAATTATAATGAAAAACAGATTGCGGAAAGAATGAAGCTCCATGATCCGCAAAGCAGCGTCCTGCTGGGACACCTTGATGAAGAGGACAAGATTACGATACGGGAGGATAAGCATATCCGTCAGATTTCACTGCTGTAGGACGAAAATATTTTCAGGTATGATAAGGGAATCCTAACTTGAAGTTTCTATTGCATAACTTGTTCTATCCATGCCATTTTCCTTTTGTTCGTGATTCATAGCGTGGTATAATAAACACACAAGGGAGAATGAATTGTTTGCCAATTGGTATAGAGAACTTCAAACTATGATAGATGAAGGTTATTATTATGTTGATAAAACCCTATTCATTAAGGAAGTGCTTAATGAAAAAGTTGCACTGTACACAAGACCGCGTCGGTTTCACAGAATAGTATCGATACCTTTGGTATCCGACAAGAGGCGCGCTAGTAGCGGGAAAAACATTAAATATGAGTAGGCGCTGCCCATCCAGGCGTGCTATATTATTTCTTTTCTATGAAAGAGAAAGAGAATGCGTATCTTTTTGATAATCTTGAAATTTCAAATGATTGTGATGCTTTGCTTCATCAGCATGCATATCCAGTTGATTCATCACCTTAAAGGATATGAAAAGAGCTGATTATAAGATGCAGATTGAGAAATTCGGTTCTATAATTTCAGACATTGTTAATGCAAATCCGGAATTGCTGAATAGTCCAATGTTAAATACTGCACAGAAAAATTTGTTGACACAGTATCAAAATGAGACCTCAACCATAAGCAACTTAATGGATGCTTTGTTTAAAATCAGTATTTGTATGCAACTGCATTTTCAGAAAAAAGTCATTATTCTGATTGATGAATAGGCGCTGCCCGCCCATGGCGTGATGTTCCTTTACAGACTGCATATTTGAATGGCTACTATGATGAAATGGTAGACTTTCTCAGGCATGTGTTTAGTGCAGCCCTTAAAACAAATGATGCTTTAGAAAAAGGTATTTTGACAGGTTGCGGACCTAAAGCCGATGGCAGAAAAGGCTTGTGAACAAATCAAAAATCAGAAATATATAGAGGGATTGTATGCAGATGGCTATGAAGATATTATAGGATATGGAATAGCATTCCATAAAAAGTCCTGTGTAATTACATCCTTGAAAGATATTTGAATGCTTTACATTAAAAAAAGCTGTGATAACTAGAAAGTCTGGTTTCACGGTTTTTTTAAATAATTGTTTGCTATTTTTCATCGCTTATTTGTTAGTCGAAATTATAATGTTCTCTGAAACCTCTTTATTGCGTCTTATGATTCAAAAATTATCAGAATAAAGATGCAAGAAAATGCTTTTTATGGATATAGGATGCGTATGGAGTTGATATAATACGATATGATAAGTAATTTGGATAGGATAATTTTGAAAGTATATAGTTATAAAGCATGAAAAAGAATACGCCTATATTCTGAATAAACCGCATACATATCCCGTAGTTTCCTCAGGAATCCGAAATTGAGAAAATCAGATAAGAAAATTCACTTTATCTATTGTAATAAAATCAGGTTTCTAGTAAAATAGACATGTATTGACATACATGCTTGTATATACCCTGTAATAAGGTCAGGGAGTTTCTAGCCGTTCACCGTAAACGAACGGGCTACAAGCAAACAATTACTCTTTCTTTTTGTTCTGGGACGTACTTGTTTGCTTTTTATATTGCAGGCAGGTGCGTCTTTATAATTTTTATAGGAGGTCTTACTTATGGTCTTAAGAAGATACGCTATAACAATTACACAATTTAACGGTTTTTAGTGTACATATTGGTGAAAACGATATGTATTTTTTTATTTCAAGGAGGAAAAACAAATGAGTGAAATCAAACCTGTCGTCAGTATTTTAATGGGAAGCCGTTCCGACTTGCCAACAATGGAGAACTGTTTCAACCAGCTGAAGGAATTCGGTATTCCTTTTGAAGCACATGCATTAAGTGCCCATCGGACACCGAATGAAGTTATCAAACTGGCAGAAGGTGCCAAGGATCGTGGAATCAAGGTTATTATTGCGGCTGCAGGCGGAGCTGCTCATTTGGGTGGAGTTATCGCATCCAGCACAACACTGCCGGTAATCGGCGTTCCGATTCAAACAAGTGCACTGGGTGGAATGGATTCCTTGCTGTCCACTGTCCAGATGCCTGGAGGAATCCCGGTCGCAACAGTCGCAATCGGAAAAGCAGGCGCAAAGAATGCCGCTATTCTGGCAGCACAGATGCTTGCGTTAAGCGACGAAGCAATGGCTGAAAAAATGGTCGCATTCAAGGCTTCCATGGCAGAAAAAGTAATCAAAGATTCCGTGATTGAAGTGGAATAGGGAAAGGTGAATATACTATGAATTATCGCGTATTTGTGAAGAAAAAGGAAGCATTTCAGGTGGAATCCGCTTCTTTGTTTCATGAACTGAAGCAGAATCTGAATCTTTCAGGATTGCAGGGTGTACAGATGTATAACGTATATGATGTCTTCCATGGGGATAAACATGACATGGAGCTTCTGAAAGAAAAGGTTCTGAGTGAGAAGGTAACGGATGAGGTTTTTGATGAGATTGATCTGAAGGGAAAAACCTTTATTGCATATGAATGCCTGCCAGGACAGTATGACCAGCGTGCGGACAGCGCACAGCAGTGTCTGATGCTGTTGAATAACAAGCAGGATGTTGTAATCAAAAGCGGACGTATCGTCATTCTGGAGGGCAGTGTTACAGATGAAGAAATTCAGGCTGTCAAGAAATACCTGATCAACCCGGTAGAGATGAGAGAAAAGGATCTTGCCGTACTTGGGTATGAGGAGGATGTGGAGATTGAACCGGTACCTGTTTTAAGTGGCTTCCGTGATCTGGATGAAGCAGGTCTGGAGGCATTGCGCAGTGAACAGGGGCTGGCTATGACGCTGGCGGATGTTCAGCATATTCAGAAATACTTCAGGGAAGAGGAAGAGCGTGATCTGACGCTGACAGAGCTGAAGGTACTGGATACCTACTGGTCTGATCACTGTCGTCATACAACCTTTGAAACGATCCTTCAGAATGTAAAGATTGATGCAGGCAGTCTGCAGGATACCATACAGAAGGCATATGAGCTGTATCTGAAGCTGAGAAAAGATGTACATGATAATAAGAAATTTGTGACGCTGATGGATATGGCTACCATCGCGGGTAAATATCTGCGGAAAACAGGTAAGCTGGATGATATGGAAATCAGCGATGAAATCAATGCATGTTCCATTGAAGTAACCGTGGATGTAGATGGTGAGGATCAGCAGTGGCTGTTGATGTTTAAAAATGAAACACACAATCATCCGACGGAGATTGAACCGTTCGGCGGTGCAAGCACGTGCATCGGCGGAGCAATTCGTGATCCGCTGTCCGGAAGAAGCTATGTATATCAGGCAATGCGTATCACAGGTGCCGGAGATATTACAAAGGATATTAAAGAAGCACTTCCAAACAAGCTGCCGCAGAGCCGCATATCAAAGGGGGCTGCCGCAGGATATTCCTCCTACGGGAACCAGATTGGTCTGGCAACTACCTATGTAAAGGAAATCTTCAATGACGGCTATGTCGCAAAACGTATGGAGGTAGGTGCAGTCGTAGGCGCCGCACCAAAAGAAAATGTTGTGCGTAAAAAACCGGAAACCGGAGATATTGTCGTACTGATTGGTGGAGCAACCGGTCGTGACGGTGTCGGTGGAGCAACCGGTTCCAGTAAGGAGCATAACGATACCTCTCTTACAAAATGTTCCAGCGAGGTTCAGAAGGGAAATGCGCCAATCGAGCGTAAGCTGCAAAGATTGTTCCGTAATCCGAAGGCAACGAAACTGATCAAAAAGGCAAATGACTTCGGTGCCGGCGGTGTGAGTGTCGCAGTAGGTGAAATTGCGGATGGATTGAGAATTGACCTGGATAAGGTTCCTGTAAAATACAGTGGTTTATCCGGAACAGAGCTTGCCATTTCTGAATCACAGGAACGTATGGCTGTTTTGATTGAAGCGGATAAATTTGAGGAATTCAAGCAGCTTGCATATGAAGAGAATCTGGATTCCTGCATTGTCGCAGTCGTTACAGAGGAGCGCCGTCTGGTGATGAGCTTCCATGGAGAAGAAATCGTAAACATCTCCCGTGATTTTCTGGATACCAACGGTGTCCGCGGACTCCAGGATGTACTGATCCGTGAGGGCCTGAGTGATACCGACCCATTCCACAGCAAAGTGACCTCTGTGGAAGAAAACCTGAAACAGCCCAATGTGGCGTCCCAGATCGGACTTGCGGAAATGTTTGATGCTTCCATTGGAAAATCAACCGTACTCATGCCATTTGGCGGAAAATATCAGTTAACGGAAACTGAAGGAAGTGTACAGAAGCTGCCGGTATTCGGCTTTACCAATACATGCTCCATCATGACACACGGCTATCATCCGGAGCTGTCGCTATACTCTCCGTATCTTGGTGCCAGCTATTCTGTTGTTGAAGCACTTGCCCGTGTTACTGCCATGGGTGGCAACTATGAAACCTGCCGTCTGACAAATCAGGAGTACTTTGAGCGACTGCATACCGATCCTGAAAAATGGGGAAAACCAATGCAGGCACTGCTGGGGCTGATTGAAGCGGAAATGGCATTTGAAACTCCAGCCATCGGTGGTAAGGATTCCATGTCCGGAACATTTAACGACATCAGTGTTCCGCCAACCTTGATTACCTTTGCGGTCACAACGGAAAAAACAGAGCATATTATTTCACCGGAGTTCAAGGAAGCCGGACATCATATCTATTACATAAAGCATACACCGAACGATAATCAAACACCGAATTATGAAGAACTGAAAGCAAACTTCGCCAAGGTGCGTGAGCTGATTCGTAAAGGCGTGATTTGCTCAGCCGCAACTGTGAAATTCGGAGGACTTGCGGAAGCACTATGCAAGATGAGCTTCGGTAATAAAATCGGTGTTGAGGTGAAGACAAGCGAACATATCTTTGATCTCAGTATCGGAAGCATTGTTGTGGAGAGCAGTGAAGCGATTTACGATGAAGCCTTTGTATTACTTGGGAAAACGACGGATGCCGACACGATCTGCATCAATGAGGAATGCATCACAATCGATAAAGCTATCACCGCATGGTGTGAGCGCTACAACACCATGTATCCAATGACAGTGGATCAGGAAAAGGGTGTTATTGAAACACCGGAGTATACTGCAAACGAGCGTGTTCATGCGAAAAAGACGATAGACAAGCCTAAGGTTATTATTCCGGTATTCCCTGGACAGAACTGTGAATATGATACAAAACAGCAGTTTGAGCGCGCAGGTGCGGAAGCTGAAATCTATGTCTTTAACAATCTGAATGTAGAAAGCATTGAACGCAGTTTGAAGGAGCTGAGTGAAAAAATTGCATCGGCTCAGATTCTGATGGTTGTCGGCGGCTTCTCCAGTGGGGATGAACCGGATGGAAGCGGTAAATTTATCGCCAATGTCTTAAGCAATCCTTCCGTAAACAAGGCTGTGCAGACACTGTTGGCAAATGATGGTCTGATTCTCGGTATCTGTAATGGATTCCAGGCACTGATCAAATCCGGTCTGCTGCCATATGGAGATATTACCAAGCTGAGTGAGGAATCACCAACTCTGTTCAGAAACAATATCAATCGTCATGTATCCCATATGGCGACAACGAAAATAACCTCCAACAAATCACCATGGCTGTCCAGCTTTACACCGGGACAGGGACATTCCATCGCGATGTCACATGGCGAAGGTAAATTTGTCGTTAGTGATGAGGTTGCTAAGCAGCTGTTTGAAAACGGACAGGTTGCTACACAGTATGTAGATCTGGATGGCAATCCAACGATGAATGGTACTTATAATATCAACGGTTCCAGCTATGCCATTGAAGGTATTACTTCCTTGGATGGTAGAATCTTCGGTAAGATGGGACACAGTGAGCGTTATGAAGACGGACTGTTTAAAAATATTGATGGGGATAAATATCAGAATATTTTCCAGAATGGCGTAAACTACTTCAGAAATAAATAAAAACAAAACCTATATAGGAATAGGCAAAATGCGTAAAAGAGAAGCAATTGAAGCAAAACCTATATAGGATAACGCAAAATGCGTAGAAGAGGAGCAATTATGGATATACAATCCTTACTGCCTTATATCGGTGGGGCGATCGTTATTATTTTGCTTCTTCTGATCGTAACAATAGGCTATGTTAAGGCACCGCCTGACACAGCCTATATCATTTCCGGTTTGAGGAAGAAAATTATCGTGGGAAAGGCAAGTATCAAGATTCCGTTTCTGGAGCGTCTGGATAAGCTGAGTCTGAAGCTGATTCCAATTGATGTTAAAACAAGCAGTATGGTACCTACCGCTGATTATATCAATATTCAGGTAGATGCCGCAGTAAATGTTAAGGTTGGCAGTGACAGCAATAAGCTGGAGCTTGCAGCACAGAACTTCCTGAATCAGAACAGTGACTACATGGCACGCGTTGCCCGTGAGGTTCTGGAGGGAAATATGCGTGAAATCGTTGGACGTATGCGTCTGGAGGAAATGGTGAGTGACCGTCAGAAATTCGCTGAGCTGGTAAAAGAAAATGCGATGCCGGATTTAGCGGCCATGGGTCTGAATATCGTCAGCTTCAATGTTCAGAATTTCACAGATGCAAACGGGGTTATTGACGATCTGGGTATTGATAATATTTCACAGATCAAGAAGAAAGCCGCAATCGCAAAGGCGGAAGCCGATCGTCAGGCAAACGATGCCAGAGTTGCGGCAGAGCGTGAAATTGCAATCAAGAACAATGATTTGAGTATCCAGAAGGCAGAGCTGAAAAAGGTTGCCGATGTGAAGCAGGCGACAGCAGATGCGGCTTATGAAATTGAAAAGGAAAATCAGAGAAAAACGATTGAGGTCACCTCGGCGGATGCCAATATTGCGAAGCAGGAACGGGAAGTTCTTCTGAAGTCAAAAGAGGCAGAGGTTAAGGAAAAGGCACTGGAGGCAGAGGTCAAGAAACAGGCGGAGGCTGAAAAATTCGCAGTACAGCAGAAAGCAGATGCAGAGCTGTATACGCGTCAGAAGGAAGCAGAAGCAAAGAAGTTCGAAATTCAGCAGGAAGCGGAAGCACAGCGCGCAAAAGCGGATGCGGACCGATACAGCCGTGAACGGGAAGCACAGGGTATTCAGCTGGTTGGTGAAGCGGAGGCGGAAGCATTCGCGCAAAGGGTATTGCCGAGGCAGAGGCAATGGATAAAAAAGCAGAGGCATACCAGAAATATACCGGAGCTGCCGTGGCGGAAATGCTGATCAAGGTTCTTCCGGATGTGGCAGGTAAGATTGCAGAGCCGTTAACACAGATTGATAAGATCACCGTTATCGGTTCCGGAAATGATTCCAGCAGCATTGATTCTGTGGCCGGAAATGTTCCCGGTGTCATGACGAAGCTGTTTGAATCCATGAAGGAAACGACCGGTATTGATCTTGGTGAAATCGTCAGAGCGAATACATATGATGCCAAGGTCACAAGAAATGTGAATTTCTCCGGAATCCCAGCCAGTGATAACGATACAAATGTTGTGGTACAGGCAGTGGACAGCGTAAGGAAGCAGGATGAAAAAAAGCCTGAAAAACCGGTAAAGCCGGTAGAGGAAAAACCGGTTGAAAAGAAAGCGGACAATGATAAAATGTCCTGGGAAAAATAAAAGAAGAAAGCGAGAACGTGTATGAGTGATAAGTATAGAGAAGCCGGAGTCGATCTGGAAGCCGGATATGAATCCGTTCGTCTGATTAAGAGTCATGTCGCTAGAACAAAGGTAAGGGGAGCAATTGATTCCATCGGTGCCTTTGGCGGTATGTTTGATCTTTCCGTATTAAACATGAAGGAACCGGTTCTGGTAAGCGGAACCGATGGTGTTGGTACAAAGCTGCTTGTGGCATTTGAAATGGATAAGCATGACACAGTTGGTATTGATGCTGTGGCAATGTGCGTCAATGATGTTCTGGTACAGGGGGCAGCACCAATCTTCTTCCTGGATTATCTGGCAGTAGGCAAAAATGAACCGAAGAAAATCGAACAGCTGGTAAAGGGTGTAGCGGATGGCTGTGTGCAGGCAGAGTGTGCCCTGATCGGCGGGGAAACTGCCGAAATGCCGGATATGTATGATGTGAAGCATTATGATATTGCCGGCTTCTGTGTGGGTGCCGTGGATAAATGCAATCTGCTGGACGGACAGAAAATCGAGGAAGGCAATGTACTGATCGGTCTTCCAAGTACCGGCGTACATTCCAATGGATTCTCTTTGATCCGCAAGGTATTGTTAAAGGATGCCAAGCTGGATCTGCATAAGGAGTATGAAGAAATCGGAAATCAGAAGCTGGGAGATGTGCTGTTAACTCCGACGAAGATCTATGTCAAGGCAATCAAGCATCTGCTAGGCAAGGTTGATATCAAGGGAATGAGTCACATCACCGGAGGCGGCTTCTATGAAAATGTGCCTAGAATGCTGAAGGAAGGACAGGGTGTTACCATTGATACAACAGCTTATCCTCACAAGCCTATCTTTGATATGATTGCGAAATATGGAAATATTCCGATGGATGAAATGTGCAATGTATTCAACATGGGTATCGGCTTTATGATGGCTGTCGATAAAAAAGACGTGGACACCGTACAGAGCCTGTTGAAGGAAATTCATGAGGAATCCTATGTCATCGGTGAAGTTACAAATAGTGGAAGCGTGGATGTAAAATGGTAAATATTGCGATTTTTGCGAGCGGAAACGGCTCCAATTTCGAGAATATTATTCAGGAAATAAACAACGGACATGTAAACAATGCAGTCTGCAAGGTTCTGATTATCGATAAGGAGCATGCCTATGCGAAAGAGCGTGCTGAAAAGCTGCATATACCCTGTGTATACGTAAATCCGAAGGCATATGCAGGCAAGGAGCCTTACGAACAGAAAATTCTGAGTATATTGAAGGAGCATCAGGTGGAGCTGATTGTTCTTGCCGGATATATGCGTTTTATCGGTAAGGTCCTGCTGGAAAGCTTTCCAAGACGCATCATCAATCTGCATCCGGCATATCTTCCCAATTTCCCGGGAGCCCACAGTATTCAGGATGCGTATGAGGCAAAGGTCGATTTCACAGGGGTTACCGTTCATTTTGTAGATGAAGGTGTGGATACGGGCGAAATCATCCATCAGGAAAAGATTACGATCGATTCCACCTGGTCACTGGAAACCCTGGAAGAGCATGTGCATGCCCTGGAGTATGACATGTTTCCAAAAGTAATAAAGCATGTATGTAAAATGATAGAAAGCGAGGAAGCATAATGAAGCGAGCATTAGTCAGTGTTTCTGATAAAACAAATCTGGTTCCGTTTGTATCTAGTCTGGTAGAGCTGGGATATGAAATCATCTCTACCGGTGGTACAAAAAAAGCGCTGGAAGCTGCAGGTATCAAGACAATCGGAATTTCCGAGGTAACGGATTTTCCGGAAATCATGGATGGGCGTGTAAAAACACTGCATCCAAAGGTTCACGGGGCATTGCTTTGTGTGAGGGATAACCCTGATCATGTACGACAGATTGAAGAGCTGGGAATCCAGTATATCGATCTGGTATGTGTGAATCTGTATCCATTCAAGGAAACCGTGCAGAAGCCGGGTGTCAGTCATGAGGAAATCATTGAGAATATCGATATCGGCGGTCCAAGCATGCTGCGCAGTGCTTCAAAAAATTATAAGTTTATTCCGGTTCTCTGTGATCCGTCAGATTATGATGCTGTAGTAAAGGAGCTGCGTGAAAACGGGGAAACTTCTCTTACAACAAGAGAATACCTTGCAGCGAAGGTATTCCGTCATACCGCAAGCTATGACACGATGATTGCAAGCTATCTGACAGAAAGAACAGGCGAGAAATATCCGGAGAAGTTTACCATCACCTTTGACAAGGTACAGGAGCTTCGCTACGGAGAAAACCCGCATCAGAGTGCTGCTTTCTATAAGGGAATGAATCCACAGTATTCTCTGGCAAATGCAAAGCAGCTCCATGGCAAGGAGCTTTCCTATAATAATATACAGGACGGAAATGCAGCGATTGAAATTTTGAAGGACTTTGAAGGGCAGCCGGCAGTTGTCGGCTTGAAGCATATGAATCCTTGCGGTGTCGGTATTGGAAAAACGATTGAGGAAGCATGGGATAAGGCGTATGAGGCCGATCCGGTTTCTATCTTCGGTGGTATTGTTGCCTTCAATGAACCGATTCATGCGTCAGTGGCAGAAAAGCTGTCTAAAATCTTCCTTGAAATTATTATCGCACCTGCATTTGATGAAGATGCATTTGAAATTTTGTCCAAGAAGAAGAATATCCGTCTGATGCAGCTGGATACCTCATTGGAGGTAAATGCCAAATACAAGGTTACCAATGTAAATGACGGTCTGCTTGTGCAGGATATTGATGATCATAAAATTACAGCAGAGGATCTTCGCTGTGTGACAAACCGCAAACCAACGGAGGAAGAGCTGGAACAGCTGTTGTTCGCATGGAAGGTGGTTAAGCATGTCAAATCCAATGCCATTGTTCTTGTAAAGGACAATATGACGATTGGTGTCGGTGCCGGTCAGATGAACCGTGTCGGTGCTGCGAAGATTGCCATTGAACAGGCAGGAGAAAAAGCAAAAGGCTCAATCATGAGCTCCGATGCGTTCTTCCCGATGCCGGATACCGTTGAGGAGGCTGTAAAAGCAGGCGTTACTGCTATCATTCAGCCTGGTGGTTCCATTAAGGATCAGCTATCCATTGACGTATGCAATGAGCATGGAATTGCGATGGTTTATACAGGAGTACGACACTTTAAGCATTAATTTATAAAAAGAGGCTTAGCAAAACAGATTCTTTCCACGTACAGAAAAAAGAATTCAACAGCCGTATGCTATAAACGGATTGAATTCTTAGCTTCTATAAGAGTGTATGAATTTGTGATGCAGCTTCTTTTTTTCTGCCCGCAGCTTTTGACTCTGTGAGATATCTGTATTTCACAATTTTCAAAAGACTGTGATCCATGGTTTTAAAGGTTTTATGAATGAGATAGGCAGAAACTGACAATATGCAACAAGCGGCTGGATGAAAGAATAATAACGTGGTCTGGTCTGTGGATAAGGGGGGATTTAATGTGCTTATCGTGAGAATACATAACAGTGATAAGAAAATTTCTCCACCAAGGCAGATCAGTATTTTATAGGTGCCTGCCTGTTTCAGAAAAAACTTTTTATAACTATGATATGATAAAAGCAGGAACAGGAGCAGCGCTGCAGGATAGCTGTCAATAATGATCAGGACATCAAATACAAATGCAGCAATCCATGCTGCATAGGGGATTGCGAATATTTTACCTTGCACAGACAGACCTCCTCATATATTTATTTCTTTACAGCTGGTCGATAAGGATCCAGCAGAGCTCGTAAATCCTTACCACTTTCATTTAGTTCATCCATTGTGATATCTTCTTTGATCATTCCATCATCTAGGACAACACAGCGGTCAATCACAGCTTCAATCTCTTCTATGTTATGCGTGGAAATCAAAATGATGACATCTTCTTTCACCTGCTCGATCAATTGTCTGACAGTATCCTCCTTGGCATAGATATCCAGTGTGGTAAACGGTTCATCCAGAATAATGAGCTTTGCGTTCATTGCAAATCCAGCACTGATTTCCACCTTTAGCTGCTGACCCTTGGAAAGCGTGCGTATAGTATCTGTTTTGCTTACCTCAAATTGATCGAGTAATTCAAAATAGCGTTCTTTGGAGAAAGCAGGATAATACAGAGATAGAAAATCTCCGTATTCCTTTGAAGACATATAGGGGAAATAACTGCCATCCTCTGTAATGAAGGCAACCTTGTCAAACTGCTCCTCTACGGATTTATCATTCCATGTAATGATTCCATCATCCAGAGGCAGAAGGTTTAGAATACCTTTCAGCAATGTAGTCTTACCGCTGCCGTTTCTTCCCAGAATGCCTGTAATCTCACCTTCCTGAAAATCAATAGTGGTATTGCGCAGACCCCGGTTATTGGAGTACAGCTTTTTTACGTTTTCCAGCTTCAGCATTTGTAACCTCCCGGCTGTTTATAATCACAGCATTTTTTAAGTTGTATGATAAATATTGCACTGTACAATAAGGAAATAAACAGCATGAGTAGATATGATTTCCATGAGGTGTAGCTCAGATACATCAACAGCAGATAGCTCGGATACAGCCAACCACTCATGCAGGATATTTCTGATCGGCACGCATATATCACAGAGGTGCCGCCTGTAACAACAGATACATAAAAACTGATTAGAAACAGTATAGATGTAACAGATGTAGGATATAAGAAGGGGAAAGCAAGCTGCATGGAGAGCATTGTTGTAAATGATTGATATTTCTCAGGGAGAAACAGATGCTGATTTTCCAGCAGCTGTAAGTGATATTGAAATCCAAAATATAAAATTGTTAGACTAATCAGATAAAAGACAAGCAATAGGATGGCCAACAGGAGAGCATCTGCGACAATGCGCGGCTTTTGTGTATAAGCCAGCAGCATCCATCGCGTCTTGCCCTGACGGTAATCAAACAGTGTCCGCAGGATATAGTAGAAAAATATAAGTACAAAGAAACAAACCGTAACACCATAAAAGAGGTTATAGACTAACGGCAATAGCTCAATCCATGAATCGCTGCTGTATAGCAAACGGATATTTGATGCGATACTCTGCATGATGAAGGCAGAGACCATGAAATAGGCGAGAATGGTTATCAGCAGAATTCTCCAAAGGCGGCGTATATGTTGTATAAATTCACGTTTCAGCATGCTCCTTCACCTCCTGAATTTAACTGGAAAACAGTCCGCGGGCAGTTCTGTAAGAGAAGGCTTTAGTTTTAAGAAATCCAGAGAACCGACATACAGGGTCTTACCGTTTTCTATAACAAGGACCTTGTTCATAAAGTATTCAGCATCTGCGTTCATAGAAACATAAATTCTGCCATTCTTATATAAAATATCATAAATGCTGACATACTCCTGATTAGCGCTATCTGAAAGAAGCTGCTTGTTTTTAACACTGATGAGCTGCATGGTATCCGTATTCAATGTCTGAATAGTATCATCATAGCTGAAGCAAAGATAGTTGTCATTCTTATAAATGGTATCAAAATAATGGAAGTCCTTTATGCTGATTTCATCCTTCAAATTACCGTTAAGATCATACTTTGTAATATACAGCTTTTGATTTTTTTCGCTGAATACGAACATATGGTCTGATGAAATCTGCAATGCAAGATAATTTCGGTCCATGCTTACGTTTGTCAGCTTTTCTGTCTTCAGAGATGTGCTCATAGCGTAATAGCCGTGCTCCGTATCTGTATTAATGCTATAGCTTTCAGGATATTTCATTTTTTTTGCACGATAGATATAATTCTGACCGCTCATCGCCGTGGTACTCGGTGGAAGAATATAATAATACCCATTATGATAAACAGGCTGCGTGGTACCACCGGATTCTGCCATGTTTTCCGGCTCGATCCATCCGGGAGTTAACTTTTTATCCTCCGCATCATACATACCGTCTTCTAGAAGGATATGCTTTTGATCTGCGATATAAGACAATTCGGTTTTTATAAAGCCAAGATCATTCCCCAGCTGTTGAGTATCTGCCAGCATTACGGATACATACAGGGATGCTTTATTCAGCTTCCGTTTATAGGAGGTTACATCTGTCTGATTTTGATCCTTTTCCTTCTCCCAGCCACTGATCGCCTTACAGTCATCCTCACATACATACGTGAAGGATGTATAGGAGGAGCCCGGATAAATCTGTGGTTTTGTAATCTTATGAGACTCTCTGGCACGCTCATCATAGGATATCAAAATGGATGCCTCCTCCAGATTTACGGTACCATCAAAGCTGACACCATGCAGTGCGGAGGCATTTCCTATTACATCCTGTAAAGGAAAGGCTGCCTGTCTGGCAATTATAAGAGGCAGACTCAAACATAAAATGGAAACAAGAGCTATGAAAATCATAAAATTCGTTGTCTTTTTCATTTCATCACCCTCCTTTTCCACATGAAGAAAGCCTTCAATTGTATTGCATGTATAGGGAGAAGCAGCAGCATAGCAGCAACTGCGTACCAGTCCTCAATCACCTGAAAATCCGGCATCATTTGTGCCAGAATCAACTTAATAAAGAGGAAAATAATCAGAAGACCAACATACAGCAGGACTGTTTGTAATCCTTTATATGTTTCCATACCGATTAACAAAAGGGTACTGATACAGGTTAGCGTGATCAGCTTTAATAAATCAAGAAGAATGACAGCTGTAGTAAAGGGCATATAGGTAGTTGCGGTTGCCTGAGAAAGCTGAAAAAACAGAAAGGTGTTGCTTAGGAACGGCTGTTTATCTGCCATAAGGAAGTAAAGAGCAGTCCATGTCAGAAAATGCGTGCAAAGCAAACCAAGATAGGTCATGAATTGAAACAGCAGTTCACTGTAAAGAAAAGTGGATTTCCGGATTGGCAGAAGACGAACCCGGGTTAAGCCTCCTTCACTCATAAAGGTTTTATAGCGCTTCCTGTGTATCAGAAACAGGAGCAGAAAGCTTGGATAGAATGCCAGAAGCATAATAGAGTTGATATCCTCAGTAATTCCGATAAAGCATAGCGCGACCTGAACGAGGAAGATATCCACGTACAGGAATATGATCTTATTCACATAAGGCGCAGAGGTATTTTCAATAAATAAGCGAATCTCTTTCATCGCAGTCTCCTTTCTGTATTGCGCACGCAATACACTTGATGGAAATAAAAATTACGTGTTCCATAGCTTTGTAAGCCAGACAATCGTCTGCTGAAAATCCAGGCCGCTTGTCTGACACTCCTTTACAAATTCCTTCATCGTTTCCTCTATCATTTCACTGCGCAGCTTTTCCAGAATTTTCTCATTGACGATAACTACACTTTTCACATTGCTTATCGTCTTTATAATACCTTCATCTTCCAGCTGTTTATAGGCTTTTTGTACCGTGTTAGGATTGATGGAGAGCTGAAGTGCAAGCTCACGGCGGCTTGGCAGCTCTTCATAATGCTTCAGCTCATCCGCAAGGATTAGCTTTTTGATATAGCGACTGAGCTGTGGATACATTGGTTCTTTCTTGTTAAACTGTATATCCTGTAAGTTCATGCACATTCACCTCTCTTCAAGTGTATTATAACCGCAATACACTGCACAGTCAAGAAAAGCCTGTTTGTTTTTACAGACAGGCAGACTGTAAATGCATTCAAAAGATAGTTTCCTCAGCATTAAGAACACCGGTTTTTATCCATTCTGATAGATACTCGCGAATCAGATGCTCGTGTGTGTTTTTATCATTGGACACATAATTCGCAAGGAATGTAGCGAGTGTAACATGCTCCGTACGAAAGGCTCTGCTTTTATCCTTTGTTGTGTTCTGAATCCAGAAAATATAATTGTATGCTTTATACCAGGGGGAAACATATACGTTTATATGATATTGAACATTTGAACGCATATCGATGTAGGCATGAAAAATAGGCTGCTCAGATACAATCATATGCTTATAGTTCTCGAATTCTTCCTTTTGCATCATACTGTCCTCCTTTCTTTTCATCACAGAGGTTAGAAAGCATTTGACAGCGGAACAGCTGCGGATGGACTGACCTCTGTACTTAATCATAAAGAATATTATGAAAAAAACAAGCTTTCTGGGACAAGCGGTATTCTACAGGGTGGAAACGGTCATTTTATGCTGTTAAAATGAAAACTCTATGAGTTCTTTAGCTTTCAGAAAATACAGCATTGCAATTCCCTTTGAACCGTGGTAACATTTTATCGTGATAAAAAAGGGGAGCTGGAAACGGCTGAGAGGAAGCGCTCGCTTCGACCCATAACCTGATTCGGATAATGCCGACGTAGGGAACTGTGTACAATATGAGTGACTGCATATTGAGATATGGCCTGCGTTTGCTGTATCTCTTTTTTATTGCTGCATACGGAAGGGGAGCTCCAACCGTACAAAGAACTTCAGCGAGGGAGCCTGCCAGACAGGCTGAGAGGAAGCTGTATGGCTTCGACCGATCTTGGGATATCAACCGGGAAAGCTGTTTTCTTTGTGCTTCCTGTTCTTATCCCTAAGGAAAGCAAACAGGAGGTAAGTAGAAATGAAAAATGAGAATCGTGTTTTCCGCCATGTATTTCTGGCAATGATGGTAGCCGTTGGAGTTGTCATATCGCCAATTCTGCGTGTGGAGGGAATGTGCCCGATGGCACACTTTATCAATATTACAGTGGCAGTGTTGATGGGACCCTGGTATTCGTTTCTGTGTGCGGTACTGATCGGGGTAATTCGTATGGCAGTCATGGGGATTCCGCCGCTAGCATTAACAGGAGCTGTATTTGGTGCAGCATTGTCAGGTATCTTTTATAAAATCAGCAAGGGAAACATATGGGCAGCTGTGCTGGGGGAGATTATCGGAACAGGAATCATCGGGGCGATTGTTTCCTTTCCGGTCATGGCGTTGCTATGGGGAAGAAACGGTCTGACCTGGATGTTCTACGTTCCTAGCTTCTTTATGGGAACAGTTATCGGCGGTAGTATTGCATTCGTATTTCTGACATCCATGCAGCACAGCGGTATGCTGCTTAAGATGCAGAGAAAGCTGGGAGGAGAACAGAATGTACGAGAAACTCTGGAGTCTGAGAAAACAGCTGCAGCACAGTCATAATCTGATTCACTGCATCACCAATCCAATCAGTATGAACGATTGTGCAAATGCTGTACTGGCACTGGGAGCGAAGCCGATTATGGCACAGCATCCGATGGAATGTGAACAGATAACCGCATGCAGTAAGGCACTGGCACTGAATCTTGGTAACTTTGATGACAGTCGTGCGATTGCTATGAAGAAAAGTCTTCATTGTGCAAATGAGAACGGTATTCCGGTAATTGTTGACATGGTTGGTGCTGGCTGCAGTGACCTGCGTGAAGCGTTTGCAGAGAAGCTGTTGCATGAAGGAAAATTCTCCATCATAAAAGGTAATCTTTCCGAGCTGAAGGCAGTTAGTGGCCGTGACAGTCATGCTCTGGGGATTGATGTGGGTGATGATGATCGGGAAGCTCCTGCAAAGAGTGCTGAATGGCTGGCCGAGCTTGCACGCAAATATGGTACTACTGTCTTGTGCAGTGGAGAGGTGGACATTCTAACGGATGGAAAGCAGATATATTTTGTAGAGAACGGGGATTCCATGATGACGCTTTGTACAGGAACAGGCTGTATGCTGAATGTGATTGCAGCAGCATTTTTATCCGTTACAGAGACTGCGCTTGATGCAGCATTGGCAGCATGTATAACCTTTGAGCTGGCTGCGGAGAAAAGTGTTTCAATCACAGAGGGACCGGGCAGCTTTCATGCATCACTGTTTGATTCTTTATATGAAATAAATACGCTGGATTTTGCGAAAGCAAGGATTAGGAGAGAGCTATGAGATTTGATTTAACATTATATCTGGTAAGTGATTCAACAGGTTTATCAGAAGATGAGTTTCTTAGACGACTTGAACAGGCGTTACGCGGCGGTGTTACTCTATTGCAGTTAAGAGAAAAAAACAGAACAACGCTGGAATACTATGAGCTTGCCCGCAAAGTAAAAAAGCTGACGGATGCTTATGGGGTACCGCTTATGATTGACGATCGTGTGGATATCGCTCTTGCAGTGGATGCGGCTGGCGTCCATGTCGGTGCAGAGGATATGCCAGTCAGAGAAGCACGCAGACTCATGGGGCCGGATAAAATTGTAGGTGCAACAGCGAAGCGTGTGGATACTGCCATGCAGGCAGAAGCAGATGGTGCTGATTATCTGGGAGTCGGCGCAATTTATCCGACTACGACAAAGGTGAAGACTGTATTAACCAGCGTGGAAACACTGCAGGATATCTGTGCACATGTTTCGATTCCGGTTGGTGCTATCGGTGGCTTGAATGCAGAGAATTGTGAGATTCTAAAGGGAACGGGTATTAAGGGAATCTGTGTTGTATCTGCCATTATGAAGCAGGAAAATTCCTATGATGCAGCGAAAGCATTAAAAGCTAAAATCATGACAATCTGTAAATAGCATTGTGGATAAGATAAGAAAAAGACAACTTCTAAGGGGTTAAAAGCTCTTAAAAGATGTCTTTTTTATGAAGCTTCCTACAGCCTTTCAACTGTTATTGCAGATGCTTCAGATAATTCATACTGTGTAGTATTCAACCTTACCTTTCTGTTAACGTGTAATCCGATATAATATGAGGCACATTCTAGTTAGCTGCTTCCGTAGTTCTCTATATCATAGCTGTTATCTATTGTTATTCATATGAAAATATAGTAACAGGATATCCAAAAAAGCAGCTGTAAAAATCCCATGTATATAAAATGTGCATAGATACTTTTATTTGATAAATATCGTTTCGTTAAATTCAAAATGATGAGTGGTGCTATCGAAGTTAATAACAACAACAGCAAATAGAGAAAAACAGGCAGTTTCGTTAGCAGGTTAACAAAGCTTACTATGATACATGAATTTGTAAGAACTAAATATATCTTATGAAAACCGATCGTTGAATTTAATTTCAATCTTGAAAATGCAGAGGCATATACCGGTATCTTAAAGAGAAGTGGAAGAAACATAAGGAATTGAAATATTGATTCTAATTCTCCTTCTACAAATTTCATATAAAATCCTATCCTTTATATTGCTAAAACGATCAGATCAGGAGTCTTTGGAAAGTGTCAGATTGTTATCAGAAATATAATCTTTAATTTTTCCGTAAAACTTAAAGGTATGATATAGCCTTGTATCTTGAATGAAGGCTTCTGTAACATCTTTATTTTCCTCATTTACTACTCTATAGGATTTATCTCCTTCATAAATAGGGTTGATAAATCTTTTCAGATCATCGAATTCCGGATTCATAATGTACATTATATAACCAAAGCACAAAATGCATACAATCGCCAGACATACATGCCATTTTTTCAGCTTCATACAGCATCCTCCTTATTTGTTTTTTTGTACAAGTAAAGCATTTGTAAATTCATCCTGTTATTGTAAGTTTCAGAAATAGCAAGGTGTGTAAATTCTTTATCATACACGCATCTCTGTATCACTTTCATACTATATCCTTACCTATGGAATGACCAGTATTTGGTATTGAATGGCATAATAGCGGGAATCAATGGTTAACAGAATATGATAAAACAGTTAATTCGTATGTATGCCCGCTATGCAACCATCCTTCATGGTATAGACAGTATCGCAGCGTTTTGCCAATTCCATATTATGAGTCACAAATACAATTGCCTTCTCCTGCTTTCTTAAATCTAAGAGTATCTGAAAAACGCGTTCAGAATTTTCGGCATCAAGCGCTCCTGTGGGTTCATCCGCCAGCAATATCGACGGATTATTGACTAGCGCTCTTGCGATTGCAGTCCTTTGGCGTTCACCACCTGAAAAATCATGGGCTTTTTTCTTTAAAAGCTGCTGTATTCCCAGTGCTTCGCTCAAAGATGATAGTATCGTTTGCTGCTTCGTCTCCGGGATTTTCTTCTTACTATATACGAATGGCAATGCAATATTTTCCATCACTGTGTCCTGTTCCATTAACGCATATTCCTGAAATATATATCCGAAGCTTTCATTGCGTATTGCCGGAAGATCTTTTCCTTCTTTCACCTCCTGTCCGTTTATGATGATTTTTCCCTCATCCGGCTTCATGAGCAGACCGAGCATGTGAAGCAGGGTTGATTTCCCGCATCCGCTGGGACCGCAAATTGCAGTTATTTTATGCGGACAGATATCCATGCTCACATGATTAACTGCTGTAATTGCCTGTTTTCCCTGATGAAATCTTTTTGTTAAATCTTCACAATGTATGAGTGCCATAAAATTCCTTCCTTTCAGTTATCGCGTATTTCAATAAGTAAGTGTTCAAGCTCGATGGAGCGGATGCTAAAATAACAAATACCTCCCTGAACGAGCAGGAGAATAACAGCAGTTATTAGAATCAGTGCAAAGGACAGACCTTGTGCACTGAAGGTAAAAAGCAGAAGGAAAGGAAGGCCGAATAGGAATGTTATGTACCAATAAAGCCGAAGCCATATATCCTTTCTGCAAGCACCGTATATCAGGTGAATTGTATATTCTTTTCTATTATTTCGAATCAATAGCTTCAATATATAAAAGAGAAAGATTATGCAGAGTATAAACATGGCAGCATAATAAAGCAGAAAATACAGGTTCTCCTGATAAGTACTTTGATAGAGACGGCTTTTAACCAGATTATTTTGCGGAACCATGGTTCTGGATTCAGGAAGAGAAGTAAGTAATTGATTTATTTCTGCATTCTGATTTTTTGTAATCGTCAGGTGATCCAGTATTTCCATGTCATAGCTGCTATCCATTGTGTGAAAGGAATTAAAATCACAGATCAGAACCAGCTCGTTGTCCAGGGATATCCTACCCATACCATTATCCAGATAGCTGCTTCCTTTTTTCAGCTTGTCGATTACCGGTATTTCTTTTCCATGGAAGGGGTAGCCTGTCTGATCTGATTGCTTGTCATTACCAACAAGTATGCCGATCGCGTTTATATCTTTTCCAGTAAGTTGAAAGAAAGCCGGAAAGGAACCAAAGACTATAAAATATTCATTTCCATCTTCATCAAAGTAATCGGATATATAAGAATATGCGTTCCCGTTGTATCGAAGAGCTGTGGAAAGATACTGCAGAGTATCCCTGTTGCTTTCACTATCATCTACCTGAAAAGAGGAAAACTGCACCGGTGCCGCTTTCTGTATATGATTGAAAAACTGATACTCACGATAGCTGATTGAAATCTGAGTGCTGAAGATACCGCAGCATGTCGCAATCATAATTACAAACAGTGCCGTAGTGAAGGAGCGCAGCTTATGATATTTGATATCCTTTAATGCAAAGTGAATTTGCTTATTCATAAAGGTAGCCCTCCTTGTTGAGGTTCCTGAAAAGGATGAGTATACACGCCGCTGTTAGAAATAGTAAGGAAATTAGCATTGCAAACAGGTTGATCCAGATGCTTTCACGGATAAAAGTCAGCTGTAGCTGTTGTATAATCCAATGATGAAATAAAAGAGCAGGGATACAGCCAATAAAGCCAAGAAAGAATATTTCACGCAGATTTTCTAATAATAATGCTTTTCTGGACGCTCCCAGCGCCTGTTTTATAAAATATTCTCTTTTCTTACATGCAATGGAATGGTAAATGAAATAGCTGAGACCAATGAAAACAAATACATAGGAAAACAGCATATAGGAAAAAAATGGATTGTTGATGATGCCGGATAATTTACTCCAATTGGAAAAGGTCTCTTCAGTGTATTCATAATGATGTATATCCAGATTCTGTCGTATAATATTTAACAGCTCATCCGAACCCTTGACAATGAGATTTCCCTGAAGCTTGGAATAGGAGAATAGATTATATATAAGATAATGGTCACCGGGGATTTCCTTCACCGCTCCAAGAACAGTGCCTGTTTCTATTTTATATAATTGAGGATGCTCAAACAAATATGAAGTTTTCAGGATATAGGAATAACGCTCATCAGTAGAAAGGCTGTTTGCTTGAAACGTAGTTTCAGGAAGTCCATACGCATTTATTAGCTTATGCGATGGGTCATACAATCCTAAACCAATATCATCAACATTATCAAGAATCAGTATATCGGTATCCTCATTCAGCGTTTCTCTAATAGAAGCATACAACTGCTTCCCTGAAAGTGGATGTGTGGTATCTGTTTCACGGATTTGCAGAAGCTTGTAGCCTGAGCGTATCTGATATATGTCATCCAGCTCACCATTCCTGCATGTGATCAGAGATAAAAACATGATAACGGTAAACATGAGCAGAAAAGATATACAGATATATACAAATCTAGTTGCTCCCATAAGGTCTCATCAAAGCTGTGTTTTTTATTAGGGCTGATTTTTTCATTACAGTTATTTCCTTTTTGATAGCATATATATTGCAATATTACCTAATATAAGGATCAGCGCATTTAAATTAAAAGCAATAGAGGATGTTATTGTGTGACAATCATATAAATAACGTATTGTAAATAGTGAGATAAGACCTAATGCTATAATCATCAATATAATATATAAATTTTTCATATCAAGCCCTTGTTACCCTATATTCCCAGTAACCACTATTGCATGGCCCTGAATAACTAGGCTCACAGCCAGGTATTTTTCCAGGTATGAATCTTCCAGTTAATTCATATTTAACAAGATTTTTTTTCTTAGTGCCTAAATATCTCAGTGCTATTCTACATGCATCTGTTCCAGTTACATAATATACTGCAGAACAAACCCCTACTGCATTCCATATAACCTTGGCAATCGTGATCCATGCGATACGTGTTTTTCCGGTGCTTTTAATATCAAAGGTATTATCATAATTATGACCGTAGTCTCGGATAATTATAGCATCATTTTCCAGATAAGTAACTTCGACATTCTCTTCAAACATTTTCACCTCATTACCGCTTTCATCTACCCATTCATTGATTACTTTTGAAGGCGCTACTGTGCAATCGGAGCAAGGTTCTGCGCCATAAATTTTAAATGCATTTGAATTTAATGCAACATTTATTAACAAAGCTGATAATAACAAATAACATATGATCTTTTTCATAATATACTCCTTTCCCACTTGAAAATTAAACAAACGTTTGTATATACATATATTACTGCTTCAACGTATGAAATCAATAACTTTGTCATCTAAAAGCATTCCTTGTCATCTAAGGGGATGAAATATCACGTTGACAAATCAAATATGTATAGTAATATGTAGATGATAAGGGATATGAAGGGGAGTGTAGCATATGGGGAAAAGAAAACTGTTATTATGTGATGATGAATTGTCATATGCTGAAGATATTAAGAAAATGATCGATGATTTATATCCTGTTCTATATGAAATTCAGACAGAAACAGATCAAAGCTTTAATATTGATGCACAATTTGATATTTATTTTTTGGATATAGATATGCCTAGTATCTCAGGTTTTGATTTAGCAGAGAAAATTCATAATCGTTATCCTGAGGCATTAATTGTATTTTTGACTACACATGAAGAGCTTTCCATGGAAGGCTACCAATATCAGGCATTTCGATTTATAAGTAAATTACGTCTTGATAGTATGCTCCCCAGAGTATTAAAAGCGTTAAAAGAGTATTTTGAACAATATGACCAGATGATATATGTAAAAGATGAAAATGATGCCACTGTGCCATTACTGATTAAAGATATCACCTGTTTATTGGCAAAAGGTAATTATACGGATTTCAATACAGAAAAAAATGTGTTTAGTAAAAGAATCAAAGTGAAGGAGTTTTTGAATAGCTATAAGACAGAGGTTTTCATACCTATAGAAAGAGGTCTATGGGTAAACATGCGACATGTAAAAAAATATGACCCAAAAACAGGAGTATTATTTATACAGGAAGGTGTACACCTAACAGTAACAAGAAAATATAAAGCAGAATTTTTAAAACAATACATAAAAAGAGGCACTTTTTGTACTTAGATGACAAAAAGTGTTTTTAAATGACAAATATATTGTGGTCTTTTTAATAAATAATTATGCTATAGAAGAAAGACGAGGGAGTGATTATATGATGAAGAAGCTGTTAATGGTATTGTTATGTATTCCAATGCTTAGCAATATCAATGTATTTGCATCAGAGAACGTGCAAGATGAATTACTGGAAGAGGATTTAGATTTGACAGAAGAAATCGAAATGTTTGATTCCTTTTATCAACAGCCGGACCGCTATATTTTTCAGGATATCAATGGTGATGATTTAAACGGTTTTGTTATGCAGTATAAGGATGAATTTTATAAGAATCGATATCAGACCACTGATTTCCTTATGGAAAATGTTAGAAGTGTACAGGACTTAGGAAGTGTTATTTCATACTATTCAGGAAGATCAAAAACATGGGCTAATCAGAAGGTCTATTATACAAAGACCAGATACAATGTTTATAGTGCTACTGGTAGTTGTACAGTGACCAATAATAAAATTACATCAGGGAAATGCAGCGCTAAAATAGTTTCAAAGAATAACACGTATAGTATTTTAAGGACTTCTTATTCTATAGGCGAGCAGGGAAAGAAAATCACTTTTACGATTACTCACAGTATTAATAATAAAATAATTACGACAAAGCATACTATCACCATATAGTTAAATCATGTTATAATGGCAGTGGTGATAGTCATGGAATATATTGATGCATTACTAATTATGCATATGCTAAGATCCATATGTTCTTATTTCTTTTTATATAAGATAATGGAATTAAAAACATATTATAAATCAAAAAGAGAAACTTGCTTATTTCTAATATTTCTTTTGATTGTATTCATAGGAAATCTGGCTATATTTGCTTTCATTTCATGGGAAGATGAGTTTGGTATAGTTAGATACTATCCGGATATCATAGAAGATATTCTCATGATGTTGATTATTATAACTGTTTTTCACACAAATATATGGAAATGCATATATTACATCGTTTTCGGTTATGTGTTCGTATTGTCAGTACAGCTTTTAGGAGGAATCATTGATTTCATATTATTAGACTCTATTTTTCATATCATTTTAACGCCTGATCAAGAAGCGATACTATATTTATTAGAAATAGGTCTATTATTCATTATCTACCTAATTATTAAACACCGAAATAATCGTCAGTACATGATTGATGATAAAGACTGGCCTTTATTTGCCGTGCTTGCTATTGTTGTATGCGCATATTTCTATTATATCCAGAATGTTGTGCCATATATCGATCCGGAAAACAGTATCATGTATGTATCCATGGATTACATTCAACTTGGTTTTATGGTTGGGATATTCTTTCTGTTTGGCAGATATCATATCATCTTGGGGAAAAAGAGTCAGGAACTTCTAAATACACAGTTGAAGCTGCAAAGTGAAGAATTTCAGTTGAAATTAAGAGATGAGCTTACACATGCGAATACAGAGAACAAAAAGCTTCGTCATGACCTTAAGCATCACTTTACGGTACTTCAGAGTAAAATTAAAGAAGATCCTGAATATGCATTGGAATATGTTAAACAGCTAAGTGACCATGTGGAAATTGTAACGTATGCAAATACAAACAATGAAATCCTGAACTATATTCTGAATACAAAGGCCGCAATAGCACATCAAATGGACATACCATTTGAATATAAAATAAGTGATGCTCTCTTATTTATTAATGATTTTGATTTAATATCCATATTGGGAAATGCATTGGATAATGCAATCGAGGCACTGCAGTTTGTGAAGGAAGCATGGATTCATATGGTAATTGCGAGCTATGAAGACACGGTCATTATTAAGATTGAAAATCCATGCGACTCTGTAAGAATAAAATGGAATGATGATGTATTATCAACATCAAAAAAAGATAAAGATAAGCACGGATACGGACTGAAAAATATAAAAGAGCTATGCGAGAAATATCAGGGCTCTATGGAAATCAATATAGAAAATGCTATATTTCAGCTGATACTGTCATTTCTTAAAATATAGAGGTGTCTAGGAAGGACACCTTTTATAATGTTTGTTTAAATGACAAAACTTGTGCTTAGATACCAAAACAGTAGTTAAAATAACGTTTTTTTGTTATTATGCACTTGGGATGGTACTATGCAAAATCAGGAAGTTATGAAAGAAGAATCTGTTGGCTTTCTTTTAATTCAATATAAGTATGTTCTTGAATATCTGCAGCTTTTAGCTGAAGATAATTGGAGATTAAAAAAGGTAAAAGATACTTCTTTTTATTTTGAAAGAGGATATAGAGTACAGCATTCCTACTGTTTGATTCCGGTTGACATGTTTGACAGAGAGCTTGAACTGAGGGCAAAGCAATTGGATTGGAAACGAATAGGTGCATGGAAGCATCTTCTTGTTTTTGGAAATGAAACACTGAATGCAATTCCTTTGATAGAAGAGCGTATCCTGAATGAATACATAAAAGCAAGCAGATATAAATGGGAAGACTTTGTTCGTATAGTATGCTATATTATTGGTTCTATAAGCTGTTTTTTATCCTCGTTTTGGTGTGTGTTTCATTCAACTGATTTCATTTCATTTTTCTTTCTCAGTTTGTTATGGTGTGGTGTATCTGTTTTTCAATTTTGGGTCTTGATTCGCGCAAGCAGGTGTATATGGAGGTTTGATTTTGAGACAGTAAAGGATATCGAAAAGGCTAAAAAAACGATATTGGGAATAAATGAAAATATGATTATTAGTATTATTGCTTCAATTCTTATACTTATAGTCGGCTAAGCTTCCCCTAAATTCAGGCATTTTAATTTCTTTTTCATCTATATTCATCCATAATATAAGCAGCATTGACAAAAGTGAATGATTTTCTATAGGAATTTACGCCAATCTGTTTTATAATCATAACGTCAGGGATGAATGTAATAGAAAAGGAGGAGCTTATGCTGAACAAGGAAAAAATATATATCACCGGTCACAGGCATCCGGATACGGATTCCATCGCATCCGCCATCGCCTATGCAAAACTCAAGCAGCGTCAGGGCTTTCATGCTATTGCCTGCCGCCTTGGTCCGGTGAATGCGGAAACTGAATATTTGCTTGAACGCTTCCACATGGATTTGCCTATGCTGTTCGAGGATGCGCGCGCCACTCTGGATGAAATTGAAATTGACGGCCCGCTGGCAATCAGTCCGCAGACAACCATTATGGAAACACTGGAGCTGATGAGTGAACAAAACAAGCAGTCCTACGGTGTTATCAATGCACAGGGAAAACTAATGGGGATGGTTACCAAATCAGACCTCGCTACGGTTGGTCTGGGAGATACTGCTGTCGCTATTCAGCTTCTGCAGGAGACTCCGCCGGAATATATCGCGAAAACGGTGAGCGGGAAAATGATATACATGGATAAAGCGTATCATTTTAACGGAAAGACAAGCGTCATTGCGATTGCGGAAACAAAGCTTAACAACTATGAACTGCAGGACCGTCTTGTCATTGTAGGGAATGACTCGGAAGCACAGGAAGCAGCAATTCGCAAGGGAGCGGGAATCCTGGTTGCGGTATGGACGGAGCATATTGAAGAAAGCGTGATTGCACTTGCGAAGGAATATCACTGTCCCATCATCCTCTCTGGGCATGGAACAATGAATACCTCCCGTTATCTGTTCTTTTCTCCGCCGGTCAAGCTGCTTATGAAAACCGATCTCGTCAGCTTTAATAAAAATGAATTTGTTGATGAGGTGGGAAAGAAAATGCTGAAATCAAGATACCGCAGCTATCCGGTGATTGATGATGAAAACCATCTGATCGGCTATGTTTCACGCTATCACATTTTGAATCAGCATAACAAGAAGGTTATTCTGGTGGATCACAATGAATATGCACAATCGGTGAAAAGTATAGAAAAGGCTGACTTACTGGAGGTTGTGGATCATCACCGTGTATGTGATATTTCCACTAACCGGCCAATTTCCTTCCGTAATGAAATCATAGGAAGTACGGCATCCATCATAACATCCATATATCTGGAAAATCAGATGAGTATACCGAAGGATATTGCCGGTCTGCTGCTTGGCGCAATACTCTCCGATACGCTGAAATTCAAATCACCGACAACAACCGCAAAGGATAAGGGACTTGCCAGAATGCTGGCAGAAATTGCGGAGCTGGATATCGATGTATTTGCGAAAGAGATGTTCAAGGTAAGCTCCAATATCAGTAACAAGACACCGCGTGAGCTGCTGAATCAGGATATCAAAAAATTCGAAATCGACGGCAGAACTGTCATGATCTCACAGGTGATTGCCTATCAGGTAAGTGAAGCCAAGGAAATCGAGGATACTCTGCAAAGCGAAATGGTGAAATTTGCACAGGAAAAAGGACTTGATCTTCTGGTTGTTGCATTTACGAGTATACTGGAGAACGGCTCTGTCTTCTATGCTGCCGGTGATATTGCGGATGTGGTCGCTGAGGCGTTTCCAAACCACTTTGAAGAAGAGCATAGCTTTCAGGAGGATATATTATCCAGAAAAAATCAGATTGTGCCATTGCTTTCCCGGGCAATCATCAATTCTGTACACTGATTATCAAAAAAGACAATCCCAGAGAAGATTGTCTTTTTTGATAATCAGTGTGTCGGGCATGGCATATATCTAACCCGTGAGAACAAGGATGAAAGTGCAAGCCTACAAAAGATAGAAAAAAACGGTTATATACTATAATTAAAAAGGCTTTCAAAAGAAAACATGCCGGTTCCGAACCATTAGTAAAGACATTACAAGAGTAAATCAGGTTGTGCGGGGATGGATAAACTATTTCAAAACAGGAAGCATGAAAATATTCCTTAGTAAGTTTGGACAATGGTTACGCCATAAGATAAGATGTGTCATCATAAACAATGGAAGAAATCAAAACTATTTTTAAGAATCCAATGAAATTAAATATTGCATGTAAGAGTAAATTTAGAAAAGAAGATATCTACAAATGCGTAAACATAAGATTAGAATGTTATAGAAGTACGATGAAGGTCGTAAATTTCAAATGATCTTCAAAAATTCTAGGCATTAAGAAAGGGGACAGACCTGACCTGGTGCATCCCCTGGATTCTTAAGAGTTTGTAATACCGATATAAATGTAGGACCGTATACGTGACCTTTACGTATAGTTCAATGGAATAAATTTAAGTTTATTCCTCTACCCTATTCTGCAGATTGTTTATTTTGCGCTTTCTATATAGTCCTTTACATTTTCCTCAACAACATGGAATGGTGCTGCACCGCTTTTCAGAATTGCTTCATGGAAGTCCCTGTCATTGAATTTATCCTTTAGTTCCTCCTGTGCATCCTTCTTCAGGTTGGCAATCTGGACATATCCTACATAATAAGAGAGGAATGCTGTTGGATTTGCCTGCAGCTGGTTATAGAAATCACTGACATCGGAAACGCCAAGACCGTTTTCCTCCAGGAAATTTGATAAATCTTCCTTTGTCCATCCTTCATAGTGAATACCGATATCGGCAAGAGCTATCAGGCAATCCTGATAGACAACCATATTCTGCTGCAGCTTGACAGCATCCGCAGATACACCGTCAAGATACTTTAATGCATACAGCTCGGTATATGTGGCATAGCCCTCGGTATAACCAAGGAAGCTTGCCATACTGTTTCTCCATGGGTCTTTTACATTCTTATAGGCATATGCAATCTGATACATATGTCCCGGAATTCCCTCGTGTGCAACGGTAGAGAAGGTTTCCAGTGACTGTACATTCAGTGCATCCTCCAACATATTCACACGAATCTGTTTCGGTGTGGTACCGTCCAGTGCAGGAATGTTGAAGTAAGCCGCAACACCGCCGGATGCCAGATCCTCACCGATCGGCCTGATTCGATAATTCAGTGTTCCCACGGATGGAAAGTCATCCTTAATATCCTTATCAAGATCCTTCAGCATGCTTTCAAAGTCCTTGTACTTAGTTTTGATTTTTCCGTTTACATATTCATCATACAGATTCTTGTTTTTGGAGATCACAGACTGTACGGCAAGCAGGGATGAACGCGACATACTGTTTAATTCTTTTTTAATATCCTCGATGGATTTATCCGTGCCGGTTGCCTGCTTGAACAGAAGCTCATAATACTCTTTTCCGTTCTTCATATGGCTCAGTCCCAGCGTATTGTTTTTAGAGGAATCCAGCTCCTTCATCGTTTTGATGATATCACTGTACGCAGGCAGGAAATACTCCTGAAATGCTTTTTTCAGCTCAGCCTTGTACTGCTTTGTCTTATCATCCCCAAGCTTCAGATTGTCGATACTTTCATTCAGCCCGGTAAGTACACTGCTGTTTACATCCTCCTTAACAACCTTCTCGCAATACTCTTTTACAGATTTGATATCCAGCATCAGTGTGCCTTTTTCTTCCTGCTTTTTCGTATAGGCAAGAATACTGTCCATATACGGACGGACTGATTTCATCAGTGTGATAACATCCTTTACATCCTGCTCATTGCGAAGTGTCCAGTCGGAGAACAGGGTTGGCAGCTGTGTGTGCATACCTGTCATGGATTCCAGTGGCATACTCATATAATCAAACTTGGAATCGTTCATTTCTGTAGTGTAATCCAGCATGTAGCTGTAAATATCATAGGTTTCCTTCTGCTCATCGCTTAACGTATCGCGGTCAAATTCCTTGAAGGCCTTCGCGGATTTCTCATTCAGCTCCTTGTTTTCCTTCATGGTTGTTTCATTCAGTTCTTTATCAATCTGAACCTTGGTCTTGCTTGTATCTACTCTGTAATCCTTTGGGTTTTCCAGAATAATGTGCGTATTCGGATAGCTTTGTTCCATAGATTCCACGAATTCCTGCTTCATAAATTCATCAAACTTTTTCTGTTCTTCTCCGGAATCCTTTTTTGAGCATCCGGTGAATGAAAAAGCCATGACTGCAGATAACATCAATAATGTTATTTTCTTTACGTTCATATTTCCTCCATTTTCTCTCTGTTTCTAAGTAGAGTGTGTTTGTACTACAGATATTTTATGTATCTTACTGTTATTATATCGTCTAATCATTGATTTCACAATGAATTATCCACGGAAACGGGTTTTGTTATGAATCAAGTTGTCGAGTAGAAAGGTTTATGATATTCTAATATAGAAAAGAGTTGATGATTGTGCATGAACGACATACAAAAATACTGGAGCTTCTCTCTCAATATAAAAAAATAGAGGTAACCAGATTATCTGAGCTGCTTTCTGTTTCACAGGTGACGATTCGCAAGGATCTCATGCAGCTTGAAAGCAGTGGTCTGATTCTGCGGGAGCATGGATATGCGGCTTTGCATGACAGTGATGATCTGGCAAACCGGCTCGTCTATCATTATGAAATCAAGCAGAGAATTGCCAGTCTGGCGGTGGCGGATGTTCAGGATGGGGAGACGCTTATGATTGAATCCGGTTCGTGCTGTGCACTGGTCGCTCTGGAAATCGCAAAAACAAAAAAGAATGTGACCGTGATCACCAATTCCGCTTTTATTGCTGATTATATACGTAAGCAGGGAACTCTGCAAATCATTTTGCTGGGAGGCGAATACCAGCAGAGCTCGCAGGTCATGGTTGGACCGATGACGAGAAGATGCATGGAGCCGTTTTATGTAGATAAGCTGTTTATCGGTACCGATGGATTCACAGCGGATTCAGGTTTTACGGGAAATGATTATATGCGCAGTGAAACGGTACGTGATATGGCTCAACAGGCAAATCATGTCATTGTAGTTACAGAATCCACTAAGTTTTCACAGAAGGGACTTGTTCATCTGATAGATACCGGTCATATTCATATGGTTGTCAGCGATGATCGTATACCGGAGGAATGCGAGCAGTACCTCACGGAGCAAGGTGTGGAAGTAAAAAAAGTGAAGGTATAAAAAAAGGAGCATCTGCCCCTAAAAGAAACAATCAATACCCTGATTCAGGAAGATTTGCTGATAATCTCTTAAATCTTCCGGATACAGGGCTTTTTTATGCTTCATTTCATAGTCGCGATTCAGCATTTCATATTTCTTTTCGCCGAACTGATGAAAGGGAAGGAGCTGTACCCGTTGAATTGAGAGTGATGTAAGCAGTGCAGCAAGGCCTTTTGCATCCTGCAGGGATGCATTATATCCCGGGATGATGGGTATGCGTGGAAGAACACAGAGCTGATGTTTCACACTCCATGCAAGGTTTTCCAGTATCAGATCATTGTTGACGCCGGTCCCAAGAACGTGCTGTTCTGTGTCATAATGCTTGATATCGAACAGTAAAAGATCAAACAGCGGGGCAAGCTTTTGAAATACAGCGGGCTGGATATATCCGGTAGTTTCAACTGCGACATGGATTCCCTCCTGCTTCAGGCGTAAAACAAGTGCCTTTGCAAATGACGGCTGTGCCAGAGCTTCTCCGCCGGAAAGTGTAACACCACCCTGAGATTCTTCATAAAAGTCGCGGTCCTGCAGGCAGGTTGCGACAACCTCATCAGCATCCCTGCAGACGCCTTCCACCTGCAGGGCTTTTGCTTTACACGTAGCGATGCAGCGAAGACAGCCAAGACATTGTGCATCGTCGATCACAATACGGCTGCCCTTTCTTTGAACTGCCTGCTGCGGACATGCCTGTAGACATGCGCCATCCTGTATACAAACAGATGCATCATATAATATCTGTGTCTTTGAAAGCTGAGACTCCGGATTGGAACACCAGCGGCAGCGAAGCGGACAGCCTTTCAGAAAAACGGTTGTCCGAATACCGGGACCGTCGTGTATGCTGAATTTCTGGATATTGAATACCATACCTTTACACATTAACATCACTCCTTACTACCGTTATCATAGCACAGGAGTGATAAATTGTAAAATAAATATTTCAAATGAAACTAATATTGTATTCAAATGAAATATTAATCTTGACTTAACTCAACGATATGATACTATAATAGTGTATTGTTTGAATTTATGTTTCATATGAAACTAAAAACAAGCGTGGAGGAAAGCATATGGAAAACAGAGAACACTTTGGAACACTCACAGAAAGAATGCATAGCTTCAGAGAGGAGCTTCTGAATACAGAGGCATCCATTGACGCCACACGTGCTGTGCTTGCGACACAGGCATATCAGGAGCATGCGGATAAGCCGCTGCTTGTAAAGCGTGCTTTCATGCTGAAAAATATTTTGGAGAATATGCCGATCTTTATCGAGCCGCAGACACTGCTCGCTGGTAATCAGGCTAAGAAAAACCGGGCAGCACCTGTCTTCCCGGAATATGCGATGGATTGGGTTATAAAAGAGCTGGATGAATTCAAGCTTCGTGACGGGGATGTTTTTCAAATCGATGAAGAGACAAAGGAAGAACTAAAAAGCATCGCTCCTTACTGGTATCATAATACAACACTGGATAAAGGACTTGCCATGATTCCTCCGGAAAGCAGAATCTTTTATGATCTCGGTATTATCAAAGCGGAAGGAAATATCACAAGCGGGGATGCACATATCGCTGTTGACTATGGAAAAATTATGCGAAAAGGGCTCAGGTATTATGAGCAGCGAACCTTGCAGGAGAAAAGGAAGCTGGATATGTCAGATCCGGATAGCATTTCCAAATATCATTTTTATGAGGCGATTCTGATCGTCATTGCTGCCGTACAGGCATTTGCAAGGCGCTATGCTGAGCGTGCGCTTGCACAGGCTGAAGCAGCACAGGGAAAACGAAAGCAGGAATTACAGAAAATGGCGCAGATACTGGACAGGGTGCCGTATGAACCGGCTGAAAATTTTCGTGAAGCTATACAGTCCATGTGGCTTGTCCACCTCGTTTTACAGATAGAATCCAATGGACATTCTCTTTCCTATGGACGTATGGATCAGTATTTATATCCATACGTAAAGCATGATCTGGATACGCGGGTATTGCAAGAGGAACAGGTCGTAGAGCTTTTAACAAATCTGTGGCTGAAAACATTTACTATCAATAAGGTAAGAAGCTGGTCGCATACACAATTCAGTGCCGGTTCTCCCCTGTATCAGAATGTTACGGTAGGAGGACAGACCCATGATGGACAGGATGCTGTAAATATGCTGTCCTTTCTCATACTAAAATCTGTTGCACAGACCCGTCTTCCACAGCCTAATCTGACTGTACGCTATCATAGAAATTTATCTGCTGCGTTTATGGATGAAGCAATCGAGGTCGTAAAGCTGGGAACCGGGATGCCGGCTTTTAATTCCGATGAGGTTATAATTCCATCCTTCATGGAAAAGGGTGTTGGTAAAGAAGATGCATACAATTATAGCGCGATTGGCTGCGTGGAAACTGCAGTACCCGGAAAATGGGGTTATCGCTGTACCGGTATGAGCTTTCTGAATTTTCCGAAAACGCTGCTGATCGCCATGAATGCAGGTGTGGATCCTGCCAGTCAGGTAAAGCTGGTGGAGGGGCTTACACATTTCAGTGAAATGACATCCTATGCTCAGCTACAGGAAGCATGGGATATAACAATACGTGAGTTCACAAGACATTCTGTGATCATTGAAAACTGCTGTGATCTCGTTCTGGAGCAGGATGTTCCGGATGTATTATGCAGTGCATTGACGGAGGATTGTATCGGACGGGGAAAAACCATAAAAGAAGGGGGAGCTGTATATGATTTCATATCCGGGCTGCAGGTGGGAATCGCCAACCTTGCGGACAGTCTGGCAGCAGTAAAAAAGCTGGTATTTGAGGAACAAAAAATAACTGCGGATCAGCTGTGGGATGCATTGATGGATGATTTTACATCACCACAGCATAAAGCGATACAACAGATGCTGATTGCGGATGCTCCCAAATATGGAAATGATGATGATTATGTAGACCAGCTGATTGTGGATGCCTATGATGTCTATATCAACGAAGTGAAAAAATATCCGAATACGCGTTATGGAAGAGGACCGATCGGAGGAACACGGTATGCCGGTACCTCCAGTATCTCTGCCAATGTCGGTCAGGGAAAGGGAACTCTTGCTACTCCGGACGGGCGTAATGCTGCCACACCGCTTGCTGAAGGCTGTTCCCCATCACATGGTATGGATAAGAACGGACCTACTGCTGTATTCAAAACCGTTTCCAAGCTTCCGACACATGAAATTACCGGCGGGGTGCTGTTAAATCAGAAAATGACGCCGCAGATGCTGTCGAGCGAGGAGAATAAGCAGAAGCTGGAAATGATGATACGTACCTTCTTTAATCGCCTGGACGGTTACCATGTTCAATATAATGTGGTTTCCCGTGATACACTGCTTGATGCACAGAAGCATCCGCAGAAGCATCGGGATCTGATTGTCCGTGTTGCCGGTTATTCTGCTTTCTTTAATGTCCTGTCCAGGCAAACACAGGATGATATAATTGAGCGTACAGAACAAACGTTATAGTCCGTGAAGAAAATCTGTCTGCGTTTATAAAAGAAAAAGAATCGTGATGTCCTGCACTATACAGGCTCACGATTCTTTTTTAATGCTTATTGCTATACAGATGTCTTGCGACATAAACGCCGCTTGCACTTGCATGTGAGAGGGAATGGGTAACACCGCTGCAATCACCAATCACGTACAGTCCTTCATGCCTGGTTTCCAGATTATGATCAATTTCAACCTCCAGATTATAGAATTTTACCTCTACACCATACAGCAGGGTATCATCATTGGCAGTTCCCGGTGCCACCTTGTCCAGTGCATAAATCATTTCGATGATGTCATCCATCTGGCGTTTGGGAATTACCAGACTCAGATCACCCGGTGTAGCGGATAAGGTTGGTGTGACAAAGCTTTCCGCGATACGGGAGTCCGTGCTTCTCTGTCCGCGTATCAAATCACCAAAGCGCTGTACGATAACGCCGCCCCCCAGCATATTGGAAAGACGCGCAATGCTTTCCCCATATTCGTTGCTGTCCTTAAACGGCTCTGTAAAGTGATTGCTTACCAACAGGGCGAAATTCGTATTCTCTGTGTAGCGGGAAGGGTCTTCATAGCTGTGCCCGTTCACCGTTACAATTCCATTGGTATTTTCACTGACGACAACACCGCGGGGATTCATGCAGAAGGTACGGACCTTGTCCTGGAACTTCGTCGTACGGTATACGATTTTGCTTTCATACAATTCATCCGTCAGATCGGAGAAAATGCTGTAGGGCAGTTCTACACGCACACCGATGTCCACACGGTTGCTCTTCGTGGCAATTCCCAGGCTTTTACAGATGCTTCCCATCCATTTGCTTCCACTGCGGCCTGTGGATATAATGCATTTGCTGCCGGTAAAGCTTTTATCCCTGCTCACCAGACGATAGCCGTTCTCCAGCTTTTCCACTGCATCTATATGCGTATGGAAGTGGATTTCAATTTTATCCTTCAGCTGATTGTACAGGTTTTCCAGAACAATATAATTCACATCCGTACCAAGATGGCGTACGCTTGCCTCCAGCAGATGTAAATCATTCTGCATGCATTTCTTTTTCAGATGCGTATTTTCATTTGTATAAAGCTTTGTCCCCTGTCCACCGTTTGCCACATTGATTTCATCGACATAATTCATCAGATCAATTGCTTCTTTCCTTCCGATATGTTCGTATAAGGTACCGCCAAACTGGTTGGTGATATTGTATTTTCCATCAGAAAAGGCTCCTGCTCCGCCAAACCCGTTCATAATGGCACAGGTCTTACAGTTGATGCAGGATTTAATTTTCACCCCGTCAATCGGACATTTTCTTTTCTCCAGCGGGTTTCCTGTTTCGAATAAAGCAATCTTCAGCTCCGGGTTCAGTTTCATCGCCTCGTAGGCAGAGAAGATACCGCCGGGACCGGCCCCGACAATCAGTAAATCAAAATCCATATGTTACCTCCATCGTTATATGTATAACTTCCGGGAAATCTTGAATTTCCTATGGTATTTTATCACAGAAACAGAAAAAAGCCAGCGGTATTCATGAAAACTTTATGAAAACGGTTACTATTCACTAACCTATATTGTATATAACGCTTAGATAAGGGCAAAAGAAAGCTTATATTACTTATGGGTTTTGATTGAAACTGCGTATCATAAGCATGAATAACTCTCCACACTTGTTATGCAGAGAGCCTTTCATTGTATGGAGATATGGTTAAAGGTGTTGCTCTTATACGATTACTTACATCGTGTCAGCCGTATGTACTTGTTTTTTAACAGCCTCCAGGGTATCACACTTTAAAATTAAACTTGATACGATATGCAATTGGTCCTCGGTTAATGACTGCAGCCATGCTGTGCAGTCTTCCTGATATTTGGCTTCCATAAGCCTATGTAAGAGCTGTCTCTCTCCTTCGATTCTACCTTCAACCTTACCTTCAGCTTTCCCTTTAATGATTCCTTCCTTCATCCCCTCTTCAAAGCTGTCCTCCAAGCCGTAGCGATAACGTGCCTCTCCCATCTGAATCGCCATTGCGGTTGACCACAGCTCATCATCCTTCTGCATTTCCTCGTACTTGTTCACGAATACCTTCACCAGCCTTTCCTTTGATTCCAGTATATCATTTTTCGCATTGTTTTCAAACAGGAAGCACAGCTGTTCAAAGTCATCCATCTGCTGAATGGCCTTTTTCTTAGCGATTTCATTGATAACGGGCAGATGGATGTAGGTTCTTCTAATCAATGGGTGTTTACTCTCATCTTCCCCCTGCTCATTGCGCATCTGATAGTGGTTGATCAGATTTTTATTATTCCATGCGCATTTCTCAATGAAAATAATCTGATATACCGGCTTTAAATCCTTGTACTTTTCACTGCTATCCAGCTGGTTGTTCAATGCTCTGGCCCCATAAAATTCAAAGCGCATCATTTCCGCTACTCCTGCATAGGTCGTCTGCATTTCCAGATTAAAAAAACGACCTTTCTCATCCTTCACATGAACATCCAGAATAATGCGTTTCTTCCCGATTGTTCCGGGATCCAGATTCGGATTCTGTACAGTGCTTTCCTTTACCTTAATTCCGGTAACACGTTCAATAATGGTGTTGCGGGCGTACACAGAGCCTTCATCCTCACGGGAAAGGGTGTACTTGAAGAATACATCATTGCAGTAATTCAATACAGTATTTGCTTTCGTATTTTCCATGACGAAAACCTCCTTCTGTAAGCTCATCATCACTTACATACTTCTATACGTTAAGAAGGTATGAAATTCCTAAAAAATCCACATATTCTTGATTTTTTCCTGCTTTAAAAGGATTGTCAGCTTGCATTTTACAGAGTTGCGATTTCGATCACTTCTATCTAAATGTATATAACAGAAAAAGATGAGGCGATAAAATAGCTTTTCTGCCTTTATAAAGAAACAGGTATAATCCTGCAATCGATGTCCATACTTCAGCTATGAGGTGAAGAAATGAAACGTTATGCAATAATCGGCTGTCTGTGGTTTCTTATGGCATCTGCTATGATTCATGGAAATGCCAGAGCAGAGATTGATTATGAAATCCGCTATGACAGCAATACGAAGCAGACCTATGAGCTGAAACAGAAAATTCAGGATATCTATTCCGAGCTGGTTCGTGGTGTACATAAGGAATCCTATATTCTGATGGTGCTTCATAATAAGGAATTATTTGCTTACCGAAAGGATCTTCAGGCTGACTGGAAACAGAATCAGCTAGTGATTACCGAGGGTGATGGAAAAGGAGATACGATTACCGGTACATTGCGAACAGAAAGTGTGTGTGTTCCGGAGGTTCAACCGCGTTCCCTTTTTCAGGAGATATTTCAATAGCTATATTTGCAAACATCAACGGCTTTTTCCTGTTGGTGTTTTTTTCTTGCAGGTGAGTCACGGATTCCTGCAACTTGGTTGAATTTTATAGCTTTTCTATTCATGTGCAAATATAATAAAAACAGGAGGATGCGGTATGAAAATCATTGAGGGTAAGGATTCACAACAGCTGGATGTCCGCATCCGGTTTGACTCGTTGGAGGAAAAACAGGCAGCTTTCCGCTTGCTGGCAGCTATGCATCAAAAGCTGATCGGCTTGCAAAGAGATAAGGAATATCTGCTGCGTCTGGAGGATGTCTGCTTTATCGCTTCCAGTGACAAGCGTACCTTTTTATATACTGCACAGGGCTGTTACGAGTCTATGCTCTGGCTTTATCAGATGGAAGAACAGCTGAATGATGATTTCATACGGATCAACAAAGCAACAATTATCAATATGGAACATGTAACCAGCATGCATGCAGACCTGGGGTCAAGAATCCGGGTATATCTGGATACCGGTCATCAGCATATGGTCACAAGGACCTATGTAAAGGCATTTAAGCAGAAGCTGAAAGGGGAATAATGGCATGTATAACTATCTGGTTAAATTTTTTAGAAATGTAACAATGTCCTTTTTTACTGCGATTTTTGTAATTGCACTGGCAGGTGTCACATGCCGGGATGGAATTATGAAGGTGTCAAGCTTTTATGTGCAGGGCGGTATTTCCTTTTCTGCTGTTTTTGAGCTTTTATTGCTTTCCTCTCTTCTGGCATTATGCAATTTGCTTCTGGATAAGCCCACAGTATTTCCTGCAATGCGTCTGACCTACAAAATTATTTTGCGTATTGCAGTTGTTGTGATGCTGATTCTACCGTTTATTTATGTATGCCGCTGGTTTCCTGTTGATGATCATGCAGCATGGATCGGCTTTGTTGTCTGCTTTCTGTTAAGCTTCTCGGCAGCAACTCTGCTAAGTGTGTATGCCACACGAAGAAAGGATCGGGAATATCAGAAGCTGCTGGAGGCCTATAAGGCAAAGAAAGAGGAGAGGAAAAAATGACAATACTGGAAGCGGATCACATACAGAAGAGATTTGCGGAAAAAATGGTTTTAAAGGATATCAGCTTTTCCATTGAGAAGCCGGAAATCTTTGGACTTCTGGGACCGTCAGGGTCAGGAAAAACAACGCTGATACGGATTCTACTTGGCTTATTAAAGAAGGACGGCGGCAGCTCATATGTTCTGGGGAATGATTCCGGGCAGCTAAGTGATGATACGTATGCACAGATTGGTATGATGCTGGATGAAGCTGGATTATATGATCGTTTATCCTGTATAGATAATCTGGATATATACAGAAGGCTCTATCAGCTTCCTTATAATGTCATAGAACCGGCACTGCGCCGTGTATCTCTGTATGACAGCAGACAGAAAGCAGTCATTAAGCTGTCCAAGGGTATGAAGCAGCGGCTTTCCTTTGCCAGAGCATTGCTTCATGAGCCTAGGGTTTTATTTTTGGATGAGCCTACCTCGGGATTGGATCCGGCAACAACATCCAACATTCATGAGCTTTTGTTTGAGCTGAAGGAAAAGGGTGTCACTATCTTTCTGACAACACACGATATGGAGGAGGCAACACGCCTATGCGACAGAGTGGCCTTTTTGAATGAGGGGTCTATCATCGAATGTGATACGCCGGAAGCTATCTGCTGCAAATACAATACGACGAATCAGGTTAACATAACGACAGCGCAGGGAGAGAGTATTGTGCTGGATATCAAGAGAGATGCAGTAAAAATTATGCATCTGATGGAAGCCGGACATGTGAAGACCATCCATTCCATGGAGCCTACACTGGAAACTGTATTTATCACACTGACAGGAAAGGAGCTGGTCTGATATGAAGCCTTCTCATATATATGCAATCATCCGTAAGCAGCTAAAGGACACCTTTCGTAATAAGCCTACGCTTGTACAGTTTGTGATGTTTCCGGCAATCGCAGCAATTCTGACACTTTCCGCCGGCGAATTTGAACTGCCGAAAAGATACTTTGTAAATCTGTTTTCTGTTATGTATGTATGCATGGCTCCGATTCTCATCCTGTCTGCGATCATCAGTGAGGAAAAGGAGAAGGGCTCTTTACGTATGCTCATGATGTCGAATGTAAAACCGATGGAATATCTGCTGGGCATAGGAGCGTATGTGTTTGTATTTTGTATGGCAGGTGTGCTGTTTATGGGATTACTGGGGAAATTCTCCCTGCAGGAGCTGTGGATGTTTCTGCTGCTGAATGCATGCGGTATTCTGATTTCCTCAGTTATTGGCGCACTGATTGGGGTTGTGAGTGATAATCAGACGGCTGCCAGCGGTCTGTCCGTTCCTGCCATGCTGCTTACTTCCTTTATTCCCATGCTGTCAATGTTTAATGCCTCCATACGCAATGTTGGAAAATTTCTATATTCTCAACAGATTTATGAGCAGATCAACAACAGCTCTACGATTGTTCTGTCCGCACAGTCATTTGTTGTGATACTGATAAATTTTGCTCTTGTGCTCGTGCTGTATGTGTACATGTATAGAAAGAAGCAGCTGCTTGCTTCATAATAAAGTAAAACCCGGTATGTCGAGCATGCCGGGTTTCTACTTAGTTCAAACGGTAAACTACATGCAGGAAAATTTTAAGCCTGCTTCACTGTAACAGATCCGACATCGTGGAAATGAAGTCCTCATAGGATTGACATCCGCACAGCTTCTTGACATTTTCCGGTGTGCTTAAAATCATGGTAATCGGATCAAAAATCTCATTGAAAATATAACGGTCACTTTTGTTAAAGCAAAGCATGAGCACCAGATACACATCCTGCTGGTTCCATGATATCGGCGTTTCACTGATAACAATATTCATCCCTGTCTTTTTGGCATGCATTTTCATTGCATGCGGAATCGCAAAGCTGCCAAAAGCTGTCGAGGACATATTCTCACGGGATATTATTTCATTCTCAAATTCATCATCCACATATCCATGCACAATCAGTTTATTTACCATATATGTTATACACTCTTTTTCTGTAGAAAATCCACTCTTCAGGACCTCAAAGAAATCAGGCAGAAGCAGCTCTTTCAAATAGCCTTCAAAAACGCTGCGTTTTTTTAATTTACGGATTGTTTCTATTTTTTCATTTAACAGCTGCCTGTCCTTTTGATTGAGGAATATGCTAATCTGTATCATAGGTATGGAAGTAATTACAGAAACAGGTATTGTAGTTATGATGAGATTTGTATCCTTAATTTTATCAAAATCACTTTCATCGGTAAGTATATTTGTAATCAGCAATTCATCAGAATAATAGCGCTTGATCACATCGGTAACCTTCAGACTCATATCGTAATAGCTGGGACAATACAACGCTACAGTTATTTTTTCTGTCAGGCTTTTCTGTGCCTCCAGGGCGCTTCCCAGATGAAAGGCAATATAGGCAATTTCATCATCGTTTATAGAAATTCCTGTTTTTTCTTTTATCGTTGCGGCAAGAGAAACCGATACATCATAAATCAGAGGACAGGAGGTTTTAATACCATCCGCGAGTGGATTTTTACTGAAGTAATTGTTCTTGGAGCGCACCAGTAAATTTTTGATATGAAGGGCGAACCGGATAAGAAATTCCTGTTCACTCAAATCAATATAATAGAAGGAGTTGATATCGAGAATCAGCTCTTTTACCAGATTCAGACATTCCTTTCCGATAAAATCCTCCAGGTTTGCGGCATTGATACTTTTATAATCAATTGTTGTTGCCCTGGAAATAATCAGCAGTGTCATTTCATAAATTTCCGCCTTACTGTAGGTGATATGAAAATGTTCTTCCAGACGTCCTGCCACTTTTTCCGCAAGCTCATACTCATGCAGGTGAACCGCCGGCTGCTGGTCAATGCTCGTTGTATTGATATTGTTCTTCCGGATACGGTCAATCGCAATGGTGATATGCAAGACCAGATTGATTAAAGAATAGTCATTGATAAAATAATGGTAATCCTCAAATATCTGTAATACCGTATTCTTAATATACGGAATATCAATATCCAGAAAGGAGTTTTGTAATGATTTTAAATTGACAAAATTAACATTGGATTCATTATATAACAGGGTGCTGAGTAATTTGCGCTTGTTTTTTTCTAATCCTTTTATAGAAATCTGATCTTTCTGACTTACTAATTCCAAATCATATTTTGCCAGTCTGCGCTTGACTTTTTGCAGCTCATTCTTGATGGTAGAAAGGCTGATAAACAATTCATCACATAAATCATATATATCAATTGCTTCCTCCTGATGATGATTGATCAGCTGATTTAAAATATAGATTACACGTTCTTCCGAAGTCTGGGGAATATGATCTGCAGTTTCATCCAGTATGGATTTCGCTAATTCCATATCCAGACGGTATCCTTCCCTTGATGAATGAATAGCTTCGGGATATTCTTCATTGATTTCACGCACATAATTTTTGATACTGCGTACAGAAACATTCAGATGATTGGCTAATAAATTGGTATTTGCCGGTTGTAGGTCAAATAAAGCACGGAGTAGCTCTTTGTTTTTCTGTTTCATTTCATCACCTGCTTTTTGTTCAGAAATCACTATATGTTAAAATTATATTTTACCGGACTGTAATTCTCAACCAGAATTTTGCACGAGCTTGGGGAAAATAATTATCTGCCCCTACAGCGTGCAAAACATGATTAGAAATTTAAAAACCGATTTGGCATACTATAGGTGTGATGAGGCGAAGAAGCCTGAAAGGAAGATTATTATGGAAAAATTAAATGTATTACTCGTCTGCGGTTCCGGAGCAAGCTCCGGATTCATGGCAGCCAATATGAGAAAGGCTGCATCCAAACAGGGACTTGATATTGATATCAAAGCACGTAGTGAATCAGAGATTGAAAACTATATTGATGAAATCAATGTCCTGATGGTTGGACCACACCTGGCTTATATTCTGGATGAGGTTGAGGAGTATACACATGGGGAGGATGTCAAGGTAATTTTAATGGAACCGGATTATTACTCTGTATTAAACGGAGAAATGGCGATTGCCCACTTACTTGAGGAAATGGAAAAATAATCGTTACTGAGAAAGGGAGATACATATGAATAATTTAATAAACTGGCTTGAAAATAGTTTTGCGCCGAAAATGAATAAGTTTAACCACAACACCTGGGTCGTTACGATAAAGGACTCTATCATGCAGGTACTGCCATTTATCCTGCTGGGATCCCTGTTTTGTGTGGGAACGGTTATCGAAGGGTTTGTGACTCTGCCCTTTTCCTTCTGGACACCTTATGGGTGGACAATGGGAATGATTTCTGTACTTGTCAGCTTTCTGATTCCGTTTAACTTCTGTGAGAAGAAACGATTGAGAAAGCAGAGAATTATCGCCGGTGCAACCGGTCTGATTCTATTCTTTATATCCATTACTCCGGAGCTTGTCAAAGCAGGGGAACCGGGGTTTGGTTCCAGTGCATTTGGTGCAGGCGGAATGTTCTGTGCAATGTTTACCGGTATTGTGACCAGTATTGTATTTAATCTGTTTGGCAAATTCTCATTCTTTAAAGAAGACAGTGCAATCCCGGATTTTGTACGTCAGTGGTTTGATGCATTATTGCCAATTGGCGGAATCATATTCACCGGGTTTATTGTGGTACAGGTATTGAACATCGATTTATATGCGATTATCACTTCCTTCTTTATGCCATTACAGGGTATTATGAATACATGGTATGGATTCATCCTGGTCTGCTTTCTGGAATGCTTTATTTATTCCATGGGTATTTCTTCATGGGTTCTTGCACCTGCGACATCTCCTGTAAAGTTACAGAGCATCGCCGCAAATATCGCACTGGCAACTGCAGGAACAGCGTCTGTAGCGAACCTGAACATGTATACGGAATCCTGCGTCTATACCTGCTATCTGTGGATCGGTGGAATTGCCTGCACCATGCCGCTGGTTATCTTCCTTGCATTATCCAAGTCGAAGAAGCTGAAATCTTTAGGTCGTGCCTGTATTGGACCAACGATTTTCAATATCAATGAACCTGTGGTGTTCGGCTGTATTGCATGGAACCCTGTTATGATGCTGCCTATGTGGATTAACGGTATCGTGTTACCGGCATTGGTGTGGATCGCATGTAAGGTAATCGCCATTGCCCCAATTCCTAAAATTCAGTTTGAAATGTGGTATTGTCCATTCCCGATTTCCACATGGATCACATCGGAAGGATCCATTATGGCCATTGCAGTCATGCTGATTATATTTGTTGTCGGCGGTGCGATCTGGTACCCGTTCTTCAAAGCCTATGAAAAGCAGTGTATTGATGAGGAAACTGCAACAGAAGCAGCTGCTGAATAATAGTGAGAGGAGAGTTATTATGATGAGTGAACAAACAGTACAATCCGCAATGTCTATTATCTTGCATGCCGGGGATGCCCGGGTCGCATGCAAGGAGGCACTGGATGCCATATCCGAAGCGGATTTTGAAACAGCTGAGGTAAAATTAAAGGAAGCACAAACAAAAATTACAGAGGCTCATAAAGTGCAGACCGATGCAATTCAGGGAGAAACCCGTGGTGATGAGTCGGAATATTCTCTTCTGTTTGCGCATGCACAGGATACGTTAATGACGATTTACAGTGAAATCAATATTGCGAAACAGCTGCTGAAAATATTCAGTGCTTATGAGAAACGTATCTCTGCATTGGAAAATAAAGATTGTTAAGGAGGCAAATATGGCAAGAATACCGAATGGTTTTCCAAAAGATTTCCTGTGGGGCGGCGCTGTAGCTGCAAATCAGCTGGAGGGTGCCTATACAGCAGGAGGAAAAGGACTTTGTGTTGCGGATATCAATGAGTTCCGTGATGATATTGATATTACAAAGAAATATAATGATGAAGTTACTTCCGCCTACGTGAAGGATGCAATGAACGCCGGAAACAATGATGGAAGGGTGTTTCCAAAACGCCGGGGTATTGATTTCTACCATACATATAAAGAGGATCTCAGACTGCTGGCTGAATTAGGACTGAAGACCTTCCGTACCAGCATCAACTGGGCGAGAATATTTCCGAATGGGGATGATGAAGCTCCTAATGAGGAAGGCTTAAAGTTCTATGATGCGCTTTTCGATGAGATTCTCAAACACAATATGGTGCCGATGATTACCGTGTCCCATTATGAAATGCCGTTACATCTTACGCTGAAGTACAAGGGCTGGTATTCCAGAGAAACCATTTCTTTCTTTGAGAACTACTGCAAAGTGATTTTTGACCGCTATCATGATAAGGTTAAGCACTGGATTCTGGTAAACCAGATCAACTTGATTTCTCATGAATCCTTTAACCATCTGGGTGTTGCCGAAGATATGGTTGATGATTTAAAGAGTGCGAAATATCAGGCTGTGCATAATGAAATGGTCGCTTGTGCACGCGCTACACGATATGCACACGCAACGTATCCGGATTTACAAATTGGTATGATGCTGTGCGGCGGACATGATTATGCGGCAACTTCCAAGCCGGAGGATCAGCTGGCAGCCCTTCAGCATAATCAGATGGAATATTTTTACTCGGATGTACTTTTGAGAGGCGTGTATCCGGGATATGCCCTGCGCTTCTTCGAGGATCATGATATTCATGTGGAATTTGGAGAACAGGATGAAGAGGATTTGAAGAATACATGTGATTTCTTCTCCTTCTCCTATTATTACACTCGTATTGTGACAAAAGAAAGCTTTGAAAACGGAAATGACTCCATCCGTAATAAAGAACTGCCCGCAAATGAATGGGGCTGGACCTATGATCCGATCGGATTGAGAATTTTATTGAATACCTTCTGGGATCGTTATCAGAAGCCGATTTATATTACAGAAAACGGAAGCGGGTTCTATGATAAACTGGAAAATGGTCATATTCATGATCCGTACCGTGTTGATTTCTATCGGAATCATTTCGAACAGATCAAAGAAGCAATCCGTGATGGTGTGGATGTCAGAGGCTATTATGCATGGGGACCGATTGACATCATTTCCTGTTCCTCTTCTGAAATGTCAAAACGCTATGGATTCATTTATGTGGATTATGATGATTATGGAAAGGGCAGTGGGGAAAGAATAAAAAAAGACAGCTTCGCCTGGTACAAAAAGGTTATAGAAACAAATGGCGAGGAGTTGGATTAACTTATAAATAAAACAAAGGAGATATTTCATCGTTTTTAATGGTGGAGTATCTTTCTTTTTCATGCTTTAAAATGATAAACATTACACTGCTGATATGAATAGATACTATAAGTAGACACACAATAGGGAAGAGTACGGGATATCGTTCTAAAATATGCTATAATGAAGGAGCATGAAAGAGAGAAGGGATACTTTTGAAATTAAGCAATAAAGAATTGGTGCAGGATACGTTGTGGATCCTTGCGGGAAATATTGCTCTGGCCATGGGGGTTGCCTGGTTTATATTGCCCAATGATGTACTGACGGGGGGCCTGGCGGGTGTTGCAATCGCACTGGAGCCGCTGATTCATTTGAATCCTGAACTGGTGATCAATGTACTGACCGTCGTACTGTTTCTTGCAGGATCACTTGTCCTGGGGAAAAAGTTTGCGGCAAAAACGATTCTGAGTACAATCTGTTATCCGCTGCTGCTTACTTTACTGTCCTATCTGGCAAAACATGTGATTGCTCCGGATACCTTTATCATGGATAAATATTTAGCCACCATTTACGGCGGTGCGCTGATGGGCATCGGTGTCGGCTGTGTGTTTCGTACAGGTGCCAGTACCGGTGGTATGGATATTCCACCACTGATCATTAACAAGTATACCCATATACCGCTTCCGACACTGGTTTTGATTGTGGACGCGCTTACCGTACTGCTTGGTGCTGCCGTATACGGACTGCAGGCTGCACTTACAGGAATTCTGTCAGTCTGGGTAAGCAGCTATATGATCAATAAAACCATGATGATCGGTGGACATGATGCGCGTAATGTGATGATCGTATCCAATAAGCATACGGAAATTATGGACCGTATTCATGAGGTGTTGGAGCGCGGGACTACGATTCTGGAAGCAACCGGCGGCTATTCTTCTGAGAAACGACCGGTCATAATGGCTGTGGTATCCAAAAAGCAGCTGCCGGAGCTGGAGCATCTGGTGTCGCATATCGATCCGGAGGCATTTGTTATCGTAATGGAAGCAAATGAAGTACAGGGTCTTGGGTTCACTTATGAGGAGGAGCTATAGCTTTTCCTATATAATATAGAAGTTTATGGAAGGAGGCGGAAACATGCAGAATTTTAACTATCACAGTCATACAGAACGGTGCGGGCATGCTGTAGGAAGTGATGAAGCGTATGTAAAGGAAGCGATAAAGAATGGGTATCGGTATATGGGTTTCAGTGACCATGCCCCGTATCGTAACGGTGATGCACCGGGAGAGCGTATGCGGGTGGAAGAGCTTGCAGACTATGTGAGCAGTGTGAGAAAGCTGCAGCATACTTATCAGGATCAAATCGAAATCCGTCTGGGGATGGAAATCGAATATTTTGAGGAACAGCTGGATGAGCTTATGCAATATAAGGAAGAGATGGATTATCTCATTCTCGGACAGCATGGCCCTGCATTGTATGCGCCGGAATTTTATGATAATCACAGCGATGCGGATGTACTGCACTATGCTTCCCTGATTGAAAAGGCCTGTGAGAAGGGATTACCGGATATCATTGCGCATCCTGATCTGTTTATGTTTGGAAAGGAAGTCTGGACAGAAGCCTGTTGTGAGGCTGCCCATAGAATCTGTGCAAGTGCACAAAAGCACGGGGTTATTCTGGAGGTCAATCTGAACGGCCTGCGCTATGGGAAACGCAAGCTGGGAGAGGAATTTCGCTACACCTATCCATATCGCAGCTTCTGGGAGATTGCCTGTACCTATGATGTGGATATCGTCTATGGTCTGGATGCACATGCACCTCAAAAGTATGCCGATCAGGATTGCTTTGCTATTGTGAATCAGGAAATTCTATATGATCTGCCGTTGAAATTCCGCAACGAGCTGCGGTTTGAAGACAGGAACAGGGGGAACTGAGATGCTGAAGGAAGCTATGTATAAAAGACATTCCCGAAGAAGCTATCTGCGAGAGAAATTGCGGGATGAGGATGCAGCCTTTTTAAAGGAACGCATTCATATGTATAACCAGAAGCACGGATTGCATATGAAGCTGGTATGCGGACATCCGGAAATCTTTAAGGGATTTCGCAACAGCTACGGCATGTTTCACAATGTTGAGAATTTCATTATGATGATGGGCAATTCCCGTGATGTATATATGCAGGAGAAGCTGGGATATTTCGGTGAACGACTGATTCTGGAGGCGGTAGAGCGCAATATGGGAACCTGCTGGGTTGGCGGTACCTTTGCGAAAGATGCTTTAAAGCCCTATGTAAAGGAAGATGAGAAGCTGTACTGCGTTATCGCGATCGGCTATACCGCACATAAGAAAACCTTAAAGGAACAGCTGATTTCGCATGCAACACGGCACAGAGGAAAAACCGTGGAGGAAATGTCAGATATCACAGCGCACAGTCCGGATTGGATGAAAAACGGAATGGAGGCAGTGCAGCTGGCACCCTCAGCACTTTTTAAACAGCCGGTGCGCTTCCGTCAGGAAAAGGATCGTGCTTATGCTGAGGTTGCCCATACGGATTCCTTTGAAATGGTGGATTTGGGAATCGCCATGCTGCACTTTGAAATCGGTGCACAAAAAGGTACCTGGACATGGGGAAATCCTGCTGTCTATGAGAAAATAAATGAAAATTCAGAGGCTTATTTGCCTTAGGATATAATAGAAGTAGCTTTTTATGAAATTTTATAATATTTATGAAAAGGAAGATGTGGCAGCCTTAGCCTTATATCATCTTCCCTTTTATTCATTCGCTTCAATTTACTACGGTTAAGCATTTGTCTGTGACATCAGAATCTCTTTATCAGACACCTTTTTCTTTTAAACAGCTTAATCATTTATATGTTACTGTGTTAGAACTAAAAACCGCTGCACCGCTTTTTATAACAGGAAATACACGCAGCGAGAAAACTTGACTGTATTGGGTGGAGGTATCTTCGTTTGCACAGCTGCATCAAAGGGGAGTGAGAGCCCTTGTTTTTCAGGCAGGGTGTATGGGATGCATTTACTTTTGAAGATGGATATCTCATTTTCTTTCACCGATAATCTGCTGTCGTTGTCATAGCTTGTCATATAAATGCCATGTCTGTGGAAAATTCTGAATCCAGTTGCTGCTGCATGCATAAAATTAAAGGAAAGGTAGGACATCATCCTCTTTGAGTCTTGCAAAGCAAACTTTTCTGTGTTAACGTTTACAATGGCTAGATGTTTAAAACTATGGAGGAGAGTATATGGAATTACTTCGTTTTTCTTATACAAGCCTGCAGATGCGTTCTTTTTCGCATTCTCGATGTTCTCCGCTTCCCTTGTGATTACGATGTTTTTCGCAATCATCGCAAATCCCTATTACGGAAGTGAGTCATTGCGTGATGCCTCTGCAATGTCACAGGGTGGAATGTCGCTTGTTGCTTCCTTTGATGGAGGCATCGGATCCGGAATCTTTACGATGATGCTGTCTTTGTTTATGATTTTCATCTGCATACTGACAGTCTTTTTTTCAAACAAATTTTTTCTGATGTCAAAAACACATGATATTGGTGTAATGATGATCAGCGGTAGCAGTATTATTCGAATAGCCAAGTTCCTGATTGTGCAAAATTTTATGATCATGGGAATTGCAGCACCGCTGGGAGCTCTTGCCGGCTGCTGTGTGTTTCCGCTGGTGAATCATGTCATCTATCTGTCGATGAATATACAGGCACCTGTATTCACCTTTTCTTCCGCAGCCCTTGGATATTGCATCGCTACCCTTGTGATTGTTTCCGTATGGCTGGTTATTGTCGATGCAGGCTTTGTCTATCGCATGGATTCCATGAATGAACTGCTGCGTGCCAGACGGTCGATGAATCCGATTGGAAAACAGAAGCAGGTATTTATGAAAATCGTATATGTATGTGTGTATGCGTTGACCATATATCTGCTGTTCTCGATTGATTATCATTATATGAATGCCATTTTTCTGATATATCTTGGTGTAGCCATCGTATTCGGCGCAGGGAATGTATTTCGTTATATACTTCCGGATGTATTAACCCTGATGAAAAAACGGATGTTTGCAGAAAATCGCCATTTTCTGATATCTTTGGGAAATCTGCGCTACAGCATGGTCAACGGAAATCTTCTGGTTACGATTATTTTATTGTCGACAGCGGTATTATTTCTATATCTGTGTAAATTTTATAACGACACGGCAACTTTTATGGTTGTTATGATCGCCTTTCTCGTATCGATGCTTCAAATCAGTATCTGTCTTGTTTATAAGCTGTCTGCCGACGGATTGAGTAAGTGTCAGGTCTTTCGCAATATGACGGCAATCGGGTATTTGAAAACGGATATCCGAAAAATTATCAAGCAGGAAATCGTCGGCTTTTACGGCATCATTCTGTTGTTATCTCTGCCGCCTTTACTGGTCATAACTTCATTGTTTGCGGCAGGAGGGGATGTGGCGTGGAGCTTTGTATTACAGCTGCACGGCTTGTATATCGGCTTTTTGCTGGTGGCAGCTGTGGTGATGTATCGCATTTATATGAAACTGATTTTCCGTCAGGATCTGATGGAAGCATATATGGAGGAATAGGAGAGCAGAATATGAATACTATATTGGAAGCTAAGAATATAACGAAGATTTATAATCGTCATACAAAAAATGAATTTGAAGCATTGCGCGGCATTTCACTGGAAGTGCACGAAGGAGATTTTATATGTATCATGGGACCCAGCGGTTCCGGGAAGTCCACGCTGATCAACAACCTTTCCACAATTGATACGCCGACAAAGGGAAAGGTGAAGATCAATGGCATTGATGTCTACAGTATGCTGGAATCTCAAACGGGAAAATTCCGGTATGAAAATCTAGGATTTATCTTTCAGTCCTTTAATTTGATGGATACTCTGACGCTGAAGGAAAATATCGCATTGCCTCTTACCCTGTCAAACATGTCGAAGGAGGAAATCGGAATACGTGTGCAGCAAACCGCAGAGAGGCTGGAGCTAGTGGATGTACTGGATAAATATCCGGTGGAATGCTCCGGAGGACAGTGTCAGCGATGTGCTGTCGCAAGAGCCCTGATTAACAAGCCCAAGCTGATTGTGGCAGATGAACCAACCGGCAGTCTGGATTCCAAAAATTCACATACACTGCTCACAATCCTAAAGGAGCTGAATGAGCGTGAGAAGGTCACAATCCTTATGGTGACTCATGATGCCATGATTGCGAGCTATTCCAGGCGGCTGCTGTATCTGCGGGATGGCTGTATCGAAGAGGATCTGGAGCGTGCGGATATGGATCAGAAAGAATACTTTTATAAAATTGTTCAAATCAACAGTAAGGAATCTATGGAGCTGCTGTTTTCGTAAAGCTCTCATCAGTCAACTGAAAATATCATATAAAAATGTTTCTATACGCAGTTCATCTGCATATGGAAACATTTTATATTTTCTTAGAATGCGGCATACGATTCCTTTTTTATAAGAGAGGATGCTCTTAGAAAACTCGAAATACCGTTACAGTCACTGCGGACGCATACCGCATCTGCATGGAGCATTACTTCCTTTTTCGCATGTTCCATGGCAATACCAAGACACACGTCCTTTAGCATGGGAATATCTGTTCTGATATCGCCAAAGCATAGATAATCGTGTCCGGGAAGCCTCCACAGCTTCATCAGCTGGTGAATGCCTGTGGCTTTTGTCACGCCTGCCGGAATTAAATCCGTATTGCGATGGCCGGAATAGGTAATTGCGACATCCAACAGCTTCTCAAAATAGGGCTCATAGTGAAAGCCTTTTTCCTGCAGTCTGTGTACTGCATCTATATTTGCAGGTGGAATCTGTCCATGCACCTGATTAAAGCAGGTGTTGCCGATATCAAAGAAAGCGGCTCTGAAATAGGCTAGGTGCCTGCCATATTTCATTTTCATACCTATTGTATAGTAGAAATTGTATATTAAAAAATACAGTTTATTATCAAATACTGTGAGCCCTCAAATGTAGATGGTGAATGAAAATCTGACCCTTTGGGATAGAAAATGTATGGTATTGGGAGGGGAAAGACCCTCTTATATATAAGGAAGCGTAGATTCCCGTATGTTTTCTGCACATTTGACGGTTTGTATGATATAATGCATAATTGTTAACACCGGAGGTAGAAAAATGATAGAAACGCAAAATGTCAGTGTACGTTTTGGATCACGAACACTGTATGATAATGTAAACTTAAAATTCACAGATGGTAACTGTTATGGCCTGATCGGGGCAAACGGTGCCGGGAAATCCACATTCCTGAGAGTACTCAGCGGTGAGCTGAAGCCGGATACCGGCTCTGTCATCATCAAGCCGAATGAAACAGTATTTACTCTGAAGCAGGATCACTTTGCTTTTGATGAGTACACGGTACTGGAAACGGTACTGATGGGAAATACAAAGCTGTATGAAGTAAAACGGGAAAAGGATGAAATTTACTGCAAGGAGGATTTCAGTGAAGCAGACGGTATCCGTGCCGGTGAGCTGGAAGCGGCCTTTGCGGATATGGATGGCTGGAATGCGGAAAGTAACGCGGCAACGCTGTTAAACGGCCTGGGAATTTCAGTGGATCTGCATGATGTATTGATGAAGGAGCTGTCCGGTAGTGATAAGGTAAAGGTGCTGCTGGCACAGGCGTTGTTTGGAAAGCCGAATACGCTGCTGCTGGATGAGCCTACCAACCATCTGGATATCAAGGCATGCTCCTGGCTCGAGCATTTCCTGATGAATTATGAGAACACGGTCATCGTAGTCAGTCATGACCGTCACTTTTTAAACAAGGTATGTACACATATTGCCGATGTGGATTATGGCAAGATTAAGCTGTTTGCGGGAAATTATGATTTCTGGTATGAATCCAGCCAGCTGATCAGCCGTCAGCTGAAGGATGCCAACAGCAAAAAGGAAGAGAAAATCAAAGAGCTGGAAGACTTTATTGCCCGCTTCTCTGCCAATGCTTCCAAATCCAGACAGGCGACATCACGAAAGAAAATTCTGGATAAGATAACACTGGATGATTTACAGCCATCTACTCGAAAATATCCGTTTATTGAATTTAAACCGGAGAGGGAGAGTGGTCGTTCTATATTGTATATTGAGGATGTAGAGAAACAGGTCGAAGATTGCAGACTGACAAATATCTCCTTTAACATGATGAAGGGAGATAAGGTGGCGCTGATTGGCAATCCACTGAAAACCACTCTGCTGTTAAAGCTGATTGCACAGGAGCTGACACCGGATGCCGGAAGCATTCAGCTTGGACAGACCATCAAGGTTTCCTACATACCGGATGATAACAGCGCGTATTTTGAAGGTACGCAGAGTATCTGTGAGTGGCTGAGCCAGTATACGGATATCGATGATATGTCCTTTATCCGCGGTTTCCTTGGAAGAATGCTGTTTAGCGGAGAAGAACCGCTGAAGCCTGTCAATGTGTTATCCGGTGGAGAGAAGGCGCGCTGTATGCTGTCCAAGACGATGCTGGAGGCGGGAAATCTGCTGTTGATGGATGATCCGATCAACCATCTGGATCTGGAATCCATTCAGACATTGAATAATGCTCTGATAAAATATCCGGGAGAACTGATTTTTGTAAGTCATGACCATCAATTCATTCAGACAATCGCAAATCGTATCATAGAAATCAGAGATGACGGTATCATTGACCGCCGAACAACGTATGATGACTATCTGGAAAAGGAATACGGAATCGAAGAATAGAAATAAAATTGCCCGAAAATAGGGCTTTTTTTCGTATTTTCTTCACAAGTGGAGAAAACGGTGCGATAAAGCGATAAACAGGGGAGCGACAGCGGTTTCAGAAAACTGAAACAAATGAAAAAACAAATATCATTTGTGAACAGATACCGAATTATCACAAATAAATTTTCACATAAAAATCAGATATCTGACATAATATAGTTCATAGATACCTTTATTTAAAGGGTCTGGCATAAATGCCTCTGCAAATTCATATGTATAAAATACAATGTAGAGGGGAAAATAAACATAAATGCATGTTAAAAAACAAAAATATTGGACAAGTCAAAAAAAGTATGCTAGACTAGTGTCTGTTTCGTAAAAGGAGGAACATCAATGAACTCAAAACGAATAAAATTCGCTTTATTCATCTGTGTTTTCGCTTTATATGGATGTGCTTCCAGTGCCTCTGTACCGCAGAAGTCACTGAACACTGTGAATAACAAACATACGGTATCTCAGGATACCCTTCATACAAACAGTCTGATTCAGACAAAGGATACCAGCATGGCCGCCATGGCTTTTCATGCCTATGGTCCTATGCAAAAAAGTGGCTCCATGTTTCGCAGCATGAGGGATGAGCATGGTGTGCTGCTGATGAAATCCGATGTCGAAGGCTATGCGAAAAAAATGAAAGAAAAGGTTGTAAAGGAACGGAAGCGTCAAGTGCAGCTGGAGAAAAAAAGAAAAGAACAGGAACGCCTGAAAAGGATGGAAAAGGAGTCCTCACAGGCATTCAGTCCGAAAATCACAACCTACGGCGTTGACTGCTATGGATGTGGCGGCGAAAGCGGCCGCGGCGGTACTTCCCTAGGTGTGGCACTGGATTTAACCCTTGGTGTACAGATGCCGGATGGCTCATGGCAGCCGGGTATCCGGTATGGTAATTATTATATCGTTGCCGCAGACCCAAGCATTCCGCTTTGCTCGATACTGAAAATCAGTGATCACGGTCTGAGTGGAAGTGGTATTACACCGGATCAGCCCTACTATGCCATTGTACTGGACCGAGGCGGGGCTATTCAGGGAAATCATATCGACCTGTATATCGGCAGTGAGAACTCCGGTGCTATCGTACCGGTGAAAAACACACAGGCAAAGGCGCAGATCATCCGTGAGGGTGGTAAAAACGGAGCCAGAAGCTGTGCATTATAATCATCAGGACATGGAAGCTGGTTTTCTGTGTCCTTTTGCTTTTACAAAAAGCTAAGCTGGTATTCTCTATATTTAAAATGATATAATTATGGTACTATAGTAATTAAGGAAAGGCTGATGCTTGTGAAGATGAAAGAAATCCTTGTGGTTGAGGGAAAAAACGACACAAATGTACTGAAAAGCTTTCTGGACTGTGATACCATAGAAACAAACGGTACGCATTTGGGGAAAGAAATCCTGCGACAGATCAGACTTGCTCAGAAAACGCGCGGTGTGATTATATTTACCGATCCGGATTTTCCCGGAGAAAAAATACGTTCCTGCATCAATGCGGCAGTACCCGGCTGTAAAAATGCCTTCATTGATAAGGCAAAGGCCAAAACAAGCAAAAAGGTTGGTGTGGAGCATGCCTGCAAGGAAGATATTCTGGAGGCATTAACGCATCTGATGACCTTTGATGAACATCTGCAGGTTACACTGAGCTATGAGGAATATCTGGATCTGGGACTAAACGGCAGAGAGGACAGTGCCGAAAAGAGAGCGCAGATTGCCCGCTCCCTGCATCTGGGAAAACCGAATGCCAAAACACTTTTCAAGCGTCTGAATATGCTGCAGCTGCATAAAACAGATGTGGAAAAGCTGCTTGGACAGCCATATGAATGAGCTTGTTAAGGTAACGTTTGCCCTGCGTCCCAAGGAACAACTGGAAGGCTGGGTATCTGAAATCCTGCAGGAGGGATGGGAATTGTCCTCCTTTCGCTATGTCATGCTTGGCTCTTTGATGAATTTTCGTTTTGTAGAGGGAAAACGACGGCATGTGCGGGTTTGCTTCTATGATGTGAAATACGATGCAGATGAAAGCATCTTTCTGGCCGAGGGATGGAACGTGCTTTGCCGAAACGGTCTGAGCGTTATTTTCTATCATGAAAATCTTGATCAGCCGCTGCCGCTTCTGGATATGAAGCTGTATACGAAGCGAAGAATCTTCAAAATGACATGCAATTTGCTGTATCTGTTTTCATTGCTGTATTGTGTGCGAGTGGAGGAGGAGGCATTGAGGAAGCCGCTTCTTTTCGTCTTTACCCTTCTATTGTTTGCGCTGCCGCTGTTGTTTGATGTCAAAAGCACGACAAAATACAGTAATCTGATTCGAATTATAAAAAACCTGTTGTATGCAGTGCTTTTGACAGGTATTGTATATCTGCTGATAGAATTGCTGGTATCCACCTTCTATCTGCTGTTTTAGAAAGGATAAGCTTATGAAGAAACCCATTGCGACACCTTCCAGAACAAAGGAAATTCTGGAAACACATGGAATGTTTGCGAAAAAAAATTACGGACAGAATTTTCTGATTGAATCCGGAATTGTCGATAAAATTGCACGACATGCAGTCCTGTCGGATCACTGCGTGGTATTTGAAATAGGACCCGGTATCGGTGCATTGACACAGTATCTGTGTGAGTATGCAAAAAAGGTTGTATCCTTTGAAATTGATGAGCGGCTTCCTGATGTTCTGGCAGACACACTGCAGGAATATGACAATTTTGAGCTGGTCATGTCTGATTTTTTAGAAATCGATTTGAAAGAATGGTGCAGAACGTACAGGGAAGAGGGCTATGATGTCGTCATTGCTGCCAATCTGCCATACTATATCACGACTCCGATTCTGTTTAAAATCTTTGAATCCAAAGCGGACGTTGCGGCAATCACCGTCATGATGCAGAAGGAGGTCGCAGACCGCTTCGCTGCTGAAGTAAATACCAAGGATTACAATGCGTTAAGTATTATCACACAGTATCGCTGTGAGGTAACCCCGGTGATGAAGGTGCCGAAAAACGTTTTCCTGCCAAAGCCGAATGTGGACAGCGCAGTCTTGCAGTTCCGTTTCAGGGATACACCGCAGAATATCGAGGAAGAAAGTTTTTTTCCATTGGTCAAGGCTTGCTTTCGCCAGAGAAGAAAGACCATACTGAACAATTACGGGGAATTTTGTCAGGATAAGCAGCAGGCGCGTGCAGAGCTTGAGAAAAGCGGTATAGACTGCACAAGACGGGCAGAAAGCGTCACACTTGCGGAATTTATCAACTTATATGAGGTACATAGAAATGAAAGTAAAAGCACATGCGAAAATTAACATCTGCCTGAATGTCGTATGCAGGCGGGATGACGGGTATCATGAGCTGGAAATGATTATGGTTCCTCTGATGCTCCATGATGAGCTTACCATAACACTGTCCAGTGAGGACTGCTATACGTGTAGTGATGCACAGCTGCGGATGGATGAAACGAATACAATCGTTCAGGCGGTGGAGCTGATGCGAAGGACCTTTTCCCTATCGGAATGCTTCCATGTGCATGTGGAGAAGCGTATCCCCGCACAGGCAGGACTTGCCGGAGGAAGTGCAGATGCCGCTGCAGTCATGCGCGGAATCCGTGATTTGCTGAAGCTGGATATCTCACTGGAGGAGCTGGCACAGCTGGGAAAGCAGGTTGGCGCAGATGTACCGTTCTGCATCATGGAAACCTGTGCTCTGGTAAAGGGGATTGGCGAAAGGATAACACCGTTCGCCATGCCTTGCGATTTTCATATTCTTCTGGTGAAGCCAGCGATGGGCGTACCTACCGGGAAAGCTTTTTCTATGCTTGATTTTGAGAAATGCGACCATCCGAACTGCAATGAGGTTATCCATGCATTACAGCAGGGCGACCTTGCGCAGCTTTCAAGTGTCATATCCAATTCCCTGGAATACAGTGCCTTTCAGCTGGTTCCGGAAATTGCGGACATCAAACACCAGCTGCAGAGTATGGGGTTTGAAGCGGTGCTGATGAGTGGCAGCGGAAGTACGGTATTTGCAATTACAAGGAAGAAGGAACTTCTGCGGCAAGCAGAGAAGCGGTTCCATAACAAAACGTATTTTGTATGCTGCACAGCAATCAAGCAGTAAATGGAGGTTAAGGCTATAGACAAACAGGGGATATCTCTTCTTTGATGTCTGCCTTAGTGCTGGCTTCATAAAGAAAAAACGGCATAGGATTACCGGTTTCGGTTTATCTGTGCCATTTTCATATTATCCGTATGAAAGCCTTCATAGATCCCCACAGGATTCAAAATGCTACAGCTTGGATATATCCGGCTTTTGAATGGGTGGATTCGGCAGCGTGCTTTCTCTGATATCCGTAAGCAGAAGCTGTTCATGCCGAAAGAAATATGGGTGATGCCGAAAACGGGTGAACAGGAAGAGCAGGCTTATGAAAAGTCCTGTATAAAGCAGGACGGCATACAACAAATCCAGAAACATCATAAACAATAGGAAACAGGGAACACCGGTAAGTAATATAAAGACGCCCATTCCGATATAGGTGAGAACACAATTTCCATATGTTATCATAAGAGAATACAACCGATCCTGCCAGGTGATCAGACTGCGCTCCAGCTCCGTATAAGGAAGCCATACAGTCCCGGTATCATCCTGCAGCAGTATTTTGCGAAATGCAGAGATATCCTCAGTCTGTAAAGCCTCACCGACACATTCCCTGCGCAGAAGCTTAAAAAAGGGCTGCTTTCGCATATGTCTGTTACCGGTAATGAGGTCGCCGCCGCAGCATTGCGTCCTGCCACAGAGGGTTCGGTACAGCTCCGGTATGAGATAGGCGGGATGACGGGTGTCGGTGAGCATAAGAAAGTCACCGTTTGACAGCTGTGCTCCCAGAAATATAGCAGACACCGGCGTAACACGGTGATTCAGTGATACGTAATGGCATGCATAATCCTGCTGTGACAGCAAGCGCAGAATAGCGGAGCTTCCGTCTCTGGACGCATTGTCAATAAAAAGAAGCTCATAGCTGACCGGCAGCTTCTTTACTTCCCGCAGGACATCCGTATACACTCTGCGTAATGCTCCCGCATTATTATGACAGGGTATAATGACACTGATCTTATCCACACCATCACTCCTTTATAAACATTATGGCATACTATTGTGATAAATCCAGTTTTGAAATCTTAAAAAGTCTTAACACTGATTTAATGAACATTAGGTAGTAGGAGCCTGTATTTTGATATATAATGAAAGAGAAAAGAAATGAGGTGTGGACGATGGGAAGCAGAATACTCATTGTGGATGATAATCAGGAAATTCGTGAGGTAGTAACTGTTCTTCTGGAGAACGAGGGCTATGAGGTGGAGGAAGCCGGTGATGGAGAAGCAGCAGTAGCTAAAGCAGAGGATATGGACTTAATCATTCTGGATGTTATGATGCCGAAAATGGATGGCTTTAAGGCATGCCGTCAGATTCGTGAGGTCACGAATGCGCCGATTCTGTTTTTGACTGCAAAGACCATGGACCAGGACAAAGCGCTTGGATTTTCCAGCGGCGGAGATGATTATTTGGCGAAGCCGTTTTCCTATAATGAACTCATTGCCCGTGTGAAAGCACTTCTGCGCAGATATTGCATTTACAAGGGGAAGGAGGAGCCGCAGGAGGGCGATCAGATTATCATGCATGATCTGATCATCAGCCGAAACAGCAATCAGGTGAAAAAGAAGGAGGAAGCTGTAAATCTGACAGAAATGGAGTATCAGATTTTGTTACTGCTGGCGGACCATCCGAAAAAAATTTTCTCCAATCAGGAGCTGTATGAAGCTATCTGGAAGGGGCCGTATATGTATTCCGCAAATAATACCATCATGGTGCATATCCGAAATCTGCGCAAAAAGCTGGGAGTGGATCCGCAGAATCCGGTGTATATAAAAACCGTCTGGGGAAAGGGGTACCGTTTTGATTAAGAAAAAAAGCCCTGTCGGAACAAGAAAAAAGCATATCTCCAAGCTAAGCCTGAAATTTATCGGTATCGTTATACTGGCGGCAGTTGTTTCCGCATCACTGTTCGGGTTTTTATTTTTTAACCGGTATCGTATGTTTCATCTGGCTGTCGGTGAAGAGGCAGTAAAGAAGGAAACGAGTGAACAGATTCAGACCCTGCAGGATACGATAACGAAAAAGGATATTTCGAAAAAGAATAAAAAAGCCATCAAACGGGAAATGAGAAAATACAAGGATCTCACGCTGTATCTGTATGATGATGAGGATACGCTGAGTGAAACATCATTCAGTACGATGGAGGATCAGGCATATGTGGGTACCATGTCCTTCTGGCTGAATCTGTATGAGCCGGACGATCAGGAATATACGCTGAAATTTCATGATGGTGAAGCCTATCTTGTTGTCTATTCCTTTATCGGTCTTTCCTTCATGATTCGGTTTCTCATTGTGGCGGCAGTTGCTTCAATCCTGCTGTTCATTGTAGTGATTATGCAGTTCGTACACCGCAAAATGAAATATGTCCTCAGTATCGAAGAGGAAATGCAGCTGATTGAAGCCGGTGATTTTCACCATACGATCATTTACAAGGGAAATGATGAATTGACGGATCTTGCCCGGCAGCTGAATCATCTGCGCAATGCATTGTATGATAATATGCTGAAGGAAGAAGAAGCACGCAATGCCAATCAGGAGCTTGTTACAGCCATGTCACATGATCTTCGTACACCGCTCACCTCTCTGCTTGGATATCTGGATATTCTTCAAATGAAAATCTATAAGAGTGATGCAGCGAGGGATGACTATATTCGAAAAAGCCGGCAGAAGGCCGAACAGATCAAGGATATGTCAGATAAGCTGTTTAATCATTTCCTTGTGTATTCCCGTGATGAGGAGCTGCAGCTGCATCCCATAGAGGAGCAGGCGGTACTGAATATGCTGGAGTTCTATTGCGAGGAGCTGCGTGAACAGAAATTCGAGATATTGACAAAATTTGAAAGGGGCAGCTGGAAAATCATGGGGGAGGAAGCCATGCTGATGCGTGTGTTTGATAATGTATTTTCCAATATCCGAAAATATGGGGATAAACACATTGTGACTGTTTCTTTACAGGTGGAGAAGGGGAATGTGCTGATTCGGTTAAAAAATCGTAAGAAAAAGGACGCATCCCGGGAGGAAAGCACCCAGATTGGTCTGAAAAGCGTTAATAAGATCATGAAAGGGATGAATGGCAGCTTTTTATATGAAAATGATGATACGGAATTTGTTGTAGAGCTGTTCTTTCCTTGCCGTCAGGAATAGCACTGCTATATTCGTGTTAGACATGTAAAAAGAATAGTTCTGCATTTCTGCAGCATATATGTAACAAGGCATCTGTTGTCTGTCCTGCACAAACACAGCTGCTTTTTTATGATTAGTTCTGCATTAAACGGTAAATTGACCTTCTAACGGAAAAAGGATGAAATGCGGAAGGGAGTAAAAAAACAGCCTGGATAACCAAGCTGTCATAATGCAGGGGATTATAAATCCAGCAGCCTCATCTGCCGCAATGCATGATATATGCCATCCTCGGATACATCCCTTGTGATGATGTCGGCAGCGCGCTTCGCTTCCTCATGGGCATTTCCCATTGCGACTCCGATTCGTGCATGCTGCAGCATTTCCACATCGTTCAAACTATCTCCAAAGGCTAGATAGTCCTGCATCTGAAAATGATCAAGAATAAAGCGGATACCGATCGCCTTGCTAAAGCCCTTCAGCACAACATCTGCATAGGTCGACTGCCCGATCATAACATCAACGCTGGGTATCGCCATATATTCCTCATAGGCATATCCCATAGGACCATAGGCAATCATCATAATGACATCACTGCCGTCATATGCTTCCACATCCGGTATGGATTCCTTAAAGAATTCTGCAGAGGTAATCACGTATGCATTCGGCTTGCGGGTAAGAATCTGCTTCTTTCCCATAATCAGCAGCGGAGCCTCCTGCGTTTCCGCAGCCTGAATGCAGGCCTCGACGCTTTCTCTTGGAATCGGTGTCATATGCAGAAGGCTTTTGTCGTGATTGTAAATAGCCTGTCCGTTATTGCAGAGAAAGATGTCCCAGTCAATCAGCTCATCAAAGTGACCGTCTGTTACAGATTGCAGAGATCGTCCGGTAGAAATGCATAGAATATGGCCGGCCTTCTTCAGCTTCTGCAATGCGGCTCTGGTGGATGCAGGAACAATATGCGTGGTACTATCCACCAAAGTACCGTCTATATCGAAAAACAGAATCTGTCTGTTCATAAGGTAACCTCCCATCAACACGGTTATGATAGCACAACTATTCACATATTGTAATCATTTCCGGCATATTTCATTATTCCGGTGTCCGAAATCCAATTTGCATGATGGTAAAGTATACGGGAGCATGCTGTTTCCTCCATTCTTTGCTGTGATTGTATGCTTTTTCCTTAATTCACGGTGAAACCTTACAATTCGTCCATAAAACGTATAGGAAATAGGCACTTAGCCTTTTTTTTACTGTCACTTTTTGATAAAATAGTAACGGAGGTATGTTTTTATGAAATCTGCTATTGTTTTAGCTGCCGGAAAAGGCACAAGAATGAAGTCAGCTTTGAACAAAGTGATGCATCCCGTCTTAAACAAACCGATGATTGGACATATTGTTGATACCCTGAAAGCAAGCGGAGTGGAACGCATTGTTGTTGTGGTTGGACATGGTGCTGAAAGTGTAAAGGAATATCTGCAGGATTCTGTAGAGTATGCTATTCAACAGCCTCAGTTAGGAACCGGACACGCTGTCATGCAGGCAAGTGTTCTGGAAGGTCTGGATGGAGATACCATTGTTGTTAACGGTGATGGCCCCTGCATTCAGAAGGAAACGATTCAAAAAGTATTTGAAAGCAACCGTGATGCCGCTTGTACCGTACTGACGAGTGTGCTGCCGGATGGAGAACGCTACGGCAGAATTATTCGAAATGCACAGGGCATGGTCGAGAAGATTGTTGAAGCAAAGGATTGCAGTGAAGAAGAATTGGAAGTAAAAGAGATCAACACCGGAATTTTCTGTTTCAATAACAAGGCACTGTTTGAAGGTCTGAAGGAAATCACCAACAGCAATGCACAGCAGGAATACTACCTGACAGATCTTGTGGAAATTTTTAATAAAAAAGATCTGTGTGTCAATGCTATGATTGTGGATGATCCAAAGGAAGCCATGGGTGTCAATGACCGTGTGGATTTAGCGAAAGCAAATGCATGGATGAAGCGTCATGTAAATGAAGCACACATGCGTGCAGGGGTAACGATTATCGATCCGGATAACACATACATTGATGTGGATGCTGTGATTGGTGAGGATACGGTCATTTATCCCAACGTACACATTCAGGGGAAAACTGTCATTGGTAAGAATACTGTGATTTTACCGAACTCGTTCCTGCGCAATGCTGTAATCGGTGATGATGTAACGATTGACAGCAGCAAGATCGTTGAAAGCAGTGTTGGAAACCGTTCCACGGTGGGGCCGATGTCTCATTTAAGAAACAATACAGAAATCTGCGAAGACTGCCGTATTGGGAACTTTGTGGAATTTAAAAACTCTCACTTTGGTGATGGCTCCAAATGCGCCCACCTGACATATATCGGAGATTCCGACTTTGGTAAGAAAATCAATGTCGGCTGCGGTGTGGTTACAGTCAATTATGACGGCAAGCACAAATTCCGCACAACGGTACATGACGGTGCGTTTATCGGAAGTAATTGTAACCTGATTGCGCCTGTGACCATCGGTGAGAATGCTCTGCTTGCGGCAGGCTCTACGATCACGGATTCTGTAGATGACGGTGATATGGGGATTGCCAGAGCACGACAGTCCATTAAAAAGGGATTCGGAACAACTTACAAGAACAAATAGGAAAGGAACAGGATTGTAGAACAATGGAAAACAAAACAGTAGTTTTTGCGTTAACTTCAAGCGTTGAGCTAGCAAATGAAATCGTGGGAGAATTAGGGATACCTTTGGGTCAGTGTGATGTAAAGCACTTCTCCGACGGGGAAATCATGGTAGAATTAGGGGAGTCCGTGCGCGGGAAAAACGTCTACATCGTTCAATCCACATGTGCACCTGTCTCCAGCAATATCATGGAGGTACTGATTGCCATTGATGCCTGCAAACGTGCCAGTGCCGGTCATATTTCTGTCGTTATGCCATATTTCGGATATGCACGTCAGGATCGCAAGGCAAAACCGAGACAGCCGATCACATCCAAACTGGTTGCGGATCTGCTGGAACGGGCAGGGGCAAACCGTGTCATTACCATGGAACTGCATGCAACGCAGATTCAGGGATTCTTCGATATTCCTGCAGATGACATCTCCGCCATCTGTATTATCGGTCAGTATTTCAAGAGCCTGAATCTGAAAGATGTTGTGGTCGTATCACCGGACCATGGCGGAACTACTCGTGCGAGAAGACTTGCGGAAATTCTTCACGCTCCATTAGCAATCATTGATAAACGTCGTCCGAAACCAAACGTGGCAGAGGCTATGAACATCATTGGGGATGTAAATGGCAAAATCGCTATCGTGGTAGACGATATTGTGGATACTGCAGGGACGCTGACTGCAGGTATCCAGATGCTGTATGACAAAGGCGCTACTGCTGTATATGCATCCTGTGTGCACGGCGTTCTTTCCGGGCCGGCCATCGATCGCTTGAAGGCTGCGAATCTGGAAGAATTCGTATGTACCAATACGATTCCTCAGGATGACAAGGCTGCATTGTACCCACAGATGAAGGTATTGTCTGTAGGACCTGTTTTAGGACAGGTTATCAAGGCTGTGGAAGAAAGCAGACCAGTCAGCGAAATCGTTGCGAAATACGCAGAGTAAGCCTACATAGAAAGGAAACTGTATGCTGGAACATTTCATAGAATTCATGCTGCCGGAGATTGTATCCATTTTGGAAATCATCGGTATCGTTGTGATAACCATCGGATCACTGAAGGCGTTTTATCACTATATCAAAGCGCTGTTTACCCATAAACATTATCCGATCCGTATCGAACTGGCAAATGCTCTGGCATTAGGTTTGGAATTTAAAATGGGTGCCGAAATACTGAAGACGGTACTCGTCAGAAGCTTTTCGGAAATCTATATTCTGGGAGCCATCATTCTGCTGCGTGCACTTCTGTCCTTGATGATACATTTTGAAATCAAGACGGAGAAGGAACACGGATCCGCAAGTGAGGCATCACCGAATAATTATTAACATGCAGTACGGTATCAATTGGATATCGTGCTGCTTTTTTCTATTCCTGTGAAATCACTTAATATGGGTAAGACAGAATAATTGTTTGAGATTGGTTTTATAACTGATCTTATAAGGTGATGTGTCAATTGCTCTGTGTATATATCACGATCAACCAGGGAACTTCAGGATAGTGGCATAGGATGTGATTTTTATATGGAGGTATATCCTTCTTTCAAGCTGTTTATTGGAATTGACAGTATGGGTCTGTAACAGGCTTCATCATTGTTTGTTTCACTAAGTGAGCATTCATATGAAGAATGTGTTAACACCTTGTATGTATTTGGCAACAATCGGGTTTACATAACTGATGGATAGTGTTCTTCATAGAGTGATTTTTTCGTGAAATCCCCAGATGCTTTCGAAACTTAAAAAATTGTCTTTTTTGAAAGTGTGAGCCATGATCGAAAATCAGATTTTGATATATGGTAATGAAACGATAGAATTGCTTATTTAAAAGATGTCTTTAAACCCTATAAATTGGAATTTCATTGAAATATAAGATATATCGTCACTCTTTTCCTTTCACCATGACAGCTGTATGAATAAAAAGCGCATCAAAAAGCCATGCGATCACTCACATGGCTTATCTGCACTAGCTTGCTTTATAATATATGACAGATTCATAAGGACGAAGTGTGATACACTTGTCAGCTTTACTGTCCTTATAATTGCTTAACAACAGCACATAATCTGTCAGATTTTCTTTTATTTCCACACGTACAGCTTCTGCATAGAAATTGCTGAGTACAATCAGTTCTCCTTCCTCTCCTTTGCGTTTGTATGCAAAGATTGTCTTATGATCCTGCAGTAATGGAATATACAGGCCATCCTGAATCACCTTATACTCTTTCCGCATGCGTATCAATTTATGATAATGATAAAATACGGAATTTTCATCCTGTAGTGCATTTTCAATATTGACAGTTTTATAGTTATCGATTACTGACAGCCATGGAGTACCATCTGTAAAGCCTGCATTTTGCTTGCTGTTCCATTGCATTGGTGTTCTTGCATTATCCCGGCTGCGTTCCTGTAATATATGCAGGATTTCTTCCTTACTGCGCCCTTCCTTCTTAAGAATATCATAGAAATTTGTACTTTCTACATCGCGATATTGTGATATATCATGGAAATATGCATTGGTCATACCGATTTCCTCACCCTGATATACATACGGTGTCCCCCGCATGCAGTGAAGCACAGTAGCCAGCATTTTAGCGGCTTCTATACGATAGTTTTTATCATCGCAAAATCTTGAAAGCGCACGGGGCTGATCGTGATTACACCAGAATAAGGCATTCCATGCATCTGCTTCCTGCATACCTGTCTGCCAGTCATTCAAGAGCTGCTTTAGCTCGATGAAATCAAACGGCATCAGCTCCCATTTCTTTTTGTTTCTATAGTCTACCTTCAGATGATGGAAGGTAAATACACTCGTCAGCTCATGGGCGTCACTTCCTGAGTAACGTGTGCAATTCTCTAAGGTTGTTGAACTCATCTCACCAACCGTCATACTGTCTTCATCCTTGCCAAAGCTGTTCAGATTCAGTTCTTTCAAATATTCGTGTATGTGTGGACCATCCGTGTAAAACTGCCGGCCGTCAAAGAGGTTTGGATCATCCTCGAAGGAGCCTTTTGATACAAGATTAACTACATCGAAGCGGAATCCATGAACCCCTTTACTGCGCCAGAAGTTGACGATATCAGCCAGTTCTTTTCTGACTTCCGGATTGTCCCAGTTTAGATCAGCCTGTGTGACATCATACAGATGCAGATAGTACTCATCCAGCTCCTTGACATATTCCCATGCAGGACCGCCAAACTTTGAATTCCAGTTATTCGGAGCACTGCCATCTGCTTTTCCTTTGCGGAAAAAGAAGTAATCTTTATATTTCTCTTCGCCCTTTAAAGCCTTCTGAAACCAGACATGCCGCGTTGAAGCATGATTGAACACCATATCCAGCATGATATCAATGCCACGCTTTTTTGCTTCCCTGCATAATTCAGTAAAATCCTCCATAGTTCCATAGCGTGGATCGATTGCTCGATAATCTTCTACATCATAGCCATTATCCCGTTGCGGCGATACAAACATTGCATTAAACCAGATATAATCAATACCAAGCTTCTGCAGATAATCGAGTCTGGAAATGACACCCTGTAAATCGCCCCATCCATCTCCATTGGAATCCTGAAAGGATTTTGGATAAATCTGATATACTGTTTTCTCTTTAAAATTCATACTGCCCTCCTATTTGTATGTGATGATATGAGCATCACCAGCTGCTATCTTTTCGTGCTGTTTTTCAAGTGTGATCGCTGTCCCGTCCGTAAATACCACTGGAGAAACAAGAGATTTTCCTTTCCTTTTGATAACATCCAACTCTACATCAACCAGTACGTCACCCTGTTTTACGACATCTCCAGCCTTTACGTGCGGGTGGAAGCCTTCTCCATTTAATTCCACAGTATCCATACCAATGTGAATCAGAACCTCTTTTCCGTTATCTGCCTTGATACCGTAGGCGTGGCCGGTCGGAAATGCGACCATGATGGTTCCGCTGAACGGAGCCAGAACACGGGTATCCTGTAATTCTACTGCAAAGCCGTCACCCATAGCTTTGGATGCAAATGCCTGATCCTCTACTTCTTCCATCGGCATACATATACCGCTCATTGGTGAATGGAAGCTTTCCTCTTCGGCCGAGACGATGACAGCAGCTTCCTTTTGCTGCAGTTTCTTTTTTTCAACAAGCAGAGTCAAAACAAACGGAATGATAATCGCCGCTGCCATAGCTGCAAGGAATGCCAGCCAAAATTGTGATTTTATGGAAATGATGCCCGGTAAACCGCCGACACCGATGCTGAAGGCCTGCACCCCGCATCCTACAGATATCACTGCTGCAGCTGCAGAACCGATCATGCCGCAAATCAAAGGAAAGCCATATTTCAGATTGACACCAAATAAAGCCGGTTCTGTAACACCGAGATAGCAGGATATCAGGGCCGGGATATTGATCTGCTGTGCTTTTTCATCCTTTTTCTGAAGAACTGCCATTGCAAGAACACTGGATCCCTGCGCAATATTGGATAATGCAATCATTGGCCAGAGAATTGTACCGCCAAACATATTCGTCAGCGTTGTATCAATTGCATTCGTCATATGATGTAAGCCGGTCATAACGATTGGCGCATAGATCAGCCCAAATACCGCGGCAAACAAAACGCCAAAGCTGGAGGTTAGTCCGTTATAGACAATATCCGCAATTGCATTTCCTATTGTCCAGCCTACAGGTCCAACCAGAGTATGAGCAATAACAACTGCCGGGATCAGTGAACAGAACGGCACAACAATCATAGAAATGACAGCAGGACAGTGCTTACGGAAGAATTTTTCAAGATATACGAGGACAAAGCCTGCCATCATGGCTGCGATTACCTGCCCCTGATAGCCAATCATTTGAATCTGTGTGAAATCAAAATTCCATACAGGAATAGCGGAAGCCTCGGTTCCGGCTACCTGGAAGCCGTTTAACAGCTGCGGAGAAACAAGGGTTAGCCCAAGGATGATTCCAAGAATCTGTGTTGTTCCCATTTTTTTAGTAATGGACCAGACGATACCCACCGGCAGCATGTGGAAGACGGCTTCACCAATCAGCCATAGAAAGCTGTATACGCCATTCCAGAACTGTGAGGCTTGGGCGAGTGTCTGTCCGTCAAACATCGCAATCTCGCCTATGATATTGCGAAATCCGAGAATCAGACCGCCGCAGATCAATGCCGGGATCAGAGGTGCGAAGATTTCTCCAAGAGCACCCATCATTCGCTGTAATACTGTCTGATTTGATTTTGCAGAGCTTTTCAGTGAATCCTTGGAAACTCCTTCAATGCCTGCATAAGCCGTAAATGCATTGTAAAATTCACTGACCTCATTTCCGATTATGACCTGAAACTGACCGGATTGTGTGAATGTCCCCTTTGCACTGGGAAGGGATTCGATTGCCGCAACATCTGCCAGCTCCGGCTTTTCCAGTACAAATCGCATTCTGGTAACACAGTGAGAAACGGCCTGTATGTTCTCTTTACCACCGACGTATAGCAATAGTTTTTTTACATCTTCCTGAAACTTTTCCATAAGCTCCTCCTTAAACATGTACGTACATCTAAATACAACAACAGTATAACTTGTACGTACATGTCTGTCAATATCTTTTTTAAATAATTATTCATTTCTGTAAAAGAACATATGCAGCAGGTAGCCGTCTATTCGGTAATGGTATTTCAAATAAAGAAGCCGGCAATTTGCCGGCTCATGCTATTATGCTAATTTTACGCGTCTTGCGAAATCTTTAAATCGAAATTTATCCGGGCGGTGTCTTGCATTGGTATATTGAAAGATTCGTGCATCATCAAGATATGAGCAGGACTCCACATTCACAACCATATCATACTGTTTCATATCCAGAACCTTCGTATCCAGACCGCTCACGTTCTGGCATGTGATTTCCTTTTCCGCATAGGCGATTTTCAGATGCAGGGTATCTTCGATATAGGAGTACAATGACTGTTCCAGAATCTCTTCGTTCAGCTCCGGAATAATAGAAGCATCCAGTATATCCGTATCCAGAATAACGGCTTCATGGTCAATGATCCGAACCCTTTGAACAAGCCAGATTTCATCCTCCGGGCTCATATGAAATAATTGCCGGATACGGGCATCCGGATGAGTTTTTTCAAGACAAATCACCTTTGTCTGCACATCCTGTTCCATTTTATCGGCAAGCTCTTTAAAGCTGACAACACCGGAAACTGGAAAGTCATAGCGCTGTCGGTCCAGAACAATACTTCCTCTTCCCTTGGATTTCTGTATATATCCGTTTTGTGCAAGCAGCAGCAACGCTTTTCGAATGGTATCTCTGGATGCTTCATAGATTTTCATAAGCTCATATTCACCGGGAAGCGTATCTCCGGCTGCATAGAGATTTTGATCAATTCTTCCTAATATATCCCTGTAAATCGCTTCGTATTTTGACATTGTCATCACCTACTTGATTTTATCATGTACGTACAAATTCGTCAAAGGGAATTCTGTTTTCATAAAATCAAATATCGTATTCGCTTCGTACGGCTTCATATATCTGACGTGTAATCTCGTCGAAGCATACCAGATAAACAATCTTTATACAGGTTTCCTTTTCTTCCAGTATTGTCCGGATGGCAATGCGGGCAGCCTGTTCCAAGGGGAAGTGATATACGCCGGTACTAATGGCAGGAAAAGCGATGGAGGTTATATGATACTCCTTCGCCAGCTTCATACAGCTTCGATAGCAGTTTTCCAGCAACTCGCATTCCCCATGATTTCCACCCTGCCATATCGGACCCGGTGTATGAATTACATAGGAACAAGGCAGCCGATATCCCTTTGTGATTTTTGCTTCTCCTGTCTTGCACCCGTGAAGGGTACGGCACTCTTCTAAAAGCTCAGGTCCGGCAGCATGATGAATTGCTCCGTCGACACCGCCTCCCCCAAGCAGGGAAACATTGGCTGCATTCACGATGGCATCCACCTGCAGGGTTGTAATGTCGCCTGATAAAATCTTTATCATCATATCATTCCCTCACTCATGAAATATCGTCTGAATGAAATTTTTCGGTCCGTGTCTATACAACAGAACAATGCCTTCTTTGCCAAGGTCACGATAAATATCATCAAAATAAAACATGCCTGCGACAGAGGGGAACTGATTCCAGAATACCTGTGTCACGGCACTGACCAGGATCTTATGCTGTAAGGCTTTTGTTTCCACCTGCAGCGCCTGTGAAAGAAGACCGAAGGCACGCTCCTTATGCGCTTCATATTTCTGTGTATAAAACTTATAGCTGCTGCAGGAAGCATTCCATGCCAGATAATTCGCAAGACCGTTTGTGAATGCCAGATGGTTTAGCAGGCTGAGATATTTACGGGAACGTACAGGGAACTGCTTCTGAATCAGATACTTTGATAGCTCGAAGGTCAGATAATTCTGCAAAATATAGGTCATCTGTGAAACGATACGGGTATAATCAGCAATATGAATCAGATCAATCAGGATACAAAGCCCTTCCTCTGATTTCACAATGCGGTTTTCCTTTGTGCCGACAACCGCCATGATACAGACAGTCTCCAGCTGCTCCCTGTAATTGGGAAAAACAGCCTCAAAAAGCTCCTTGTTAAAGGTCGGAAATTCTTCTACGATGCTTTCCAGCTGTGAGTCCAGCTCCTGTACGATATCCCTTCGTTTCGGATCAGCCTCCTTGTACTCCTGCAGCAGGTAAAAATGCTTTTCCTCTGTTACAGGTCTTCCTTCCAGAAATGCGGCAGCTATGCGATTGTCATACAGCATAAAAGACCCCTCCTTTTGTAATTCATTATATCACGTTTCCATCACCTGCGTGAATGTTTTGCCATATCCCTTATAAGATGCACATTCCCGGGGAAAGCTAACAGAGAGGATGTGATTATATGAGAAAAGAAGTATGGCGTGATGTGATTTTAAGCAGTGTGGCATTTCTTGCACTGATGTGGGTTGCTTTTTTCTGGGCCCAGAAATATTTCCCGATGGAGCAGGATAGTGCTGCAGTCGCCAAGGTGGAAGAAAAAAAGGTTGCGTATTTAACCTTTGATGACGGTCCCAGTAAGCACACACAGGAGGTACTGGATATTCTGGATACCTACCATGTCAAGGCTACGTTTTTTGTGACGGGAAGCAATCCGGAGTATTACGACCTGATTAAGAAAGCGGATGCTAAGGGGCATGCGATCGGTATTCATACCTTCTCCCATGATTATGGCAAAATCTATTCCAGTGAGGAGGCGTATTTTGAGGATGTCAATAAAACGAATGCGCTGATTGAAAAACAGACGGGACATAAGGTGAATATCCTGCGCTTTCCAGGAGGCACCAGCAATACGGTATCCAGAAAGTACAGCAGCGGCATTATGAGTACGCTGGCAGCTTCTGTAACGCAAAAAGGGTATGAATACTATGACTGGAATGCTTCCAACGGGGATGGAAACTGTTATGTAGGCAGTGATTCACTGATCAATACGGCATTAAAGGAAATCAGGGATAAAAAAGAGGTAATGATTCTGATGCATGATGGAACCGGAAACAAGGCAACGGTAGAGGCGCTTCCTACGATTCTGAAAAGTATGCTGTCGCAGGGTTATGAGTTTCGTGTCATTGACTCTTCCACACCGGTATTTCATCATCATATCGCAAACTGAGAAAGTATGGTATAATATTTCATATGCAGTTGCTTGACAGGTGATGAAATATGAAAATAACAAGAGAAAAAAATCTGGATGAAATAAAAAACGGATATACAAAGGACAAACGTAATTTTTACCATTGTAATTTTTGCGATGCAGTGTTTGAGGATGGTGAAATTTTTCCGATAAACGGGCATTTTTACCGTGCCGAAAAGGCGGTGCAGATGCATATACAAAAGGAGCATGGTTCTGTGTTTGAACAGCTGCTGCAGCTGGATAAGAAATCCTGCAGTCTGACCGATGTGCAGAAAAAGCTCCTGCAGTATATTCATGAAGGGAAAACCGATAAGGAAATAGCCTCGCTGACAAGTACAAGTGCGTCAACCGTCCGCCATCAGCGCTTTGTTTTCCGAGAAAAAGCAAGACAGGCGAAAATGTATCTGGCTCTATATGAGCTATCGGTGGAGGGTATGATGGATAATCTGCTGGAGGTGCATGACCATGCCGCACAGGTGGATGAGCGCTATGTCGCAACCAGTGAGGATGAGGAGCAGGTGCTGAAGACGATGACACTCTCTATCGATCCGCTGAAATTAAAGCAGATTCCGGCTAAGGAAAAAAAGAAAATCATCATACTACGAAAAATTTGTGAATTTCTGGAGCCGCATCAGGTATACAGCGAAGAGGAAATCAATGCCTTTTTAAAGCAGATATTCGAGGATTTTGTATCACTGCGCCGCTATCTGATTGAGTACGGCTTTTTGCATCGGACAAAGGATTGTCAGTTCTATTCAATGGATCTAGGAAGGATCCGGGAGGTGGAAGACCATGAATGAAAGCCTGCACTGGTATGAAAATGAGGATCAGGTAAAGCATGTCTCGCGCTGTATGCGAATGTATCCTTTCTAAGATAACGATGAAAGGAGGAGCATAGAATGCAAAGCATCGTACATGCTTACTGGAATGCAATACATGAGCTGCGTTTTCAAGATGTAAGAGAGTTGTTCTGTGATACTGCAGAAATTACATGGCCCAATACGGAGGAAGTCTTTACCCTTGATGAATTTATAGCTGTAAATGAAGCCTATCCCGGAGAATGGGAGGAAGATGTTCTGAAATGCTATGAAACAGGGGATATGATTATAAGTGAAACAATGGTGAAGGGACAGGAAGTATCCTTTCTTGCCATTGGTTTCTTCACAATACAGGGAGGGAAAATCACTGCCCTGCGTGAGTATTGGACTGCTGTGGAAGCAGTCCCGGAATGGAGAAAAGAGCTGTTAAAAAGCAGATAGGGAATGCATGCATTCCCTGTCTTTTTATCTCACCATTCACGGAGCTTCTGACCGCCGTTCGATACATTGTAATTGTTTCAGCAGACGGATAAAATTATCATATAAGTGTTAGATGGTGGATACTATCATCATAGGTATGGAAGAGCTTCTGCTGTTCGTCCCATTCGGTGGAAGTATGCATTGTAAAAGGAGCTGGTTTCATGAAGTTTGCGACAAGTCTTACCAGCCTTGCATGCTGGCTCATGGCAATCGTACCCGGTGTGTACCTGCTCGCCTATCTCAGTGCCCGATACCTTCATTTGCCATCTGCATATTATTATACAATACTGGCGCTGGCTGCCACCGGCTACGCAATATTCCTGTTCCTGGTGTATCGGCTGAAATGCCGTATTCACAATTCCGCGCGCAGCCGGGATGGGGAAACCTCGGCAGACTGCATGAACAGTGATCAGTAGGACGAAAGGGTTATTGAGTAAATAACCTTTTTTTCTCGTCTTTTTGTGATACAATTACGTAGTAAATGGCAGGTGTTTTTATGTTGAATGATACAATAGCCGCAATCTCCACAGCGGCAGTGGATGGGGCAATCTCCATCATCCGAATGAGTGGAGCGGATGCCTTGTCGATTGCGGACAGCATTCTGAATTTTAATGTAGGAGAGAAAAAAAGCCATACGATCAGCTATGGCTATGTTTATGATCAGGAGCACGATGAACTGATTGATGAGGTGCTTGTCAGTGTTTTTCGTGCACCGAAGACCTTTACCTGTGAGGATATCGTAGAAATAAACTGTCATGGCGGACGGTTTATCACAAAGAAAATTCTGCGGCTGTGTCTTGCGCATGGCGCACGTCTTGCGAATCCCGGTGAATTTACACAGCGTGCTTTCTTAAACGGCCGGATTGATCTGACGCAGGCAGAAGCTGTGAATGACATGATACAGGCAGATACCGATGAAAATGCACGCATGGCTGTGCAGGGTATTCGCGGAAGCGTCAGAAAGCTGCTGGAGCCCCTGATTCAGGATCTGCTGGATATTATCGCAAACATTGAGGTAAACATCGATTATCCGGAGTATGATGATGTGGAGCAGCTGAGCAGCGAAATCATTCAGCCAAAGGCTGAGGAGTGGATGATGCGTATCCGGCAAATTCTGGACCGTGCACAGAGCGGTCAGCTGTTGAAGGAGGGCATCAAAACAGCAATTGTCGGTAAGCCGAATGTCGGGAAAAGCAGCCTTTTGAATGCGCTGCTTGAGGAAGAGAAGGCGATTGTGACAGATATCGCAGGAACAACACGCGATATAGTGGAAGGACATATCCATTTGCAGGGACTGACTCTGAATCTGATTGATACGGCAGGAATACGGGATACAGAGGATGTTGTGGAACAAATCGGTATCCGGCGAAGCTTACAGGCAATTTCCGAGGCACAGCTTGTAATCGTCGTACTGGACAGCAGCCATGCACTGGATGCGCAGGATGAGGAGCTGCTGGAGCTGACGAAGGATAAGACGCGTATCATCGTATACAATAAAACCGATATCTCCCATCGCTGTGAGGGCATATGCATATCCGCAGCCAGTGGTGAGATTGAGCCTTTGATGGCAAAGATACATGAACTGTTCGACGGTCATCAGCTGGTACTGCAGGAGCCGCTGCTGCAAAATGAGCGCCAGATTTCTTTAATGATGAAGGCAGAGAGCTGTATGCGGCAGGCGCTTGCTGCCATGAAGTCGAAAATGGAGCTGGATATCGTTGCTATCGATATACAGGAAGCCTATACAGCCTTAAAGGAGATACTCGGGGAAGTCCATCGTGAGGATTTACTCGACACCTTATTCTCCAATTTCTGTCTGGGAAAATAAGCAGGAGGAAAAAATGTTATGAATACATTGATCGATACACATTGTCATATCACCTGTGATGCCCTGTATGAGCGCATTGACGAGGTATTGGAGAATGCAAGGCAGGCAGGTATAGAAAAAATGCTCATCATCTGTACGGACTTTACAGAATATGAGCGTGCACAGCAGCTAAAGGAGCGCGAACCGGAGCGCTTTGATATCGCACTGGGCTTTCATCCGAACGATTTGTACGCTTTTCAGGAAGCCGATTATGAGCGGCTGGAGGAGCTGCTGAAACAGGAGCGCCTTATCGCAGTCGGTGAAATCGGACTGGATTATCATTGGGATGATGTAAAGCCGCAGGATCAGAAGACCGGCTTTATCCGGCAGATCAGGCTTGCGCAAAAATACAACAAACCGATTCTTATTCATATGAGAGAGGCAACGAAGGATACGCTGGACATTCTGAAGGATATGGGTCCGCTGAAGGGGATCATGCATTGCTACAGCGGAAGTAAGGAAGTGGCTATGGAGCTGATAAAAATCGGTTTTTATATATCCTTTGGCGGGCCGCTTACATTTAAAAACTCAAGAGGGGCTCCGGCAACGGCAGAAGCGCTTCCTTTGAACCGGCTGTTTGTGGAAACTGACAGTCCCTATCTGACGCCGCATCCGTTCAGGGGCAAGCAGAATGAGCCGATGTATGTCAGATATACATTTGACAAGCTGTGTGAAATCAAAGCGGTGGAGAAAGATCTGGCGGCAGAGCAGCTGCGGAAAAATTATGAGGAATTATTTTTAAAATAAGTATATATGCAGCTGATGGACATCTTAAATTGTAAAAAAAGAAAGTCACCTATCCAACAGATGGAAAGAGCGGCTGATAAAGAAAATGCTGTCATGTGCATAAGAGAAAACCTTTCGCGCATGAGTCATCCTACCTGCTGTTGCTTTTGATAGAAGTATTCTAAAAAGGTAGACGATTTTTAAAAGTCGTCTACCTTTTTAGCAGTCATCAGGTACTGTACTGGTAAGCAGGGTACAGCATGTATTACATCAGGATTGCCTTGCCTCTGTATCAGGTATTGATATGTATGAGACACACTGCTTGAATTTGAAAATGCGGATTTGATTCCTGCTACAGCGCTATTTCCAAGCACAGAATTACACAACTGCATGATTAGGGAAAAACGCTATGTAAGTCTTCTGATAAAGGACTTATCCATGGACAAGCATATGTTATGAAAAAAAAAGCCTTTTTTCAAAGGCTTATCAGCAGAAATGGTCGGAATGACAGGATTTGAACCTGCGACCTCTTGCTCCCGAAGCAAGCGCACTACCAAGCTGTGCTACATCCCGATGTCCTATACTATTTTATTCCGTTTTATGAAAATATGCAACAAAAAAAGCGCATTTTCATAAAAAAGCGCTATCTTTTGAAATTTTTGATTTTCTGGAAGGTATCTTCGCTGATCACATGCTCAATATGACAGGCTTCTTCCTCTGCTGTATCCGGTGCAACACCAAGTACATCCTCCAGAAAGGAACGAATAGTCGTATGACGCTGATACACCTTGACAGCCAGCTCTCTTCCCTCCGGAGTAAAATGAATATCCCCATAGGTTTCCTGCTGAACAAGTCCTTTTTCCTTTAATACATTCATAGCCTTATTCACACTTGGCTTGGAAACATCCATTTTTTTTGCCACATCCACACAACGGATCTTGCCGTTTTCATTATCCAGGATCAGCAGTGTTTCCAGATAATCCTCCAACGATTCACCTAATATCACCTTTATCACCTCAATGCCTTTTCATCAATATACCACATATTTGTTATTCTGAACATAAATTTTTATATTTATCTTCCTTGAAGCCGACCGCGATTCCTTTTTCACAAATCAGCAGCGGACGCTTGATCAGCATACCGTTGCCGGCAAGTAAATTCAGCTGCTCCTCCTCGCTAAGCGCCTTCAAGCGATCCTTCAGCTTCAGCTCCTTGTAAACATTTCCGGAGGTATTAAAAAATTTTTTTAATTCCAGTCCACTCTGTTTTACCCACGCACGAAGCTCCTCCACAGTAGGTGTTTCTTCAACGATATGGCGGATTTCCAGCTCCATTCCGGCATCCTGCAGATATTTCTTTGCTTTCCTGCATGTTGAGCAGGTTGGATATTCAATAAACAGCATACGCATAATTTCAGTCTCCCATCTTTTTTATAATCATAACCAAGAATACATGAAATTGCAAATACATTGCCTGTAGGAAGGGTACAATAAGCAAATGTAATGAATAATTCCTATATATATATCGGGTAGAAATGCAATCTGCTTTCGATAAACATGCAAAGGATTTCATACATCATGAATTGCGGCATGTTTTTGGTAAAGCATGCCTACATCCGTTTCCAGCCATCGTATAAACATTCATAAGGTGATATCCCGGTTCCTGTTAAAAGCCGGTAACAAAAAAAGGGTACTGTGATGTCAATGTCATTAAGTTAAGAGGATGAAAACAAACAGGATGCGGTTTTATTTTATCTCATTCTGATAGGATTAAGAGTATTCTGAAAAAAATGCATGACAAAAAGAAGATTTTTCAAGCAATTTATAAACTTTT